>NZ_JADKMA010000092.1 GCF_017676365.1 Streptomyces oryzae
GTTCGTGCGGCTGGACGCCGCGCGCTCCCGGGACGAGGGCGGCGCCGGGCTGGGCCTCGCCATCGCCCGCGATGTCGCGGAGCGCCACGGTGGCACCCTCCGCGCCGAGAGCCCCTCCCGTGGAGGGGCCACCTTCGTCCTGCGGCTGCCACTGGCGAGCGACTAGCACTTGCCCCGCGACTTTTCCGTACCCGGCATGGGGGCTGCGCTTGCCCACCCTGCGCCCTGGGGGCACCCCCTGCTCGAAGAGCTCGGGGGAGCAGACTGCCCAAGCTTCGCAGGGCAGTAGCGCCCCTACAGGGGCACCCTAGACCCGCCCCCTCTCACTCCGCAGCTTCTCCGCGAGGGGGCGAAGGATGCGCTCCAGGTGGGCGAGGTCATCGGGGGCGATGCCGTCGATGAAATGGCGCCGCACCGAATCGACATGGTGTGGCGCTACCGTACGCATGGTGTCCCACCCGTGCTCCGTCAGCACGGCGAACAGCCCCCGTTTGTCCGACTCACAGGTCTCGCGCCGTACCAGTCCGGCCTTCTCCATCCGGGTGATCTGGTGGGACAGCCGGCTCTTGGACTGCAGGGTGGCCCCTGCCAGGTCGGTCATCCGCATGCGGTGCTCCGGCGACTCCGAGAGATTGACGAGTATCTCGTAGTCGTTGAGGGTCAGCCCGAAGGGTTGCAGGTCGCGCTCCAGTTGGTAGCTGAGCAGCCTGCCGACGTCGAGATGGACGCGCCAGGCGCGCTGCTCGTCCTCGGTGAGCCAACGGGTGCGGTCGTCGGTGTCCATACCGTGAGACTCTACCCAGGTTCGCACACGCGTGCTTACACCGAGTGGCGCCAAGATGTCGCAGCGTTGTCAGACGTCACCCGTGGCCGTCACAGGCCGAAGCGGCGTTGCAGACTCCCCAGCTGGCCCGGCAGTTGCGGAGCCCGCTGGCCGCCGTGGTCGCCCTGGCCGCCACCGGGCACCCCCGCCTGTTGCGGTACGGCGCCGGTGTCGCGCTCGGCCATCAGCACCTCCGACGACTGGATCAGTACCGTCCCCGAGCCGACGAACTCGAACTGGTGCTCTTCGCCGGAGGCCCCGCCGAGCCCCGTCATGGCACGGAGGCCGCCCATGACGCCCTTGAGGTACTGATGGTCGTAGTGGTGGCAGGGCGAGGGGCAGTCCGACCAGCCGACCAGCGCCTGCGGATCGACCCGCACCGGCGGCTCCACGAAGTGCACCTCCCCGTTGGAGGCGGCCACGAAGCGTCCTGTGCCGATCAGCGTGAGGAAGCCCGGGATGATCGACTGCTTCAGCGAGAGCGAGGGCTCGAAGGCCAGCAGATTGCCGGACCGCACGGTGAGATTGCCGTCCTCCAGGTCGTAGGAGTTGACGTCGAAGGCGCGGTCGGCCAGCAGCAGCTTGCCCTGTCCCTGTGCGACGACCCAGTCGGAGGCGTGCAGCGGCGAGTGGAAGCTGCTCGCCACGAGCCGGTCCAGCGGTCCGTGGCCGATGCCGTGGAAGTCGATCTGCCCGTAGTAGGCGATCATCTTCCCTTTCTGGAGGAACCACTGGCCGTTCAGATCGACGCAGAAGGCGTACGGGTTGACGTTGTCGTTCGCGGGCAGCGTCGCCGCGTCGTACACCTGGTAGCCCTGGGATCCCTGGGACATCACAGCTTCTCCTCACTGGCCTGTACGAACACGGCCCCGTTGCCGGACAGTTCCAGCTGGAACGCCTCGCCGGAGCCCCGGCCCACCATGTCGCGCCAGCCCAGCGCCGAGGACAGTTTGTTGCGTACGTCGCCGAAGTGCGCGACGTACGCCTGGGGGTCGACGTGGACGGGGCGGCCGGGGGTGATGGCCAGCTGGAGGATGCCGCCGTGCGCCATCACGGCGGCCGAGCCCTTGCCGGACAGCGTGGTGGTGAACAGGCCCTGTCCGGAGACCTGGCCGCGCACCATGCCCATCACCCCGCCGTCCCTGCCGAGGAAGAGGGTGCCCTGCTGGAGGGAGCCGTCGAAGGCGAGCAGCCGGTCGGCCTCCACGCACAGCGTGTCCCCGTCCAGATCGATCACCTGGATGTGGTGGCCGCCGTGGCCGAACATCACCGTGCCGTCGCCCTCCACGGTCATCAGCGGAGCGGCCTCGCCGGCGATGCGGCGGCCGATCATCGACATCACACCGCCCTGGCCGCCCTGCATATTGGGGGTGAACGTCACCTCGCCCTTGTAGCCGACCATCGCGCCGCGCTGGCTGAACATCCGCTGCCCCGGCGCGATCCGGGCCTCGACGAGCTTGCCGGACAGTTCCCGGAACGGCATCAGACGTCCCCTCCCAGCGTGTTGCGCTCGCTCGGCTGTACGTACACCACGCCCTGGCCCTCGAACCGGATCTGGAACGCCTCGCCGGAGCCCTCGCCCATCAGCGTGCGGAAGTTGACCCCGGACTGGAAGCTCTGCCGCAGATCCCCCTGGTGTGCGACGTACGCGCCCGGGTCGACCTGCAGCGGGGTCTGCGGTGTGACCCGCAGCAGCACGGCGGGGCCGTCCGACATCAGCGCGGCCTGTCCTGTGCCCTCGACGGACGTGGTGAACAGGCCGTTGCCCTGGGAGGCGCCGCGCAGCCCGGTGAAGGTGGTGCCGGTGCGCAGCCCGCCGTCCGTGCACAGCAGATTGCTCGCCTCGACGTGCAGCTTCTCGCCGTTCAGCCGGACGAGCGAGATGTCGCTGGCCCGGTCGGCGAAATAGCAGGTGCCCTGCCCCTTCACCTCCATCACCGTCATCTGCTCCCCGGTCAGCCGGCGTGTGACCATGCCGCGCATGCCCTCGCCGCCGCCGCTCATCTTCTTGAACGCCATCTCGCCGTCGTAGGCGACCATGGAGCCGTTCTTCGCCTTCACCGCGTCGCCGCCACCGCCGAGGGTGACGGCCAGCACTTTGCTGCCTTCGAGCCGGAACTGAGCCACGCGACGAACCTACCCTGCGGGCCGGGGCCGAGGGCAGGGCTGTCACAATGTGGCAGAAGCTTGTGCATCCCTTCACAATCCAACTCCGAGGACCTGCCGTGGCCATACTGGAAACTCCGAGCGGCCTGCCGCCCAAGGCGGTCTCAGCGCTGCGCCGTCTGCGACTCACCTCGGTGCCCGAGGCGGTCTCCTTCCTGATCCTGCTGGTGTGCTCGGCCCTGAAGTGGCTGACCGACATCGGCTGGGCGCCGGGTGCCGTCAAGGTGCTGGGCCCCATCCACGGTGTCCTTTTCATCCTTTACGTCCTGTTCTGGGCGGATGCCTGGAATCGGAACAAGTGGGAAAAGGGCCGGGCCGCGCTCTACTTCGTCCTCTCCGTGCTGCCCACCGGCGGCCTGTTCGCCGACCGGATGCTGCGCCAGGAAGAGGAGGCCGGCGTGATCGCGGCGCGGGCCCGCAAGGAGCAGGCGTCCACGGTGAGCAGCGGCGGAAGCGCGGTCAACTGATGATCGTCGCCTTCTCGGTCACCCCGCTCGGGGTCGGCGAGGACGTGGGCGAGTACGTCGCCGACGCCGTGCGCGTGGTCCGCGAGTCGGGCCTGCCGCACCGCACCGACGCCATGTTCACCTCGCTCGAGGGCGAGTGGGAGGAGTGCATGGACGTCGTACGCCGGGCCGTCGCGGCGGTCGAGGCGCGGGCGCCCCGGGTCTCGCTCGTCCTCAAGGCCGACATCCGGCCCGGCGTGACCGACGGACTCACCTCGAAGGTCGCGACGGTCGACCGGTATCTCGGCCAGGACTGAAGCCCGCACCGGCGGCGCTACGGGCCCGAGGCGGTCTGGCCGGGGCCCGGCCGGTGATCCAGCCTCGGTCCATGACACCGGACGAGGAGCTGGAAGCTCACTGGCGTACGCGCCGCGGGCCTCGGCGCGAACCTGCCGGGGCGGGACGCGTCCGTACTCGGCCGGTCGCTGCTGCGGGTGGTCGCCCTGAGCGCGCAGACCGTCGGCAACGCGGCCACGGGACTGCTCCTGGTGCTGATCGCACCGCGCTGCTGCTCACCGTCGCCGGGTTCCTGGGCTCGGCGCTGATCCTGCGTGCGGACGCCTGGCTGCGCCCGGCCCTGGCGCATGCCGCCGTACGCACCCGAGGCGGTACCCGGCGGCTGCTGGCCGACCCTCGGGTGCGTGCGCTGCTGCTGTTGTGCCGGCTGCCGCCGCTGTTCTCCGCCGTCCCCGAGGGGCTGGCCGTGTCGTACGCCGAAGCGCTGACCGGGGCCGTCGGTACGGCGTGCGTGGTGGGGAACGCCCGGAGCGTGAGACGGCTTCAACGCGTACCTGACCGGCCGGTAGGGTCTTAGGGTGCCCAAGCCGCTCAGTCTGTCGTTCGACCCGATCGCCCGTGCCGATGAGCACTGGAAGCAGCGATGGGGCTCGGTGCCGTCCATGGCCGCGATCACCTCGATCATGCGCGCCCACCAGATCCTGCTGTCCGAGGTCGACGCGGTGGTCAAGCCGTACGGGCTGACCTTCGCGCGGTACGAGGCGCTGGTGCTGCTCACCTTCTCGCAGAAGGGCGAGCTGCCGATGTCGAAGATCGGCGAGCGGCTGATGGTGCACCCCACCTCGGTGACCAACACCGTCGACCGGCTCCAGACAGCCGGCTTCGTGGAGAAGCGGCCCAACCCGAACGACGGCCGCGGCACCCTGGCGGCGATCACCGACAAGGGCCGCGAGGTGTGCGACGCGGCCACCGAGGACCTGATGGCCATGGACTTCGGGCTCGGCGCCTACGAGACAGAACAGCTCGGCGAGATCTTCGACCTGCTGCGCCCGCTGCGGGTGGCGGCGGGGGACTTCCCCGACGGCCCCGGGCACTGAGGGGCGCCAGGGGCGCAGGGGTGCCAGGGGCGGCGGAAGATCGCACCAAAGCGGCCGTTACGCTCGTTTCCATGAAACGAAGCGTGCTGACCCGCTACCGCGTCATGGCCTATGTCACCGCCGTGCTCCTCGTTCTGCTGACGCTCGGCGTGATCGGCAAGTACGCGCTGAGCATGGACGGTGCCGCCGGCTTCACCAGCGTGGTCGGTATCGCGCACGGCTGGCTCTACATCCTGTACCTGATCTTCGCCTTCGACCTGGGTCAGAAGGCGAAGTGGCCGCTCGGCAAGCAGCTGTGGGTGCTGCTCGCGGGGACCATCCCCACGGCCGCCTTCTTCGTCGAGCGCAAGGTCACCCGCGAGGTCGCACCCCTGGTCAAGGACGCGGCGGCGGCCCCGGTCGGCGCCTGAGCGGAGCTTCCCGGGTCACACCGGGCCGTTGGTCATCGACTTTTACTTGGACGTCCTAGTAAATTCGGGGGCATGGATGCTGACGCCATCGCACAAGGCCGCCGCCGCTGGCAGGAGCGCTACGACTCCGCGCGCAAGCGGGATGCGGATTTCACCACGCTCAGCGGCGACCCCGTCGAGCCTGTCTACGGGCCCCCGGACGGCGACACCGTAACCGGGTTCGAGCGCATCGGGTGGCCGGGCGAGTTCCCCTTCACTCGCGGGCTCTACCCCACCGGCTACCGGGGCAGGACGTGGACCATCCGCCAGTTCGCCGGCTTCGGCAACGCCGAGCAGACGAACGAGCGGTACAAGATGATCCTGGAGGCGGGCGGCGGCGGGCTGTCCGTCGCCTTCGACATGCCGACGCTGATGGGCCGCGACTCGGACGATCCGCGCTCGCTGGGCGAGGTCGGCCACTGCGGCGTCGCCATCGACTCAGCGGCCGACATGGAGGTGCTCTTCCGGGACATTCCGCTCGGCGATGTCACTACCTCCATGACGATCTCCGGCCCGGCCGTGCCGATCTTCTGCATGTATCTGGTCGCCGCCGAGCGGCAGGGCGTGGACCCGGCCGTGCTCAACGGCACACTGCAGACGGACATCTTCAAGGAGTACATCGCGCAGAAGGAGTGGCTCTTCCAGCCCGAGCCCCATCTGCGGCTCATCGGCGACCTGATGGAGCACTGCGCGCACGGCATCCCCGCGTACAAGCCGCTGTCCGTCTCCGGCTACCACATTCGCGAGGCCGGGGCGACCGCCGCACAGGAGCTCGCCTATACGCTGGCCGACGGCTTCGGCTACGTCGAACTGGGGCTCAGCCGCGGCCTGGACGTCAACACCTTCGCGCCCGGCCTGTCCTTCTTCTTCGACGCACACCTGGACTTCTTCGAGGAGATCGCCAAGTTCCGTGCGGCGCGCCGCATCTGGGCCCGCTGGATGCGCGACGTGTACGGCGCCACCAGCGAGAAGGCGCAGTGGCTGCGCTTCCACACCCAGACAGCTGGCGTCTCGCTCACCGCGCAGCAGCCCTACAACAACGTCGTCCGCACCGCCATAGAGGCACTGTCGGCCGTGCTGGGCGGCACCAACTCGCTGCACACCAACGCGCTGGACGAGACGCTGGCGCTGCCCAGCGAGCAGGCCGCCGAGATCGCGCTGCGCACCCAGCAGGTGCTGATGGAGGAGACCGGCGTCACCAACGTCGCCGACCCGCTGGGCGGCTCCTGGTACGTGGAGGCGCTGACCGACCGCATCGAGGCCGACGCGGAGAAGATCTTCGAGCGGATAAAGGAACGCGGCCGGCGCGCGCTCCCCGACAACCACCACCCCATCGGCCCGATCACCTCCGGCATCCTGCGGGGTATCGAGGACGGCTGGTTCACCGGCGAGATCGCCGAGTCCGCCTTCCGCTGTCAGCAGGCGCTGGAGAAGAACGACAAGAAGGTCGTCGGCGTCAACTGCCACACCGGCTCGGTCACGGGGGACCTGGAGATCCTGCGGGTCAGCCACGAGGTGGAGCGCGAGCAGGTGCGGGCCCTCACGGACCGGCGGTCAGCGCGGGACGACGCCGCCGTGCGGCGGGCGCTCGGCACGCTCGTCGAGGCCGCGCGCGGCGAGGGCAACATGATCGAGCCGATGCTGGAGGCGGTACGGGCCGAGGCCACGCTGGGCGAGATCTGCGGGGCCCTGCGGGACGAGTGGGGCACCTACACCGAACCGCCGGTGTTCTGACGCCCGGTCCCTCCCGAGCGGAACGGGCCCGGGAGGGAGTTGCGGCGCCGGGCCCACGGCGCCGGGGCCGCGATGCCGGGCCCGCGCCGGCTCAGTGCGGGTCCACCGAGGTGGTCCGGTAGCGGCCGCGGAACTCCGCCAGCAGTTCGTCGGTCACCTCGGCGCCCGCCGCCACCGCCTGGTGCACCTCGCGGAAATAGCCCTCGTACCCCGCCGGTGTGTACAGGCACAGGGCGCGTGCGCTCCTGCTGCCCGCGTTGCGGAAGCCGTGCGGGGTGCCGCGTACGGCGGCCAGCAGCGCGCCGGGTCCCGCGGTCACCTCGCCCTCGCCGTTGTGCAGGGTCAGCTCGCCCTCCAGGACGTAGAAGTACTCGTCATGGCCGTGGTGGATGTGCGGGCGGGCGCCGACGATGCCCGGGGCGAGGGTGAACTCCTCGAAGGCGAAGCGGCCTTCGGTGTGCTCGGCGGTCAGCCGGAAGAAGTGCTCGACGCCCGCCACGTCGATCCGCTCGCCCTCTTCGGGGGCGCGGAGCAGCGGTGGCGCGAGTGGCTGGGGTGCTTCCTGCGCTGTCATCGCCGCATTCTGGCAGAGCGTTCCGGCCGTTCATCCAGGTTTTCCGGGAATTTCCGGGAAGCGGAGCCGGAAGAGGGCGCCGCCGGTCCCGGGGCGCTCGGCTGTCAGGCGGGCGCCGTGGGCCCTGGCGATCTGTTGCGCCATGGCGAGACCGAGGCCCGAGCCGGGGAGTGCGCGGGCCGCCTGTGAACGGTAGAAGCGGTCGAAGACGTACGGCAGGTCCTCCGGCGCGAGGCCGGGCCCGTGGTCCCGCACGGTGATCTCCGTACCGCCGTCCCCGGTGCGCAGGGCCACCTCCACCCGCCCGTCGCCGAACTTCGCCGCGTTGTCCAGCAGGTTGGACAGCAGCCGCGACAGCCGCGCGGGCACCCCGGGAACGGTGGCCGATGCGGCGCCGGGTGCCACCGTGAGGCGGAAATCGGTATCCGGCCAGTGGTCGCGGGCCGCCGCCACCGCGTGCCGTACCAGTGCCGCCGGCTCGACCTGTTCCAGCAGCGGTTGCGGTTCCTCGTCGCGTGCCAGCTCGATCAGGTCGTTCACCAGGTCGGTCACCTCGCGGAGCTGGCGGCCCAGCGCGGCGGCGGCGCGGTCCCGCTGCGCGGGCGTCAGCCGGCCGGCGCGGGCGAGGAGTTCGGTGTTGGTGCGCAGCGCGGTCAGCGGGGTGCGCAGTTCGTGCGAGGCGTCCGCGACCAGCCGCCGCTGGGCGGCGACCGACTGCTCCAGCGCCTCCAGCATGGTGTTGAAGCTGACCGCCAGCCGGGTCAGTTCGTCCTCCCGGCCCCGGCCCCGGCGCCCCTCTCCGGTGCCGTGTGAGGGCTGCAGTTCGATCCGGTGTCCGGCGTCGCGGGTACGCGCGATGTGCTCCGCCGTGCGGGTCAGCCGGGCCACCGGTGCCAGCCCCGTACGCGACACCCAGTAGCCGAGCCCCGCCGCCACCAGCACGCCAGCCGCGCCGACGGCGGCCAGCAGCAGCGCGGCCCGGCGTACGCCGTCCCGCACGGTGTCCGACCGGAGCGCCACCTGGAGGGCGCGGCCGTCCTCGAGCGGGGTGGTGAGCATCCGGGCCGGATAGCCGTGCACGCTCACCTCGCTGTAGTACGGCCCGCGTGCGCCGGCCGCCACCTGCCGGGTGGCGGCGTCCACCGGCAGCAGCCGGCCGGAGCCGCCGGGCGGGTCGTCGGCGCCGCGCGCCGGCACGATCTGGGCGCACGCGGGCGCCGCGAGATAGCGGCAGTCCCCGGCGAGTACCTGAGGGGCGCGGTCGTCGCGCGTCTCGTGCGTCAAGCGGTTGGCGGACTGGGTGAGGTTCAGCTCCAGTTGGTGCTGGAGTTCGTGGCGGATGACGACGAACGCCGCCGCGCACACGCCCAGGGCGACGAGTGCCACGGCTCCGGTCGCGGCCAGCGCCAGCCGGGTGCGCAACGGGCGGCGCGCCCGCCGGCTTCCGGTACGCGGCGCGCCGGTCACGAGCGGTCCAGCCGGTAGCCGACCCCGTGCACGGTGTGCACCAGCCGCGGCTCGCCGCCCGCCTCCAGCTTGCGCCGCAGATAGCCGATGTAGACGGCCAGCGAGTTGGAGCCGGGGCCGAAGTCGCGGCCCCACACCTCCTCCAGCAGCACCTGCCGCGGCACGGTCTGCCCCGGATGCCGCATCAGCACCTGGAGCAGTGCGGACTCGGTCCCGGTGAACTCCATGGTCCTGCCCCGGCGGCTGCCCGTCCGGGTGGCGGGGTCCAGCTCCAGCTCGCCGAGGACCAGCCCGTCGTCGGCGGGTGCGGGCGCGGCCCGGCGAAGCAGTGCGCGTACCCGCGCGGTGAGTTCGTCCAGCGCGAACGGCTTGACGAGGTAGTCGTCGGCGCCCGCGTCCAGCCCGTCCACGCGGTCGCTGACCGCGTCCAGCGCGGTCAGTACGAGGACGGGCGTGCGGTCGCCCAGGGCGCGCAGCCGGCGGCAGACCGCCAGCCCGTCCAGGGCCGGCATCAGCACATCCAGCACGACGGCGTCCGGGTCCCAGCGGGCGACGGCGGTCAGCGCGGCGAGGCCGTCGGCGGCCGTCTCCACCTCGTGGCCCTCGACGGCGAGTCCGTCGGCGACCGCCGCGCTCACCTCCGGGTCGTCGTCGACGACCAGCACTTTCGCCGTGCCGCCCGCCCCGGAGGAGTCCTGCTTCATCGCCATGGACACAGGCTCCCAGAGACAGTTCTCACAACCCTCTTAGAACGTGTCCGGCTGAGCCTGCTCCGATTGGGGGCGCGCGCTCGTGGAAGCCGCGCCCAGGCCCTCCAGCAGCAGCGTGGCGAACTGGCGGGCCCAGGTCTCGTCCACGGGGCAGTCGCTCACCAGCGACCGGTGCACCACCGCGCCCGCGATCACGTCGAAGATGAGGTCCACCACCCGCGCTGTCTCGGCCGGGTCGGGCGGGTCGGGCGGCAGTTCCCCGCGCTGCTGGGCCCGGGAGCGCCCGTCCAGCACCAGCCGCTTCTGGCGGTCCACGATCGCCTCGCGGATGCGGGCCCGCAGCGCCCGGTCGGTGGTGGATTCGGCGAGGACGGCCATCAGCGCGGTCTTGGTCTCGGGGCGGCGCAGCAGGGCGGCGAAGGAGATCACCACGCCCTCGACGTCGGCACGCAGACAGCCGCGGTCGGGCAGTTCCAGCTCGTCGAAGAGGACGGCGACCGCGTCGACGACGAGCTCGCTCTTGGCCGCCCAGCGCCGGTAGAGGGTGGTCTTGGCGACTCCGGCGCGCAGCGCGATCTCGCTCATCGTCAGCCTGCTCCAGCCGACCTCCACCAGCGCGGCGCGGGTCGCGGCGAGGATGGCGCGGTCGGCGGCGACACTTCGCGGTCGGCCGCGGCGTTGCGGAGCGGGTGGGGGGTCGGGCGCTGCCATGCACCGACCTTACCGGCCGGTATCCGCCGCACAGTGAGGTGGATCACCGCGCGCCGTGCCCGGAACGCCTTGCGGTGGCGTCCCCCGCTCAAGTTACGCTACGGCTCGTAGCGGAATGACCGCCGCGACAATCACACGCCGGGTGGGGACCTGGCGACCACTGCACACGCGGCCGCGCGAAGGGGGGAGACTGGTCTCATGCAGCCACGCAACATGTCCATGAGCGGAGTGGTCGACCTCGCCGCTGTGAAGGCGGCCGGTGAGGCCAAGCAGAAGGCGGAGCAGGAGCGCGCCCGCGCCGCTGAGGGGAACGGTGCCCCCTCGCCGGCCGGTCTGGTGATCGACGTCACCGAGGCCGACTTCGAGGCGGAGGTGCTCCAGCGCTCCGCCGAGGTGCCCGTCGTCATCGACTTCTGGGCGGAGTGGTGCGAGCCGTGCAAGCAGCTCTCACCGGTGCTGGAGCGGCTCACCCAGGAGTACGCGGGCCGGCTGCTGCTGGCCAAGATCGACGTCGACCAGAACCAGATGCTGATGCAGCAGTTCGGGGTCCAGGGCATCCCGGCGGTTTTCGCCGTGGTGGCCGGACAGGCGCTGCCGCTGTTCCAGGGCGCGGCACCCGAGCAGCAGATCCGGGCCACGCTGGACCAGCTGGTCCAGGTCGCCGAGCAGCGCTTCGGCATCACCGGTCTGACGGGTGTCCCGCAGGAGGGCGCCGGTGAGCAGCCCGCCGAGCCGCAGGCGCCGGAGGACCCGGTGCTGGCCGCGGCGCAGCAGGCGCTGGACTCGGGCGACCTGCCCGGCGCCATCCAGGCGTACCGCAACAAGCTGTCGGACGATCCGGCCAATGTGGAGGCGAAGGTCGGCCTGGCGATGGCCGAACTGCTCTCCCGGGTGCAGGGCATGGACGCCCGGCAGGTCCGCAAGGACGCCGCCGACCGGCCGGACGATGTGGCGGCCCAGCTGAAGGTCGCGGATCTGGACATGGCGGGAGGTCACGTCGAGGACGCCTTCGGGCGGCTGGTGGACGCGGTGCGGCGCACGGCCGGTGAGGACCGGGACGCGGCGCGGGTGCGGCTCCTGGAGCTGTTCGAGGTGATCGGGCCCGAGGATCCGCGCGTCGTCACCGCGCGTGCAGCACTCGCTCGCGCGCTGTTCTGACCTGCCCGTACCGACGGTCACCCACGGGGCCGGAACTCATTGATTTAGCGACAACGGCGGCCGCGCTTTACCAAAACTTGGTAATTGCGGCCGCCGTTACTTACGGTTACGAAATCTCGCGGAAACCTCCCGGCATGCCCGGTTGATGCGGCTTGGGGTCCGGCCCCCTCCGCAACCCTCCGTCGCCTTCCGATACCCCCCGGCGGCCCCGGGGTTATCCAGCCGTTACTCGTAAGTAACGAACCCCCTTGTGCGGCGGGCTCAGATGCACCACGATCGGCCACGCTCGGTCCATCGCCCCGTAGCCCGGCATCCATTCGGCGCTCACGGCGATGGGTCCCCACCGAGTGGACCGGCACCGAGGGCCAGCACCAACAACGCACCCTTCACTGCCGGTTCTTGGGACAGGGGGGTCCCTGCTCCACGGCAGGGCCTGTCCTGCAAAGCAAGGTTGCGCGAGAGCGTGGCCCGTGGTTGTCGCTCGGGGGTGATCGCCGGCAGCTCGGACGTGACGTGCGCAGGACGGCACGGACGACGTTGGCGCTCTCCGTTCCGAGGACGTAGCTCGTCTCCCTCCCCAGCCCCGTGGCCGGGAGGTACCCCCACGGCAGGAGCGGCCCGCTGAGCACAGGCGGCACGGCTCTCCGAGCCGGAGATGTACGTCCGAGAAGGAGGAAAGTCATGGAGTCCCTGGCTCGTGGCGGGACCAGATGGAAGCGGTTCGCCGTCGTCATGGTGCCGAGCGTGGCCGCTACGGCAGCGATCGGCGTCGCCCTCTCGCAGGGTGCGCTGGCGGCGTCGTTCAGCGTCTCCGGCCAGCAGTTCAAGGTCACGGCGGATGAGCTGGACGGCAGCGGCTTCGTCCAGTACGGCGCGCTCGACAGCACCCAGAAGGGCAAGAAGGCTGTCGCCGTCGTCGGCATGAACTCGGCGAAGATACGCAACCTTTGCCAGTCCGTCGTCGTGCCCGTCCCGGTCTTCGGCGACGTGTCGATGAAGCTCAGCGCAGGCGGCGGGGGCGGACCCCGCGTCGAGGCGAAGAAGCTCTACATCGACGCCGACGACCTGTACACCAACGCGACGTTCAAGAACATCGACATCGGCGTCAGCGTGGACAAGACCACCAAGGGTCCTGGTCCGCACAAGGGCGACGCCTATGCCAAGGGCTCCTTCGCGCAGCAGGCGGAGAGCGTCCACTTCACCGACGTCAAGCAGCGCGCGTGGGCCACCACCGCCGGCACCTTCAAGCTCAGCGGCCTGCACATGGCCGTCAAGAAGGGCAAGTCCGAGTGCTACTGACGTGACCTCCCACGGCCGCGGAGGGCGAGGGCGCCCGCTCCGTCCCGCCCCCCGCGACCGTAGGGTCCGCTCCACACCAGCAAGTTCTGTGCCAGTCCCGAGGAGCCCCGTACCCATGAGCGCCGACACGCGACAGAGTCTGACGACCGGATTCGGCCACAAGAGGCAGTCCTTCCGGCACTGGCGCGGCCAGCGCCCGTTCTGGGGCGGGATGCTGACGCTGCTTGCGGGCATCCCGATCATGTACGTCCCCTACCAGAACCTCACCCTGGGGTCCTTGACCATCCGGATGTCGACGACGGCGGGCGCCGGCTCGCTGATCATCGGCGTACTCCTGGTCGTCCTCGGGCTGACGATGTGGTTCCAGCCCCAGTCGCGGGTGTTCGCAGGCGTGGCCGCGATCCTGCTCGCGCTGGTCTCCCTCGTCGTGTCCAACATCGGCGCCTTCCTGATCGGCTTCCTGCTCGGACTGATCGGCGGCGCGCTGGGCGTCTCCTGGGCTCCGGGCAAGCCGGTGCGGGCCGAGCCCGCCGAGCGGACCGAGGACGCCGCAGGCGCGCAGGGTGCGGCGATGGCCTCAGCCGACAAGGACGCGACGAGCCCGGCCGCCCCGGAGGAGGGCCCCCGGGACAACTCAGCAGTCTCTGGCGCGTCCCCCGCCGACGGGGTCGACGCGCATGACGGGAACGGGAGGCACCGTGCCGGGTGACGAGGTCCACGAGGGGGAGGGCGTGCGCGACGACGCCGCGCCCGGCGCCCGGGGGAGAACCGGGCCCCGGCATGCGGCCCCCAGGAAACCGCTGCTGACCCGGTTCCATCTGCCCGCAGGCAAGGCGATAGCCCTGGCCGCGATGCCGTCGGCCGTCCTGATGGGCGTCGGGCTCACCCCGCAGCTCGCCAACGCCAAGCCGCTCCCGAAGAATCCGTTCAAGGGCGACTCCTGCGTCTCCGTCTCGGAACAGCAGGAGACCGAGAAGGAGAAGAAGGAGCGCAAGGAGCGGGCCGAGAAGCTCAAGGAGGACCTCGCCCGCGCGAAGGCCGAGCGGGAGAAGGCGGCCAAGGAGGCTGCCGAGAAGGCCAAGGAAGGCGCTGACGGCGCCGAGAAGAAGACCGGCGACTCCGGCGGGGACAGCTCCTCGGGAGCGTCCGAGAAGCCCTCCGACGGCTCCTCCGGCTCCACGCAGCCCACCCCGTCGCCCTCGCCTTCCAGCGGCTCGGGTGACAGCTCCTCGTCCCCCTCGGAGGACGACAAGGACAATCCCTGGTACGACCCGCTGGGAGTCGGCGATACGCTCGACGGTGTCCTCAGCCCCGACAAGGACAGCGACCAGCCGGCCGACGAGCCCTCATCGACGCCCACACCCACGCCCAGCCCCTCGACGGGCTCCGGCTCGGACTCCGGTTCCGGCGACAAGTCCCCTGCCCCGGACAGCGGTTCGGGCTCCGGCTCGGACAGCGACAGCCGTAAGAGCGGCAGCGCCGACGAGCAGAAGTCCGGCTCGGACTCGGCCTCGGAGAAGAAGTCGGAGTCCGGGGAGAAGGACAGCAAGGACAGCAAGGGCGACAAGGACAGCAAGGATTCCGGCAGCTCGGGCGTCGACGAGAAGGACGGCACCGCCCGGGACTACGACCCCGCCAAGGACGCGGGCAAACCGTTCCCCTGCCCCGAGAAGACGAGCGTCGACGGCAAGGACGAGCAGACCCCGGCCCAGGTCCCCAACGACCCCTGGTATCTGGAAGCGTCCTCCCTCACACTGATGGGCCTCGACTACGAGGGCGTCGTCAACATCCGCAAGCCCAATGGCGAGACCAAGCAGGCCCTCAAGTTCACCGCCGACGCGGTGGACATCGGCGACCTGCACCAGCTGGTCAAGGACCGCGGCCTCACCTACCACGTGCAGGCGGCCGAGGGGTCCACCTCCACCATCCGCGGCGGCAAGGTGACGATGTACACCGAGGAGTTGAAGGGCAAGCTGTTCGGGCTGATCCCGGTCACCTTCACCCCCGAGACGCCGCCCCCGCTCAATGTGCCGTACGCCTACTTCACCGATGTGTCGGTGCGGCAGGCCGGGCAGTTCGGCGGCACCCTCACGGTGCCGGGACTGCACCAGTCCATCAGCAAGTAGCCCGCAAGTAACCCCCTCACGAAAAGGCCCGCCCCCTCACCGGGGAGCGGGTCTTTTCGTCTGTCGGTGTGCGTCAGGCGGTGCACAGGGCCCTGTGTCAGGCGGTGCCCAGGTGGTGGACGCGGACCATGTTGGTGGTGCCGGGAACGCCGGGCGGGGAGCCGGCCGTGATCAGCATGGTGTCGCCCGTCTCGAAGCGCTGCAGCCGCAGCAGCTCAGCGTCGACCAGCTCGACCATCTCGTCGGTGTGGTCGACGTGTTTGACCACGAACGTCTCCACGCCCCAGCTCAGCGTCAGCTGGTTGGCGGTGGCCGCCTCCGTGGTGAAGGCGAGGATGGGCTGGCTCACCCGGTAGCGGGACAGCCGCCGGGCCGTGTCACCGGACTTGGTGAAGGCGACCAGGGCCTTGCCGTCCAGGAAGTCGGCCATCTCGCAGGCCGCGCGGGCGACCGAACCGCCCTGGGTGCGCGGCTTCTTGCCGGGCACCAGCGGCTGGAGGCCACGGCTGAGCAGCTCCTGCTCGGCGGCCTGCACGATCTTCGACATCGTCTTGACGGTCTCGATCGGGTACTGGCCGACCGAGGACTCGGCCGAGAGCATCACCGCGTCGGCACCGTCCAGCACCGCGTTGGCGACATCGCTGGCCTCAGCGCGGGTGGGCCGCGAGTTGGTGATCATCGACTCCATCATCTGCGTCGCCACGATCACCGGCTTGGCGTTGCGGCGGCACAGCTCGATCAGCCGCTTCTGCACCATCGGGACCTGCTCCAGCGGATATTCGACCGCCAGGTCACCGCGGGCCACCATCACACCGTCGAAGGCGAGCACGACCTCCTCCATGTTGGAGACGGCCTGCGGCTTCTCGACCTTCGCGATGACCGGGACCCGGCGGCCGACCTCGTCCATCACCCGGTGCACGTCGCGCACGTCGGAGGCGTTCCGCACGAAGGACAGCGCGATCATGTCGGCGCCCATCTTGAGGGCGAACTTCAGATCCTCGATGTCCTTCTCGCTCAGCGCCGGGACGTTGACCGCCGCACCGGGCAGGTTGATGCCCTTGTGGTCGGAGATGACGCCGCCCTCGATGACGATGGTGCGCACCTGCGGGCCCTCGACCTCCACGACCTGGAGGGCGACGTTCCCGTCGTTGATCAGCACCGGGTCGCCCTTGGAGACGTCGCCCGGCAGGCCCTTGTAGGTGGTGCCGCAGATGGTCTTGTCGCCGGCCACGTCCTCGGTCGTGATGGTGAACTCCTCACCGCGGACCAGCTCGACTGGGCCCTCGGCGAAGGTCTCCAGCCGGATCTTGGGGCCCTGGAGGTCGGCGAGCACACCGACGGGGCGGCCCGACTCCTCGGCGGCCTTGCGGACGCGGTGGTACCGCTCCTCGTGCTCGGCGTGGGAGCCGTGGCTCATGTTGAAGCGGGCCACGTTCATACCCGCCTCGATCAGCGTCTTGAGCTGTTCATAGGAGTCGACGGCGGGGCCCAGGGTGCAGACGATTTTGGAACGGCGCATGGTGGCGATCCTATCGTTTTGTTTAGGTACTGAACGATTCGGGGGCGGCTCCCCCAGGGGTCAGGGCCGCTCAGCTCGGGGCGACCAGCGCGTATGTCTGCTCTGCGATCTCCAGTTCCTCATCGGTCGGTACGACGGCCACCTTCACCCTCGCGTACTCGGGCGAGATCAGCCGTGCCTCCTTGCAGCGCGCCGCGTTGAGCTCGCCGTCCACGGCCAGGCCCAGCTCCTCCAGGCCCGCGACGGCGGCCTCGCGCACGGGCGCCGCGTTCTCCCCGACACCGGCGGTGAAGACCACGGCATCGACACTGCCCAGTACCGCGTAGTAGGCGCCGATGTACTTCTTCAGCCGGTGGATGTAGATGTCGAAGGCCAGGGTGGCCGCCGCGTCGCCCGCGTCGATCCGGCGGCGGATCTCCCGCATGTCGTTGGCGCCGCACAGCCCCAGCAGGCCGCTGCGCTTGTTCAGCAGCTCGTCCACCTCGTCCACGTCCATCCCGGCGACCCGGCCCAGATGGAAGACCACCGCCGGGTCGATGTCACCGGAGCGGGTTCCCATCACCAGGCCCTCCAAGGGTGTCAGTCCCATGGAGGTGTCCTCGCAGCGCCCGCCGCGCACCGCGGAGGCCGAGGCGCCGTTGCCCAGGTGCAGCACGATCAGATTGACCTCTGCGGGGTCCTTGCCCAGCAGCTCGGCTGCCTTGCGTGACACATAGGCGTGCGAGGTGCCGTGGAAGCCGTAGCGGCGCACCCGGTGGGTGTCCGCCGTCTCCACGTCGATGGCGTAGCGGGCCGCGTGCTCCGGCATCGTGGAGTGGAACGCGGTGTCGAAGACGGCGACCTGCGGCAGATCGGGGCGCAGCCGCTGCGCCGTACGGATGCCGGTGACGTTCGCCGGGTTGTGCAGCGGTGCCACCGGGACCAGCCGCTCGATCTCCTTGAGCACGGCGTCGTCCACCACTGTCGGCTCGGTCAGCTTCAGCCCGCCGTGCACCACCCGGTGGCCGATCGCGGCCAGGTCGGGGGAGTCCAGGCCGAGCCCGTCTGCGGCCAGCTCGTCCGCGATGGCCTTGAGCGCCGCGTCGTGGTCGGCGAGCCGGCCCTCGCGGGTGCGCGGCTCGCCGCCGGTGGCCAGCGGCTGGTGCGAGATGGCCGAGGTCTCCTCACCGATCCGCTCGGCGAGCCCCGCGGCCAGCCGGGAGCGGTCGGCCATGTCGATGAGCTGGTACTTGACCGACGACGAGCCGGAGTTGAGGACGAGGATCCGGGTGGGGGTCACAGCAGGGGCTTTCTTCACGGGTTCGGAAACGGGGCTCGGGACCAGGGTCTGGAAACGGGGTAGGGGAACGGGGTCGGGAAACGGGCTTCAGGCGTGCCGGGTGCCGGGTGCGTGCTCGCCCTGCGCCTGGACGGCCGTGATCGCGACGGTGTTGACGATGTCCTGCACCAGAGCGCCGCGGCTCAGGTCGTTGACGGGTTTGCGCAGGCCCTGGAGCACGGGGCCGACGGCGACGGCACCGGCCGAGCGCTGCACGGCCTTGTAGGTGTTGTTGCCGGTGTTCAGGTCGGGGAAGATCAGCACGGTCGCCTGGCCCGCGACCTTGGAGCCGGGCAGCTTGGTGGCGGCGACCGAGGGCTCCACCGCGGCGTCGTACTGGATGGGTCCCTCGATCAGCAGATCGGGGCGGCGCTCGCGGACCAGTTCGGTGGCCCGGCGCACCTTGTCCACGTCGGCGCCCGAGCCCGAGGTGCCCGTCGAGTACGACAGCATCGCGATGCGCGGCTCCACCCCGAACCGCGCCGCGGTGGTGGCCGACTGGATCGCGATGTCTGCGAGCTGCTCGGCGTCCGGGTCGGGCACCACGGCACAGTCTCCGTAGACCAGCACACGGTCGGCCAGGCACATGAAGAAGACGGACGAGACGATCGAGGCGTCCGGCTTCGTGCGGATGATCTCGAAGGCGGGGCGCACCGTCGCCGCCGTCGAGTGCACGGCCCCGGAGACCATGCCGTCGGCCAGGCCCTCGTGGACCATCATCGTGCCGAAGTACGAGACGTCGGAGACCACGTCGTGGGCCAGCTCATAGGTGACGCCTTTGTGGGCGCGCAGCGCGGCGTACGACTCGGCGAAGCGCTCCCGCAGCGGAGAGGTCTGCGGGTCGACGATCCGCGCGGTGGCACCGCCCGTGCCCGCGAGGGCCTCGGCGGGCGCCTCGTCGTCGCCCGGCAGATCGAGCCCGATGCTCAGCTCGGCGGCGCGCTTGCGGATCGCCGCCGGGTCGCCCAGCAGCGTCAGGTCGCAGATGTTGCGCCGCAGCAGCACCTCGGCGGCGCGCAGCACCCGCTCCTCGTTGCCCTCCGGGAGCACGATATGGCGCCGTGCCGCGCGCGAGCGCTCCACCAGTTCGTGCTCGAACATCATCGGCGTGACCCGCTCGCTGCGCTCCACCGCCAGCCGCTCGGACAGCTGGGCGGCGTTCACATGGGTCTCGAACAGCCCCAGCGCGATCTCCGCCTTGCGCGGGGTGGCAGCCGTCAGCTTGCCCTCCAGGGAGAGCAGCGCGTCAGCGGTCGGCATCGAGCCCTCCGACACCACGAGCACCGGCGTACCGGGCGCCAGCCGGGAGGCGAGTGCCAGGGTCTGGTCGCCGGGGTGCTCATCCAGGGTGAGCAGGAGGCCCGCGATGGCGGGGGAGCCGGCCGAGTGCGCGGCCAGTGCGCCGATGATCAGGTCAGAGCGGTCGCCCGGGGTGACCACCAGGCAGCCCTCGGTCAGCGCGGGCAGGAAGACGGGCAGATGGGCGCCGCCGAAGACCAGATTGCGGACGTCGCGGGAGAGCCCGGCGTGGTCGCCGAGCAGCACCCGCGCGCCCGTCGCCTCCTTGACCTGGGCCACTGTCGGCGCGGCCAGCGCGGGCTCCTCCGGGAGGACGAACACCGGCTCGGGCAGCCCCTCGGCCAGGCTGCGCACCGCCGCCACGGCCTTGGGGTCGGCCACCCGGTTGGCGACCATCGCGATCAGATCGGCGCCGAGCGAGGCGTAGGCGTCGTGGGCGTTGCGCACCTCGGCGACCACTGCCTCCGGGGACTGGTCGCGGGCCGCGACGACGGGCAGTACGGCGGCGCCGAACTCGTTCGCGAGCCGGGCGTTGAGCGCCAGCTCGGCGGGGAGCCCGGTGTCGGCGAAGTCGGTGCCGAGGACCAGTACGGCCTCGTACGCGTCGGCGACCCGGTGGTAGCGCTCCACCAGCTGGGAGATCAGCTCGTCCGTGCCCCGCTCGGCCTGGAGCGCGGCCGCCTCCTCGTAGCCCATCCCGAAGACGGTGGAGGCGGGCTGGCTGAGCCGGTAGCGGCTGCGCAGCAGGTCGTACAGCTCGTCGGGCTCGTCGTGCACCAGCGGCCGGAACACCCCCACGCGGTCCACCTGACGGGTCAGGAGCTCCATGACCCCCAGCTCGACGACCTGACGGCCGTCGCTGCGTCCGATGCCGGTCACGTACACGCTGCGCGTCACGCGCTGTCTCCTCCGAGTCGCGGTCGAGCGAGTCGCGGTCGAGATCGCTCTGGGGGTGTTCTTGAGCGGTTTCGCCTAGAAAGCACCCGTAAAGGGTCGGCTATACCCTTGACAATACCCGCGCCACTGGCTAGGACGCTCGCCAGGCGGAGGGCGGGTGGATCCGGTGGCGGGACCGGAGCGAGGCGGTCCGGATGCTGGGCGGGGCCCATGCCCTCGCCTTCAAGACGTGAAACAATCGCACCGGCTCACACGGACCAGCGGCACCCCGGACAGTGAGGTCCGACCGTGCCCCAAGCGGCCCGTCCTGGCGGGCATCTACGGAGCAGGAGAAGCGAACCCCATGCGCATCGGAGTCCTCACCGCAGGCGGAGACTGTCCCGGTCTCAACGCCGTGATCCGATCCGTCGTGCACCGTGCCGTGCACGACCGCGGCGACGAGGTCATCGGCTTCGAAGACGGATTCAAGGGCCTGCTCGAGGGCCGCTACCGCCCCCTGGACATAAACTCGGTCAGCGGCATCCTGGCCCGTGGCGGCACCATTCTCGGCTCGGCCCGGCTGGAGCGGGACCGGCTGCGGGAAGCCTGCAACAACTCCGAGGAGCTGATCGGCCGGCTCGGTCTCGACGCCCTCATCCCCATCGGCGGCGAGGGCACGCTGACCGCGGCGCGGATGCTCGCCGAGATCGGGCTGCCGGTCGTCGGCGTACCCAAGACCATCGACAACGACATCTCCGCCACCGACCGGACCTTCGGCTTCGACACCGCCGTCGGCGTCGCCACCGAGGCCATGGACCGGCTCAAGACCACCGCGGAGTCCCACCAGCGCGTGATGGTCGTGGAGGTCATGGGGCGGCACGCCGGCTGGATCGCACTGGAGGCGGGCATGGCGGCCGGTGCGCACGCCATCTGCATCCCCGAGCGCAACTTCGAGGTCGACGACCTGGTCAAGATGGTCGAGGAGCGGTTCGCGCGGGACAAGAAGTTCGCCATCGTCTGCGTCGCCGAGGGCGCGCACCCGGCCGAGGGTTCCATGCCGTACGAGAAGGGCGTGATCGACCAGTACGGCCACGAGCGCTTCGCCGGTATCGGGAACCGGCTCGCGATCGAGTTGGAGCACCGGCTCGGCAAGGAGGCCCGCCCCGTCATTCTCGGCCACATCCAGCGTGGGGGGACGCCTACGGCGTACGACCGGGTGCTCGCCACCCGGTTCGGGTGGCACGCCGTCGAAGCCGCCCATCGGGGCGACTTCGGGCACATGACCGCCTTGCGGGGTACGGAGATCGTCATGGCGCCGTTGGCCGATGCGGTTTCGGAATTGAAGAGGGTGCCGCAGGACCGGATGGATGAGACCGAAGCGGTGTTCTGATCTTCGGGGGACTTCCGGGGAGGGGGTGCCCCTTGCCGTCCGTTGCGGTCTGCGGGTTGTGTGCGGTTGCGCGCGCAGTTCCCCGCGCCCCTTCGGGGCGCGTCGTCGCTCTAGCCGCGGAGGGCGATTGTCCCCACGATCAGCAGGCACACGATGGTGAAGGCGATCAGGCCGGTGTGGCGGCGTCCAGTGGGCATGGGGCGCAGCCTCGTCGGGGTCCAGTCGGGGTCGCGCCAGACGCGCCGTGCCGTCGAAACCGCGGGCACCGGCGGTGAGTCCGCGGGCTCCGGTGGCGAGTCCGCGGGCTCCAGCGGCGCATCCGCGGGCGGTCGCGGTGCCGGGCGCCGCTCCCCCGTATCCGTCACCTCCCGTACGCGCGCCAGCGCCTCCCCCGCGTTCGGCGGGCGGTCCGCCGGGACGCGGGCCATCAGGGTGAGGACCAACCGGTCGACGGAGGGCGGGAGTTCGGGCCGGGCCCGGCTCGGCCGCAGTGGTACGTCGTGCAGGTGGTTGAACATGACGCCGGCCGCCGAGCCGGTGTAGGGCGGGCGGCCGACGAGGAGTTCGTACAGGACGCAGCCGAGCGCGTACAGGTCGGTACGCCCGTCGACGCGCTCCTGGCGGAACTGTTCGGGCGCCATGTACAGCACGCTGCCGAAGGGCACGCCGCCGGTCGTCGTCAGCTGCGGGTCGGTGGCGCGGGCCTCGGTGAACTTGGCGATGCCGAAGTCGACGACCTTCGCTCGGCCCGCGCCCTCGGCGTCCTCGACCATGATGTTGGCCGGTTTGATGTCGCGGTGCACGACGCCTGCCGCGTGGGCCGTCTCCAGGGCGCGGCACACATCGGCGGTCCAGCGCAGGGCGTCGCCGAGCGGGACGCGGCCGGTGTCGCGCAGCACCTCGTGCAGGGAGCTGCCGTGCACCAGCGCCATCACGAGGAAGGGCGAGCCCTCGTCGGCGCCGTGGTCGTGTACGGCAACGATGTGCGGGCTGTCCAGCGCCGCCGCCGAGCGGGCCTCCCGCCGGAAGCGGGCCGCCATCTCCTCGCGGCCGGCCTCCCCGGCCCCGCCGCGCTGCGGCACGAGCAGCTTGACGGCGACCTCGCGCTCCAACTGGTGGTCGCGGGCCCGCCACACCTCGCCCATGCCGCCGGCGCCGAGGAGTTCGAGCAGTTCGTAGCGGCCGTTCAGCCGACGCCCTCGCATGGGCTCATGCTAGGTTCACCCGTCCGCCGGGCCGGGGGACGGGTCCTTCGCGAAGGCGAGCACCGCCAGCGCGCAGACCGCGAGTGCGGTCCCCAGCAGCAGCACCGTACGCAGCGGGGCCGCGTCCACCACGCGCCCGCCGACGAAGGCGCCCAGCGCGATGGAGGCGTTGAACACGGAGGCGAACAGGGCGCTGGCGGGTTCGCGTTCGCGGGGCGCGGCGGCCAGTACCCACGCCTGGCTGCTGACCGAGACCCCGCCATAGGCCAGGCCCCACAGCAGCAGTACCGCCACGGCGGGCCCGGTGGCCGGACCGACCGCAGCCAGCAGCACCGTCGTCCCGGCGATGCCCGCACCCAGCGTCAGCAGCGTGCCCCGCGGCCGGCGGGCAGCGCGGGCGCCGGCGGCGAAGTTGCCGACGATGCCCGTCGCGCCGTAGGCCAGCAGCAGCGCCCCGATCAGCGCGGGCGCGACACCCGAGAGCTGCTCCAGCACGGGCCGCACATAGGTGTAGGCGGCGAAGTGCCCGGTCACCAGCAGGGCGAGGAAGCCGAACCCGGTGCGCAGCCGGGTGTTGCGCAGCAGCCGCAGCAGGGTGCCGGGGCGTACCGGACGCTCGGCGGGCAGCGCGGGCAGCAGCAGCGCGAGGGCCGCCGCCACGGCCGCCGAGAGCCCCGCAGCCGCGCCGAACGCGGTCCGCCAGCCGGCCGCTTCGCCCAGCATGGTGCCTGCCGGGACGGCCAGTACGCTCGCGATGCCGATGCCGCCGAACACGGCCGCCAGCGCCGTGCTCAGCGAGCGCTGCGGCACCAGCCGTACCGGAAGCCCGGCCGCCAGTGCCCATACGCCGCCGAGCGCGACGCCCACCAGCACACGGGCGATCAGCAGCACGGTGAGGGAAGGCGCCACGGCCGACAGCGCGTTGGCGGCGGCCAGCAGCAGCGCCAGCCCGGCCAGCGTGGTGCGGCGGTCGAGCCGGCCGGCGGCCAGCGGGACGAGGGGCGCGGCGAGGGCTGCGACGATGCCGGTCAGGGTGACGGTCAGGCCCGCTGAGCCCTCCGAGACGTGCAGGCTGTCGCCGACGGGAGTGAGCAGCCCGACGGGCAGCATCTCGGCCGCGGTGACCGCGAAGGTGGCCGAGGTGAGCGAGGCGACGCCGAGCCAGGCCCGCAGCGGTGTGCGCTCCCGCGCCCGGGAGGGGGCCGAGGTGAGGGTTTCTGTCATGCCCCCAGCCTTCGCGGGCGCCCAGGGGGGAACAACGGCGGACTTCTCATCCTTCTATGAGCAGGGCTCATCGATACGGCAGGCCGAGCAGAAGGAGACGGACGTGGACGGCGGCAAGTCCGTGGACGGCGGTACGCCGGGCGTCGGTACCCGCATCCGTTCGCTGGAGATGCGAGAGCTGGAGTGCTTTCTCGTCCTCGCCGAGGAGCTGCACTTCGGGCGCACCGCAGAGCGGCTGTACGTGTCGCAGAGCCGGGTCAGCCAGCTGCTGCGGTCACTGGAGAGCCGGATCGGGGCGCGGCTGGTGGAGCGCACCAGCCGCCGGGTGGCGCTCACACCGCTCGGCTCCCGCTTCCTGGAACGGCTGCGGCCCGCCTACGGTCTGCTGGGCGAGGCCGTGGACGAGGCACGCGCTGCGGCGCGGTGTGTGGCCGGGCGGCTGCGGCTGGGGTTCCTGGGCAGCGCCAGCCACCTGATGACGGCGGCGCTCGGCCTCTTCCACGCCCGCCATCCGCGGGTGGAGACCGACATCGTGGAGATCACCATGGCGGACCCGTTCGGGCCGCTGCGGCGCGGCGAGGTGGACGCGGCCGTCGTGCTGCTGCCCGTCGCCGAACCCGACCTGGTGGTGGGGCCCTGCTTCGAGGAGCAGCCGTGGACGCTGGCCGTCTCCCCCCGCCACCCGCTGGCCGGGCGCGGCACGCTGGACGCCGAGGACCTCGCCGACTGCCCTCTCATCGCCGCCGCGCCGCCCGCGCCCGGCTACTGGCGCGACCACCAGGCGCCGCCGCGTACCCCCGAGGGGCGCACCGTTGCGCGCGGGCCGGCTGTGGCCACGCTCCAGGAGGGGCTGGCCAACGCGGCGGCGGGGCGCGGGGCGATGCTGCTGTGCCGGCCCACCGCCGAGGCGCACGCCCGCGCGGACATCGTCTTCGTACCGGTGACAGGTCTGCCGCCGTCGGAGCTGGCGATGGTGAGACTGCGCGGCAGCAACAGCGCGCTGCTGGACGCCTTCGCGCGCACCGTTGAGAGTTCTGTGCACTCCTTTCGTGCTCACCCCTTCACCGCGGCGCCCAGCGCGAAGCCGCCGCCCAGCCGGCGGGCGATGAGCACGTAGAGCAGGATCACCGGCGTCGAGTACAGCAGCGAGAAGGCGGCCAACTGGCCGTAGACGACGGCTCCGTAGTTGCCGAAGAAGGTGAAGATGCTGACCGACGCCGGCATCTGCTCCGGGCTCAGCAGCAGCATGAACGGTACGAAGAAGTTCCCCCACATCATCACGAAGCTGTAGATCGCCACCACCGAGACACCGGGCCCCATCAGCGGCAGTACGACCCGCAGCAGCGACTGCCACCAAGAGGCACCGTCCGTCCAGGCCGCCTCCTCCAGCACCAGCGGCACCGAGTCCATGAAGTTCTTCATCAGCCAGACCGCGAACGGAAGCTGGGAGGCGGCCAGGAACAGCGCGGTGCCGTACATCGTGTCGATCAGGTTGATCTGCACGAACAGCCCGTACACCGGCACCATCACGGCCGTGACCGGCAGACACGTGGTGAACAGGATGGCCAGCAGATACGGGCGGCTGAACCGGGACCGGAACCGGGAGAGCGGATAGGCCGCCAGCGCCGCGCACACCACCGTCAGAGCTGTCGCACCACCGCACAGCACCAGGCTGTTGCGCATCGGCGTGAAGGTGATCTCATCCGTCAGCACCGCGGAGAAATTGTCCAGCGTGGGCGAGCCCGGCGGCCGCACCCGAAGCGTCGCCTCCGCGTCCAGGGAGGCGAGAACCAGCCACGCGAGCGGCGTCACGAACGCCGCCGCGACCACCAGCAGCCCACCGTCCGCCGCGAGCCGCCTACGCATGTGTGTGCTCAACTTCACCTAATCGCAACCTCCTTCGAGCAGCTGTTCGCAAGCGCCCGCGACCTGCGGCATTCGGGGTGCGCCGCTTTGAGTGCGAACTGCCCCTTGGCCGGGAACAGTTGGATATTGCGGGGTCCGTGTGTCCTGGGTTGAGGATGCGAGTACCGTGCTGTCACCCGTCGTACGTGCATGTGGCAACGACGGGGTCCTACCGGAAGGAAAACGATGACAGCACTGCGCCTCAGATGGCAGCGGTCGGTCGCCATCGCGGCGACCGGTGCCGCGGCGTTCGTCGGCACCGCGATAGCGGCCGCCCCCGCCCAGGCACACACCCCCCAGTGGTCGGTGACCTGTGACTCGGTCTCGATCGATCTCAAGCAGTACGCACCGAAGGGCAACAAGGTCACCGTCAAGGCCGGTGACAAGGTGTTGATCAGCGAGGACTTCGGCCGCAGCTTCAACAAGAAGGTCGACCTGCCGAAGCACAGCGAGCCGCTGGACGTCACGGCGCAGGTCGTGGCCTCCGACGGCGACCAGTTCTCGTGGGGTCCTGAGACCAAGAAGTCCCCGGTCTGCGAGGAGCCCTCGAAGCCTCCGGCCCCGTCGCCCAGCGAGTCGGAGTCCACCTCGCCCTCGCCCAGCGCCAGCCCCTCGCAGAGCGCCAGCGAGAAGCCCGAGCCGAGCGCGCCCGAGTCCAGCAGCAGCGCTCCGGCCTCCAAGCCGCAGGGCGGCGGTGACGACCTGGCCGAGACCGGTTCGTCCAGCAACACCCCGATGATCGCCGGCATCGCGGCCGCCGTGGTCGTCCTCGGCGGGGGCCTGGTGGTCTTCGCGCGCAAGCGCCGCGCGTCGCAGAGCTGAACTCGGCGCTGACCGCGCCGGGGCTGTCCCCCGTGCAGCCCCGATGTGCAAGGCCGGGCGGCTGAAGGACAGCCCGTAGCACCGCCCGGCGGCCCGCCCCACCCGGCCGCCGGGCAACCCGGCCGCTGACGCCGCACCGCGTACGCCCGACGGCGTCACGACGTCCCCACCTCCTCGCGCATCAGCCGCAGATAGACGGTGGAGAACAGCGCGCCGACGACGAGCAGCAGCAGCGCGACGGCCGTCCCGTAGCCGATCAGCGACTTGGTGAACGCCTGGTCGTACATGAACACCGGCAGCGTCTCGCTCCGGTGCGCCGGACCGCCCTTGGTCATCGCCCAGATCAGCCCGAAGACCGACAATGTTTGCAGGGTGTTGAGCATCAGATTGGTGCCGATGGACTTGCGGATCATC
The DNA here is from genome assembly GCF_017676365.1 of Streptomyces oryzae. Classification (GTDB taxonomy): domain Bacteria; phylum Actinomycetota; class Actinomycetes; order Streptomycetales; family Streptomycetaceae; genus Streptomyces; species Streptomyces oryzae. The sequence goes on from NZ_JADKMA010000092.1 coordinate 27,030, forward strand.
GGCAGCGTGATGTGCCACAGCCGCTGCCACCCGCTCGCCCCGTCCACCTCGGCCGACTCGGTGACCTCCTGCGGAATCCCGGCGAGCGCCGCCGAGTAGACCAGCATCGAAAACGCCGTCCCGCGCCATACGTTGGCGAAGGAGACCGCCAGGATCGGCAGCGTCACCAGCCAGTTCTGGGTGGGCAGCTGCAGCCAGTGCAGTACGGCGTTGAGCTGGCCCTCCCGGTGGAAGAAGGTGTACAGCAAGAACCCCGCCACGATCTCCGGCAGCACCCAGGCGCTGATCACCACGGCGCCGGTGACCGTCCGTACGGTCCGGGAGGCCCGCCGCATCAGCGAGGCGAGCGCCAGGCCCAGGCTGTTCTGTCCCAGGACCGAGGAGATGAGGGTGAAGACGAGCGTGAGGACGACCGCGTTGCGGAAGTGCGCGTCCCCGAAAGCGCGGGTGAAGTTGTCCAGCCCCACGAACGACGCCGACTCCTGCCCGGTCAGCCGCATGTCGGTGAACGCCAGCGCGAAGCAGTAGCCGATGGGTCCGGCCAGGAAGAGCAGCATCACCGTCGTCGCGGGCGCCAGCGGCAGCCAGCGCAGCACGCCCTCGTTACGGGGACGCGGGGTACGTGGGGGGCGTCGGTGGCGTGGGGTGTGC
>NZ_JADKMA010000093.1 GCF_017676365.1 Streptomyces oryzae
GGCACAGCCGCGCCCCCAGGCACAGCCACACCCCCCCCGCAGACACGAGAAAGGGGCCCGCCACAGCGTGGCGGGCCCCTCACGGCAGAGCAGGCAGCGGATCAGCCCTGGGCAGCAGCGCGGGCCTCGCGGCGGTTGTCCCGGAAGGCGTTCACCCGGCGTGCCGTCGCGAAGAGCGGAATCACAGCGCCCAGCACCACCTGAAGCGCACATCCCGTCTGCAGCAGCAGCTCGCCCCCGGGCGCGTCGAACGCCCAGGAGGCCAGCAGGCCCATGCTGAGCACGATCCAGCACAGCATGGCCACGGCCAGCCGCCCCCGCGGCTTCGGGTACTCGACACGGCTGACCATCAGCCACGCGACGCCGAGAATGCCGAGCGCGGTCGGCACGAAGGGCAGCTCCAGCAGCACGATCGAGATGACGGTCAAAGCGCCGAAAGGCCCCGGCATGCCCTGGAACATCCCGTTCCGCATGGGCACGCAGGAGAACCGCGCAAGCCGCAGCACCACCGCCAGCAGCACCACCACAGCGGCGACCACGGAGATCCGCTGGTGTGCGTCGTTGGCGACCATGCCCCAGACGGCCACGAAATACGCGGGTGCCAGCCCGAAGCTGATCAGGTCGGAGAGGTTGTCCAGCTCGGCGCCCATGGCCGAGCTGCGCAGCTTGCGTGCGACCAGCCCGTCGAAGAGGTCGAAGACGGCCGCCATCAGCATGAGCACCACGGCCGTGGCGGCGCTGTGCCGGGCCATGCCGCCATCCTCGCTGCCGGTCAGATGCGGGATGAGGACGCCGGTGGTGGTGAAGTACACCGCCATGAAGCCGCAGGTCGCGTTGCCCAGCGTGAGGGTGTCGGCGATCGACAGCCGGGTCGACAGCGGCATCTCGTCGTCCGCGTCGTCGGCGTACTCGTCGAAGTCCCCGTCCGCGTACTCCGCGTAGTCGGCCTGGCGGTCCTGGGCCGGGACCCAGGGCGCCTTCGCGTCGGGATCAATCACGGTCAAGGCGAGTCACCCCCGCTGTCGTGGTCTGACCGACCTCCACGGCCGTCTCGACGCCCTTGGGGAGGTAGACGTCCACCCGGGAGCCGAACCTGATCAGCCCGAGGCGCTCGCCCTGCTCGACCTTGGCACCACTGGGCAGGTAGGGAACGATCCGCCGGGCCACGGCGCCGGCGATCTGGACCATCTCGATATCGCCCAGCTCGGTGTCGAAGTGCCAGACGACGCGCTCGTTGTTCTCGCTCTCCTTGTTGAACGCGGGAACGAAGCCGCCGGGGATGTGCTCGACGGACGTCACCGTGCCCGCGAGGGGGGCGCGGTTGACGTGGACGTTCAGCGGGCTCATGAAGATGGCGACGCGGGTACGGCCGTCCTGCCACGGCATGATGCTCTGCACCACGCCGTCGGCCGGGGAGATCACCCGGCCCTGGCCGATTTCCCGCTCCGGGTCCCGGAAGAACCACAGCATCCCGGCGGCGAGCGCCGTCGCGGGCACGGCGACCAGTGCGGCGCGCTTCGACTTGCGGGCGCGGGCCAGGCTGAGGGCTGCCGTCGCGACGGTCGGTGCGAGCCACGGCGAGGCTCCGCGCGCGAGGCGCACACGAGGTGTGCGGGATGCGCCGGAGCCGGGGCCGTCAGCGCCGGACGAGGGAGAGCCGCTGGGTGCTGTGGATGGGCTGTGGGGCATGAATGACCTTCGTAGCGGAGGGAGCCGCGTAGGTTGACAGGGGACGGCGGCTTTCCCGGGATGCTATCGGTTTCTGATGGCAACTGGGCAAGCCAGCGGGCCAGTCAGTGGCCGAAGTCCCGGTTCGGGGTGTGATCTTGAATACCAAGAAAACACCCCGAAAAGGACATTCAGCCCTGGCTACGGTACTCCTCCAGGAGTCGTCGGCCCACGATCATTTTCTGGATCTCTGCGGTTCCTTCGCCGATCAGCAGCATCGGCGCCTCCCGGTAGAGCCGCTCGATCTCGTATTCCTTGCTGAAACCGTACCCGCCGTGGATGCGGAAGGCGTCTTCCACGACCTCCTTGCAGTACTCGGAGGCGAGATATTTCGCCATCCCGGCCTCCAGGTCGTTGCGTTGACCGGAGTCCTTCTTGCGAGCTGCGCCCACCATCAGGGCGTGAGCTGCCTCGACCTTCGTGGCCATTTCGGCCAGCTTGAACTGAATGGCCTGATGCCCGGAGATGGGCTTGCCAAACGTGTGACGCTGCTGCGCGTATGCGATCCCGAGCTCGAAGGCACGCTGTGCGACGCCGCAACCACGTGCTGCGACATTTACCCGGCCGACCTCGACCCCGTCCATCATCTGGTAAAAACCGCGGCCCGTCGCGCCGCCGAGTACCCGGTCGGCCGGAATCCGCAGGTCGTCCATGATCAACTCGGTGGTGTCGACGCCTTTGTAGCCCATTTTGTCGATCTTGCCGGGGATGGTCAGCCCGGGCCTGACCTGGCCGAAACCGGGCTCCTTCTCCATCAGGAACGTCGTCATCGACTTGTGCGGAGCCGTGCCTTCCGGGTGCCCCTCGTCGGTCCGGCACAACACGGCCACCAGCGTCGAGGAGCCACCGTTGGTCAGCCACATCTTCTGCCCGTTGAGCAGGAAGTCGCCGGAACCGTCCGCTGCCCGCACGCCCTTGGAGGTGATGGCCGACACATCGGAGCCCAGCCCCGGCTCGGACATCGAGAACGCGCCACGGATCTCGCCGGTGGCCATCTTCGGCAGGAAGTGGTCCTTCTGCTCCTGCGTGCCGTGCTGCTTGAGCATGTACGCCACGATGAAGTGCGTGTTGATGATGCCCGACACACTCATCCAGCCGCGGGCGATCTCCTCCACGCACAGCGCATAGGTGAGCAGCGACTCACCCAGGCCGCCGTACTCCTCGGGGATCATCAGGCCGAAGATCCCCAGCTCCTTCAGACCCTCGACGATCTCGGTGGGGTACTCGTCCTTGTGCTCCAGCTCCGTGGCGACAGGGAGAATCTCCTTGTCGACGAAGTTCCGCACCGTCGTGAGGATTTCTTGCTGTATCTCCGTCAGACCCTCGGTCTGCGCCAGCCGGCCCATCTCACCTACCGCCCTTCGGTGCCGGCTCCCGCAGCTCGGGACGGCCCGGCTGTTCCCCGCCACGCTCCTTGACGTACGTCTCGGTCGGCACCATCACCTTGCGCCGGAAGACGCACACCAGCGTGCCGTCCTGCTTGTAGCCCTTGGTCTCGACGTGCACGATTCCGCGGTCGCTCTTCGACTTCGAGGGAATCTTGTCCAGCACCGTCGTCTCGCCGTAGATGGTGTCCCCGTGGAAGGTCGGCGCCACGTGCTTGAGCGATTCGATCTCCAGGTTGGCGATCGCCTTCCCCGACACGTCCGGCACCGACATCCCCAGCAGCAGCGAGTAGATGTAGTTGCCGACCACCACGTTCTTGCCGAAATCGGTCGTCGATTCGGCGTAGTTGCTGTCCATGTGCAGCGGGTGGTGGTTCATGGTCAGCAGACAGAACAGGTGGTCGTCGTACTCGGTGACCGTCTTGCCCGGCCAGTGCTTGTAGACGTCGCCGACGGTGAACTCTTCATAGGTGCGTCCGAACTGCATGGCTCAGCCCTCCGGAGGGGTGAAGGTCGAGGTCCGCTGCATCCCGGCCGCGCGGCCCTTGCCGGAGACGACCAGCGCCATCTTGCGGCTGGCCTCGTCGATCATCTCGTCGCCGAGCATCGCCGAGCCCTTCTTGCCGCCCGCCTCCGAGGTGTAGTACTCGTACGCGTCCAGAATCAGCTCGGCGTGGTCGTAGTCCTCCTGGGAGGGCGAGAAGACCTCGTTGGAGACCTCCACCTGGCCCGGGTGCAGCACCCACTTGCCGTCGAAGCCGAGCGCGGCGGCCCGCTGGGCGACCTTCCGGTAGCCCTCCACATCGCGGATCTGGAGGTAGGGCCCGTCGATGGCCTGGAGGTCGTGCGTACGGGCCGCCATCAGGATCCGCATCAGGATGTAGTGGTAGGCGTCGGCCGGATAGCCGGGCGGCTGCTCGCCCACCACCAGGGACTTCATGTTGATGGACGCCATGAAGTCGGCCGGGCCGAAGACGATGGTCTCCATCCGCGGCGACGCCGCGGCGATCGCGTCCACGTTCACCAGGCCCTTGGCGTTCTCGATCTGCGCCTCGATACCGATCCGGCCGACCTCCAGGCCCACCGTCTTCTCGATCTGCGTCAGCAGCATGTCCAGCGCCTGCACCTGAGCCGCGTCCTGCACCTTCGGCAGCATCACGCAGTCCAGGTTGGCGCCCGCGCCCTCCACGACGGTGACCACATCGCGGTAGGTCCACTCGGTGGTCCAGTCGTTGACCCGCACGACGCGCGTCTTGCCGCTCCAGTCGCCCTCGTTGAGGAACTTCACAATGGTGTGCCGCGCCTCCGGCTTGGCCAGCGGGGCGCAGGCGTCCTCCAGGTCGAGGAAGACCTGGTCGGCGGGGAGGCCCTGCGCCTTCTCCAGGAACCGCGGGTTGCTGCCGGGCACCGCCAGGCAGGAGCGCCGCGGACGGAGCGCCCGCTGCCGGTTGTCGCTGTTCACGAGGTGACCTCCACTGGTTCTCGCTGGTCGCGCTCACTGCGCTGATCGTGCGCCGGGAGCTTGTGCTGTGTCCGGATCTCGTCGACGATACGGCCGATGATCCGGGTGATCCCGAAGTCCTTCGGGGTGAAGACGGCGGCGACCCCCGCCTCGCGCAGCGCCCGCGCGTCCGCCGACGGGATGATCCCGCCCACGATCACGGGGACGTCGGCCGCGCCCGCCTTCCGCATCCGCTCCAGCACGTCGGGCACCAGTTCGGCGTGCGAGCCGGAGAGGATGGACAGGCCCACGCAGTGCACGTCCTCGGCGAGTGCCGCCGAGACGATCTCCTCGGGCGTGAGCCTGATGCCCTGGTAGACCACCTCGAAGCCCGCGTCCCGGGCCCGTACGGCGATCTGTTCGGCGCCGTTGCTGTGGCCGTCGAGCCCCGGCTTGCCCACCAGCAGCCGCAGCTTGCCGACGCCCAGCTCCGCCGCGGTGCGCTCCACCTGCCGGCGGACCTCGTCCAGCTCCGAGCCCTCCTCGGCGCTGACCGCGACCGGGGCCGAACTCACCCCGGTCGGCGCGCGGAACTCGCCGAAGACCTCGCGCAGCGCCCCCGCCCACTCCCCGGTGGTGACCCCGGCGCGGGCGCACTCCAGCGTGGCCTCCATCAGATTGGTGTCGCTCGCCGCCGCCTCCCGCAGCGCCGCGAGGGCCTGCTCGGCGCTCGGGTACAGCCCCGGCTCGCGGGTGCCCTCGCGCCAGAACGGCTCGTCGCGGGTCTCGCGCCAGCGCTTGACGGCCTCCACGGTCGCCGCCTCACCGGCCGGGTCGACGGTCAGGATCGCGGTGTCCAGGTCGGCGGTGAGCGGGCTCGGCTCGGTCGACTCGTAGCAGTTGACGCCGACGATCTTCTCCTCGCCCGACTCGATCCGGGCCCGCCGCTCCGCGTGCGAGGCGACCAGCTGGGACTTCAGATAGCCGGACTCGACGGCCGCCATCGCTCCGCCCATCTCCTCGATCCGCGCCATCTCGGCCAGCGACGCCTCCACCAGCGCGTCCACCTTGGCCTCGATCACATGCGAGCCGGCGAAGATGTCCTCGTACTCCAGCAGATCGCTCTCATGCGCCAGCACCTGCTGGATACGCAGCGACCACTGCTGGTCCCAGGGCCGGGGCAGGCCCAGCGCCTCGTTCCAGGCGGGCAGCTGCACGGCACGGGCCCGCGCGTCCTTGGAGAGGGTGACGGCCAGCATCTCCAGCACGATGCGCTGCACGTTGTTCTCGGGCTGCGCCTCGGTAAGGCCCAGCGAGTTGACCTGCACGCCGTAGCGGAAGCGGCGCTGCTTGGGGTCGGTGATGCCGTAGCGCTCACTGGTGATCCGGTCCCAGATGCGGGTGAAGGCCCGCATCTTGCACATCTCCTCGACGAAGCGGACGCCCGCGTTCACGAAGAACGAGATCCGCGCCACCACCCGCCCGAACTCCTCAGGCGGCACCTGCCCGCTGTCCCGTACCGCGTCCAGCACCGCGACCGCCGTCGCCATCGCGTACGAGATCTCCTGCACCGGCGTGGCCCCGGCCTCCTGCAGGTGGTAACTGCAGATGTTCACCGGGTTCCACTTGGGCAGATGGGCGACCGTGTAGGCGATCATGTCGGTGGTCAGCCGCAGCGAGGGCCCCGGCGGGAAGACGTGTGTCCCGCGCGAGAGGTACTCCTTGACGATGTCGTTCTGCGTCGTGCCCTGCAACTGGGAGATGCCTTCTTCTCCAAGGCCTTGTTCCTCCGCGACCACCTGGTAGAGCGCCAGCAGCCACATGGCGGTGGCGTTGATGGTCATGGAGGTGTTCATCTTCTCCAGCGGGATGCCGTCGAAGAGCCTGCGCATGTCGCCCAGATGGGAGACCGGCACCCCGACCCGGCCCACCTCGCCGCGGGCGAGGACGTGGTCGGGGTCGTATCCGGTCTGGGTGGGCAGATCGAAGGCGACGGACAGCCCGGTCTGCCCCTTGGCGAGGTTGCGCCGGTACAGCTCGTTGGACGCCTCGGCCGTGGAGTGGCCCGCGTATGTCCGCATGAGCCACGGCCGGTCCTTCTGACGCTCAGTCATCGGGCCGTCTCACACGTTCCTGAAGCGGTTGATGGCGTCGATGTGCTGGGCCCGCTTCTCCGTGTCGCGCACGCCCAGGCCCTCCTCGGGGGCCAGGCACAGCACGCCGACCTTGCCCTGATGGACGTTGCGGTGCACGTCGTGCGCGGCCTGGCCGGTCTCCTCCAGGGGGTACGACTTGGAGAGCGTCGGGTGGATCTTGCCCTTGGCTATCAGCCGGTTGGCCTCCCACGCCTCGCGGTAGTTGGCGAAGTGCGAGCCGACGATCCGCTTCAGCGACATCCACAGGTAGCGGTTGTCGTAGCTGTGCTCGTAGCCCGAGGTGGAGGCGCAGGTGACGATGGTGCCGCCCTTGCGGGTGACGTAGACGCTCGCGCCGAACGTCTCGCGCCCCGGGTGCTCGAAGACGATGTCCACGTCCTCGCCGCCGGTCAGCTCGCGGATGCGCTTGCCGAAGCGCTTCCACTCCTTGGGGTCCTGATTGTGCTCGTCCTTCCAGAACCGGTAGCCCTCGGCCTTGCGGTCGATGATGGCCTCGGCGCCCATCCGGCGGCAGATCTCGGCCTTCTCCTCGCTGGAGACGACACAGATCGGGTTGGCGCCGCCGGCCAGCGCGAACTGGGTGGCGTACGAGCCGAGCCCGCCGCTGGCGCCCCAGATGAGCACGTTGTCGCCCTGCTTCATACCGGCGCCGTTGCGGGAGACCAGCTGCCGGTAGGCGGTGGAGTTGACCAGCCCCGGCGCTGCCGCCTCCTCCCAGCTGAGGTGGTCCGGCTTGGGCATCAGCTGGTTGGACTTGACCAGCGCGATCTCGGCGAGCCCGCCGAAGTTGGTCTCGAAGCCCCAGATCCGCTGCTCGGGGTCGAGCATCGTGTCGTTGTGCCCGTCGGCGGACTCCAGTTCGACGGAGAGGCAGTGCGCGACCACCTCGTCGCCCGGCTTCCAGGAGTTGACGCCCACGCCGGTACGCAGCACGACGCCCGCCAGGTCGGAACCGATGATGTGGTACGGCAGATCGTGCCGCTTGGCCAGCGGCGAGAGCCGGCCGTAGCGCTCCAGGAAACCGAAGGTGGACAGCGGCTCGAAGATCGAGGTCCACACGGAGTTGTAGTTGACCGAGGAGGCCATCACGGCCACCAGGGCCTCGCCGGGACCGAGTTCGGGCAGCGGCACCTCGTCGAGGTGCAGGGACTTGCGGGGGTCCTTGTCCCGGGTCTCCAGCCCTTCGAACATGCCGGCCTCGTCCTTGTGGACGGTCATGGCGCGGTAGGACTCGGGCAGCGGGAGGGCGGCGAAGTCCTCCGGCGAGGTGTCGGACGCGAGGATCGCGTCGAGGATCTGGTTCACGGAATGCCTCCGGCGAAGCGCGAGCTTGCAAGGTCGCTTGAGGGACGTCGGTTGTGAGGCAGTGCCGTCGGTTCGGCTGTGCTGGTGGTGCGCGGGTGTGCGCGGGTGCTTGTGACGCCAAGCGGTCCGGGGCACGCGGTTTGGGCCGCGGGGACAGCGCCCGGACTGACGCCAAGGTATGACACTCAGTGCCAGTACACAAGGCACCCTGTGCCGTGAATTCTCACATGGCGCGATCTGCCCTCATCTGAGCGATGATCGATCAGAAGCCGCCCCGAAGGGGCGCGGGGCTGTATCGATATGCGGCTCCGCCGCGTGGGCGCGACCAGCCACGGCGAACCCGCAGACTGCGGCGGGGGATCAGGGGCACCCCCTCCCCAGCGGCTACGGCACGTGATGCGGCAACGGCTCCTCACCGCGCCGCAGTCGGCTCCTCCGCCGCCCGTACCCCGCATACAGCACGGCCCCCACCCCCATCCACGCCCCGAACCGCGCCCACGTCTCCGCAGGCAGATTCAGCATCAGCCACAGCGAGGCCAGCACCGAGGTGATCGGCAGTGCGGGCACCAGCGGGGTACGGAAAGCGCGCGGCAGGTCCGGCCGGGTGCGGCGCAGGATGATGACACCCAGCGCCACCACCGCGAACGCGAAAAGTGTCCCGATATTGACGAGTTCGGCCAGCTCGGAAAGGCTGACAAACCCCGCGATCACCGCCACCACCACACCGAGCAGAATGGTCGAGCGGTACGGCGTGCCGAACCGGGGATGCACCCGCGCGAAGGCCGGCGGCAGCAGCCCGTCCCGGCTCATCGCAAAGAACACCCGCGACTGCCCCAGCAGCAGAATCATGCACACGGTCGTCAGCCCGACCGCGGCGCCGAAGCTGATCAGCCCGGCCCAGAACGGCTCACCGACGGCCTTGAACGCATCGGCCAGCGGCGCGTCCACGGTCAGCTCCGTGTACTTGCGCATCCCGGTGACCACGATCGAGACCGCGATGTACAGCACCGTGCAGATGACCAGCGAGCCGAGAATGCCGCGCGGCATGTCGCGCTGCGGGTTGTGGGTCTCCTCGGCGGCCGTGGCCACCACGTCGAAGCCGATGAACGCGAAGAAGACGATGGCGGCGCCGGTGAAGATGCCCATCACGCCGAACGTGGTCTGCTGGTATCCGGACATCAGCTGGATCAGCGGCGCCGCGAAGCCGGACCCGGAGTCCATCGCCCCCTGGGCCGGCGGGATGAAGGGGTCGTAGTTGTCGGCCGTGACGAAGAACGCACCCGCGAGGATCACCAGCAGCACCACCCCCACCTTGATCGCCACGACGGTGGAGGTGACCCGCGCCGACAGCTTCATGCCGACGACCAGGATCACCGTCAGCAGCAGCACCAGCACACTGGCCAGCAGATCGAAGCCGAAGCCGGTCTGATCACTGGTGCCCGAGAGCCAGTCCGGCAGATTCCAGCCGATGCTGTCCAGCAGCGAACGGACGTATCCCGACCAGCCCACCGCCACCACGGCACAGCCCAGCGCCAGCTCCAGCACCAGGTCCCAGCCGATGATCCAGGCGGGCAGCTCACCGAGCGAGGCGTACGCGAAGGTGTAGGCGGAGCCGGCCACCGGGACCGTGGAGGCGAACTCGGCGTAGCACAGCGCGGCCAGTGTGCACACCAGACCGGCGGCGGCGAACGAGATGGCCACCGCGGGCCCCGCCGTCGACTTGGCCACCTGGCCGGTCAGTACGAAGATGCCGGTGCCGATGATCACGCCGACGCCGAAGACGGTCAGATCCAGTGCCGAGAGCGACTTGCGCAGCCCGCCCTCGGGGTCGTCGGTGTCGAGAATCGATTCCTCGACCGACTTGGTCCGCAGCCACGGCCTGGACCGCTTCGCCTTGTGTCTGGGGCCCTTCGCCCCACCCGGCGCCACCGACACTGCGCACCTCCACGTCGCCTTCGCGCCATGGTTTCCGCTCGCCGGCCCGGTAGCGGGTATGCGGGGCGCAGCTGCGGGCGCAATTCACCCGACTCACTCAGGGGGTGGCCGCGGACCGGAGGGTCAGTCCCGGGAGAGTGCGCGTTCGATGGTGGACATGATCTCGCCGAGCGGGGCGTCGGTACGGGCGACGGTCACCAGCACCTCGTCCCGGCGCTCCACGGCCGCCGCCGGCTGCTCGGCGCTGGGGCGGTGCGCACCGAAACCGGTGCCGAACGTACGCCGCACGATGGCGAAGGCGTGGTCGAGCTGCGCCATCACATCGCCGGCCGCGCCCGAGCGCAGCCAGCGCCGCAGCACATGGTTGTGCGCGGTCACCACTGCCGAGGCCGCCACCTCGGCCAGCAGCGGCTCGTCGTAGCCGCTGACGCCGTCGCGGTGCGCCTCCTCGTCGAAGTGGCCCAGCAGATAGCGGGTGAACAGCCGCTCGTAGCGGGCCACGGAGGCGATCTCCCGCTCCCGCAGCGCCGGCACCTCGCGGGTGAGCTTGTACCGCTCCACGCTGCCCTTCGGCGAGGCGGCGTACATCTTCATGACTTCCTTGATGCCCCGGCACACGGTGTCCAGCGGATGCTCGTGCGCGGGTGCCGCCTCCAGCACCGCCTGGGCTCTCACGAGGGTGTCGTCGTGGTCGGGGAAGATCGCCTCTTCCTTGGAGCGGAAGTGCCGGAAGAAGGTGCGCCGGGCGACGCCCGCAGCCGCCGCGATCTCATCCACCGTCGTCGCTTCGTAACCCTTCGTGGCGAAGAGCTCCATGGCAGCGGCGGCCAACTCACGGCGCACCCTGAGTCGCTGGGTTGCGGCACCGTTCGCACGCTGGCTGGTCGTACGGGAGTTCTTCTCGGGCTCTGGCATGTGGTGAACGTTACACGCCGTGACGGACTCGGGGGACGGGCTGTTCGCCGGGCCGCCTGCCGGCGGTTCCAACAGCCCGCCCCATCCGGTGCCCAGGCCGGTCACCGGCGTGCGTACTCGCGGAAGCCGCGCCCCGTCTTCCTGCCCAGGCAGCCCGCGGCGACCAGATGTTCCAGCAGCGGAGCCGGCGCCAGCCCGGGGTCGCGGAACTCCTCGTGCAGCACCCGCTCGATCGCGAGCGAGACGTCCAGTCCCACCACGTCCAGCAGCTCGAAGGGGCCCATCGGATAGCCGCCGCCGAGCTTCATCGCGGCGTCGATGTCGTCCAGCGAGGCGTAGTGGTCCTGGAGCATCTTCACGGCGTTGTTCAGATACGGGAAGAGCAGCGCGTTGACGATGAAGCCCGCGCGGTCGCCGCAGTCCACCGGATGCTTGCGGATCTTCGCGCAGATCTCGCGGACGGTGGCCCGCGCTTCCCCTGCGGTCAGCACCGTGGAGACGACCTCGACCAGCTTCATTGCCGGAGCCGGGTTGAAGAAGTGCATGCCGATCACGTCCTGCGGCCTGGAGGTGGCGCGGGCGCAGGCGACCACCGGCAGCGAGGAGGTGGTGGTGGCCAGCACGGCGCCCGGCTTGCAGACCTCGTCCAGCCGCTGGAACAACTGCCGTTTGACGCCGAGCTCTTCGGCCACCGCCTCGACCACCAGATCGGCCGTGCCGAGCGCGTCGAGCGAACCGGCCGGGGTGATCAGCGCCAGGGTGGCGTCCCGGTCCTCGGCCGTCATCCGGCCCTTGGTGACCGAACGCTCCAGCGACCGCGCCACCCGCTCCTTGGCGGTCTGCGCCTTCTGCTCGCTGCGCGCCGCCAGCACCGTGCGGTAGCCGGCCTTGGCGAAGACCTCGGCGATACCGCCCGCCATCGTCCCCGAGCCCACGACGCCCACCTCTGCGACCTGCCGGCCCGCGCCGCGCCGCGCCGCCGGGTCCGGGGTGAGCGCGTCCGGCACCACCTCGGCGCTGCCGGGCGCCGCGTAGGTGTAGAAGCCGCGCCCCGCTTTACGTCCCGTCAGGCCGGCCTCGCTCAGCTGCCGCAGGACCGGCGCGGGCGCGTGCAGCCGGTCGTGCGACTGCTCGTACATCGCCTCCAGTACGGTGCGTGCGGTGTCGATACCGATCAGATCGAGGAGGGCCAGCGGGCCCATCGGCAGACCGCACCCCAGTTTCATGGCGGAGTCGATGTCCTCACGAGTGGCGTAGCGGGACTCGTACATCGCGGCGGCCTGGTTCAGATATCCGAACAGCAGCCCGTCCGCGACGAATCCGGGTCGGTCACCGACCGCGATCGGATCCTTGCCCAGCTCCCTGGCCAACTCCGTGACGGCGGCGACCGCCTGGGGCGAGGTGAGCACCGAGGAGACGATCTCCACGAGCTTCATCGCGGGCGCCGGATTGAAGAAGTGCAGCCCCAGCACGCGCTCCGGCCGGTCGGAGTCGGCGGCCAGCCGTGTCACCGACAGCGCGTTGGTGCCGGTCGCCAGGATGGTGTCCGGCTTGACGACGGTGTCCAGCTCGGCGAAGACCTGGCACTTGGTGTCGTAGTCCTCCGGCACCACCTCGATGACGAGATCGGCCTCGGCCGCGGCCTCGAGACCGGAGAAGGTACGGAAGCGCGCCAGCGTTTCCCGGCGCTCGCTCTGCGTCATCCGCTCGCGCTCCACCGAGCGCGCCGTGGAGGACTCCAGCGCGACAACGGCCTGCCGCGCGGCTGCTTCGTTCGTGTCGATGCCGATGACCTCACGCCCGGCGCGGGCGAGAATATCGGCAATGCCGGTACCCATCGTGCCGAGGCCGACGACGGCGATCGTGCGCAGGGGAGGACGGTCCATCAGGGGACTCCAGAGGGTGTGACACAGGCCCCCCGGCGAGGGGGGAGTGGTTGATGAGGGTGAGGGTTTCGTGCACTACCGGGCGCACGTGCGTATGCACGCGCAAGGCAGGGGAGTTACCGGTCACGCCCCGCTGCGCGGCCCTGTCCCGGGGCCCGGTCACGAGGCGGCCCGTACGGACCCGGCGCGCCTGTGCGCGTGGTGGGCCCGCTGCCGAACCGACGTCACTCTCGGCGGCTGCGTCACCAAACCGCCTGAGCGGGGATACCGCTCTGATGAGCACCTTAACTCGTGGGTAACCATAAAGCCAGGGGTAGGAACACTTCCACCGCTGTGGAACTCAGCACGTGAGGGGGAGCCGGAGTGGGCGACGCGTTCCGAGCGCTGATCGACCGAGTGCGGCCCGAGGCCGAGCCCGTCGAGTACGCACGTCTGGTGACGCTGGCCAGGCAGCGCAGCACGGAGGCGCGCGATCAGCTCGCCGCCGTGCTCGTGGAGACCGAACGGCCGCTGTGGGCCCGAGAGATCGCGGCCTTCGCACTGGGCAGCGCCGGCGACCGCAGGGCATTCGAGACGCTCATCTTCATGCTGAACTACCGCGACCCGGTCTGCTGTGCCAGCGCGGCCCAGGCGCTGGAGCGGCTGCGCGATCCCCGTACGGCCAAGGCGGCGGCGGCCCTGGCCACCAACGAGCTGCGCACCGCCTACGCGCTCTACCCCGTCCGGCTGCTGACCGCGCTGCGTGCCCCGGAGTCGGTGCCCACCCTCATCAACGTCCTCCAGCGCCTGCTGATCGGCCCGCTGCACTACTGGCCGATCGCCGAGGCGTGCGTCGTCGGCCTCGGCGCGCTGGGCGACAAACGCGCCATCCCGGTCCTGGACGCCGCGGCCGAGCACCACCGGCTCTCCCCTTCCGCGAAGGCGGCTCTGGCCCGGATCCCCACCCAGTCCCGGCGCGGTGAGACCGAGGAGACCGCGCGCCGGGAAACCCGACAGAAGATGTCGGGTTAGGGCCGCACGCTGTCCGTATGACGACGGAGAACGTGACCGTGCCCGGCGGCGTCAGCTGGCACGGCTTCCACGAGGCCGAGCCCGCCTTCGCCGAGACGGTCGAGCAGCGGTTCGCCACATACACCATGTGCTGGCCACCCTCCGCAAGGACGGTTCGCCGCGGCTGACCGGGCTGGAGGCGGACTTCCGGGCCGGCGAGATGTGGCTGGGCATGATGCCGAACTCGCTCAAAGCGCTGGACCTGCGCCGCGACCCGCGGTTCGCGATGTACGCCAACCCCGGCTCGGGCTCGGACATGGACGGGGGAGACGTACGGATCTCGGGGCGCGCGGTGGAGGTGGCGGACCCGGAGGAGATGGGGCGCTGGGTGGCAGACATGCCGGAGGGCCATGTGCCCGAGGCCTTCCATCTCTTCCGGGTCGAGGTCGAAGAGGCGGTGCGGGTCACCATCGAGGGCGAGGAGATCGTCTTCCGTACGTGGCGGCCGGGCGGTCCGTTGCGCACCATCCGGCGCGGCAACGACGACGCCCCACCGCGCGAGGACCCGGCGGGCTGACGGCTCGGGCCGACGTTATTGCGCGGGCCCGGTCTGCTGTTCGGTCTGCTGCTGTCCCGTCTCCTGGGTGCGGGTGCCCGAGCGGCCGATCGTATGGACGAACAGCTCCTTGCGGCCGGGGGCGCCGCGGCGCTCGGGTACGGGCAGCTCGTATCTGACCGGGCGCGCGTGGTCGGCGAGTTGCCGGTCGGCGTTGTAGACGCGGCCGAACCTCCACAGCATGCGGGCGAAGTTCGTCTGGCCGTGCGCCAGATTGCGGCCCAGCACCCGCAGGGCGCCGATGGCGGTGCTCAGCCCCAGGTGCTTGCGGTTGATGACGGCCTGGGTGCTGACCAGCTCGCGGTAGAAGTGCTCCAGCGGCAGCCGGGTGGGTACGACGGCGTGCTGGATGTCGAAGAGCCGGTAGTCGCGGGTGGTCAGCTGGCGGGCCTCGGTGTGCCAGACCTCCGTGCCCGGATACGGCGTCATGACGGTCAGATGCACGATCTCCGGCACCGCCAGCGCGAACTCGCGTACCAGCCGGAACTGTTCCTCGTCCCACCCGGGATCGACGATCAGGTTGATCGCCACGCTGATGCCCATCCGCCGGGCCTTCTCCAGCGCCTTGAAGTTCTCGTCCGGGCTGATGCGCTTACGGAACTGGTCGAGCCCGTCGGCGTCCAGCGCCTCCATGCCGAGGAACATGTACTTCAGGCCCAGCTTGGTCCACCGTTCGAAGACCTCCTCGTTGCGCAGCAGGACATCGGCGCGGGTCTCCAGGTAGTAGCGCTTGCGGATGTTGCGGCGCTCCAGCTCGGCGGCGATGCCGTGGCCGTGGTCGGGCTTGATGAAGGCGACGTCGTCGACGATGAAGACGTTCGGCTCCCGGATGGACGCCATCTCCTCCGCAGCGGCCTCAGGTGCGGCCCGCCGGTAGCTGCGCCCGTAGAACGTCCAGGCGGAGCAGAAGGAGCAGTCCCAGGGGCAGCCGCGGGTGAACTCGATGGAGGCGCAGGGGTCGAGCTCGCCGATGAAGTAGCGGTTGCGGCGGCGCATCAGATCCCGCGCCGGGCGCGGCCGGTCGATGCTGTCCAGCATCTTCGGGGCCGGACCGCGCCCTTCCGCCGTCACCACGCCCGGCACCGTATGGGCAGCGCCGTCCCGTACGGCCTCCAGCAGCGGGACGACGACGGTCTCGCCCTCTCCGCGGGCGATGGCGTCGACCGCTCCGTCGGCCTGTTCCAGCACATGGTCGCCGATGAAGGAGATGCTGTGGCCGCCGAAGAAGACGAAGCACCCGGGCGCCGCCGCCTTCGCGCTGTGGGCGATCTCGATGGCCTCCGGGATGTTGGCCAGGTAGTTGAGGGAGATGCCCAGTGCCTCCGGCTGGAAGGACCGCAGCTCCTGCTCCAGCAGCTTCCTGCTGAGCACTTGCAGATCGACCACCCGCACCTGGTGCCCCGCTTCCCTGGCGGCGGCGGCCACCCGCTCGAGGCCGAGCGGCTCCAGACGGAGGAAGATTTCCGAGTACATCAGCGCGCTCGGGTGGACCAGCAGCAGGCGCATACAGGCGCTCCAGATCTCCAGGGCAAGGCGGTCGGCGTGCGGTCGTGGCCAGGAATCCCTGGCCAGGGCTATGCCCCTTCGAGGCAAATTATCCGCTAACCGCTCTTACGTCCTGGGACACGCCGGTCCGTGCGCGTATGCCGGAGTTGCCATCGTGGGCCGCAGTCACCTTCGGGGGATCACGGCGCCCCGGCGGGATCACGGCGCCCCAGGCGGGAGGACGGCGAGCGCCTCGATCTCGATCAGGAGCTCCGGCCGCACCAGCCCGGCCACCTGCACGGCGCTGCACGCGGGGAGCCGTGCGGGGTCGAGATGCCGGTCGCGTACGGCGCGCAGTGCGGGCATGACCGCGAGGTCGGTGACGAAGAAGGTGAACTTCACGACGTCGGAGAACGTGGCGTGGGCCTCCGCGAGGCAGCGCTGGAGGTTGGCGAACACCTGCTCGGCCTGAGCCTCCGGATCGCCTTCGCCGACGACCTTGCCGTCCGCGTCGAGCGCCACCTGTCCTGATATCGCGGCGAACCTGCCCTCGCCGATGACCAGATGGCTGTAGCCGTTCCCGGGCGCGAGACCTTCGGGGGTGGCGATGTGAGTGAGTGCTGATGACATGCCGCGCATGCTGTCAGAGCAGGGTGAGCTGGGTGCAGTGGTTTTCCTCCGCGTCCTCCAGGTCCCCGGCGAGCGTCGGTGCGGACGGTTCCGCTGTCTCGATCCGGCGTGCGGCCCCGGAGGTCGAGGGGCCGACGCCGTACTCGGCGGCCAGCTCGTGCACCTGCCGTGTGATGCGCCGCTGATACCACTTGGGTGCGTACGCGCCGCCCGAATAGAGCGCCTCGTAGTGCCGTACCAGGTGCGGGTGGTGCTGGTGCAGCCAGCGGAAGTACCACTCGCGGGCACCGGGCCGCAGGTGCAGCGCCAGCGGCGTCACGGAGGTGGCTCCCGCGGCTGCGATGGCGCGGACGGTGGTCCGCAGCTGGGCCGGCGAGTCGCCGAGAAAGGGGATCACCGGAGCCATCAGCACCCCGCATGGAATGCCGTGCTCCGCGAGCCGCCGTACGACATCCAGTCGCCGCTCCGGGGCCGGGGTGCCGGGCTCGACGGTGCGCCACAGCTCCTCGTCCGTGAAGCCGACGGACACCGAGATCCCGACGTCGGTGATGGCGGCGGCCGAACGCAGCAGATCCAGATCGCGCAGGATCAGCGTGCCCTTGGTGAGAATGGAGAACGGGTTCGCGTAGTCGCGCAGGGCGGTCAGAATGCCCGGCATGAGCCGGTACCGCCCCTCGGCTCGCTGATAACAGTCGACGTTCGTGCCCATGGCGATGTGCTGGCCGCGCCAGCGCGGGCTGCTCAGCTCCTTGCGCAGCAGCTCGGGCGCGTTGACCTTCACCACGATCTGGGTGTCGAAGCCCTCTCCGGTGTCCAGGTCCAGATAGCTGTGCGTGCGTCGTGCGAAGCAGTAGACGCACGCGTGCGAGCAGCCCCGGTAGGGGTTCACGGTCCATTCGAACGGCATCCGTGAGGCGCCGGGCACCCTGTTCACCAGCGAGCGGGCCCGCACCTCGTGGAAAGTCATCCCGCGGAACTCGGGGGTGTCGAACACCCTGCTCGTCACGGCGGAGGCGCCGAAGAGGGCGGGCGTCGCTGTCCGGCTGTGTTCGTCGGCGTCCCTCAGCTCGTCCCAGCGCATCTGCGGCCTCCTCGGTGATGGTGTCGCGTCCCTCTGGCGGCACTGTCGCTTCTCCGTACCAGCTATTAGAACACTCGTTCGTATCGAACGTGTCAAGCCGGATTTGGGGAGCCGACCGGAGGGTGATTGGCTGGCCACCCGTCCAACACAGGCCGTCCAATCACAGGAGGAGTCATGGCGCAGGTCGAGGCGACCACGCAGCGGGAGATCGCCGCCAAGCCCGATGACGTGTTCGATGCGCTGGCGGACTACAGCAGGACCCGGGCCGAACTGCTCCCCGCGCAGTTCAGCGAGTACGAGGTCCGGGAGGGCGGCGACGGCGAGGGCACCCTTGTGCACTGGAAGCTGCAGGCCACCAGCAAGCGCATCCGGGACTGCCTGCTGGAGGTCACCGAGCCCACCGACGGCGAACTGGTGGAGAAGGACCGCAACTCCTCGATGGTCACCACCTGGCGGGTGACCCCGGGCAGCGAGGAGAAGACCGCCCGGGTCACCGTGACGACGGTCTGGAACGGTGCGGGCGGCATCGGCGGCTTCTTCGAGAAGACCTTCGCGCCCAAGGGCCTGGCCCGCATCTACGACGAGGTGCTGCAGCGGCTGGCCGGCAAGATGGAACAGGCTGGCTGACCGGGGCTGTCACACGCCGCGCCGCGCCCTCACCGGATCGAGTGGTTTCCGGGCGAGGGCGCCGCTGCGTCCGGCGCCCCCCTCTGCGGCGAAAACCCCTGTTCGGCAGCTCGACAGGCGCCTCGGGCAACTGAATTGAGCCCCAACAGTCCCACGCCGCGCACCCGAGCCCTGCTTGAACGCTCTTGTCGTGCAATGCGAGAAATACTCCCCCACAGGCAGCGGCAAGGGGAGTGCGATGGGCGGGACCGGCGGGGCCATCCTCGGCAGCAGGGACAACGGGAACCCCGTACCAGGAGCGGTACTTGAGCCCTCCGGAGCCGCGCCGTTCCCGGTCCCGGCCGCCGTCGAAGTCACCCTCGAACTGCCCGGTCAGCGCGAGGTTCCCGTAACGACCACTTCCGTACAGGCGCCAGCCCTGGACCCCGCGGAGACCTCGGTGTGGGCGAACGGGGTATGGGCGTACGGGCGGCCGGGCGCGGCTGAACCGGCTGAAGTGCCCTCGGCTGGAGTGGCCTCGGTGGAAGCGGTGGCGGCCGAAGTGCCCTCGGCCAAAGCGGCCTCAGCGGAAGCCGCCTCGGCGGAAGTCGGCGAGCCAGGAAGGGCTGAGCCGGGAAGGGCCGAGCCGGGAAAGGCCGGGCAGGGAAAGGCCGAGCCGCGCGCGGCCGAGGCGGGGCCCGCGTCCGACCCGGAGGGCGCCGCCCTCTCGCCGCGCCGGCTCCGGCTCGTGTTCGGGGCGTTGATGCTGGCCATGCTGCTGGCCGCGCTCGAACAGACCATTGTCGCCACGGCACTTCCGAAGATCGTCGGCGAACTCGACGGCATGCGCCAGATGTCCTGGGCCGTCACCTCCTACCTCCTGGCCATGACCATCGGGCTGCCCGTCTACGGAAAGCTCGGCGATCTCTTCGGCCGTAAAGGGATCTTCCTGTTCGCCATCGGTGTCTTCACCGTCGGCTCGGCACTGGCCGGCTGGGCCGGATCGATGGAGGAGCTGATCGTCCACCGCGCGGTGCAGGGCACCGGTGCGGGCGGGCTGATGATCGGGGTGCAGGCGATCATCGCGGATGTGGTGCCGGCGCGCCAACGCGGGCGCTACATGGGTCTGATCGGGGCCGCCTTCGGGCTGGCCTCCGTCGCAGGACCGCTGCTGGGCGGCTGGTTCACGGACGATCTGTCCTGGCGCTGGTGCTTCTGGTTCAACGTGCCGGTGGGCCTGCTCGCGCTGCTGGTCACCTCCTTCGCACTCAAGCTGCCGCGTCCCCGGGTGCGGCCCCGGCTCGACGTTCTCGGCGCACTGCTGATGGCGGCGTTCTCGACCTGTCTGGTCCTGCTCACCAGCTGGGGCGGTACGACCTATGCCTGGGGCGACCGCGTCATTCTCGGGCTGGCCGCGGGGGCGCTGGTCAGCGGCGTGCTCTTTGTCGTCGCCGAGCGGTTCGCGCCCGAACCGGTGCTTCCGCTGCGGCTGTTCCGCGACTCCGTCTTCAACGTCACCGGTCTGGTGGGCGCCGCCGTCGGCATCGCACTGTTCGGCGCGGCCAGCTATCTGCCGAGCTTCCTGCAGATGGTCGAGGGCGTCAGCGCCACCTCGTCGGGGCTGCTGATGCTGCCGCTGATGTGCGGGGTCGTCGTCTCCTCCCTGCTCTCCGGCCAGCTGATCTCCCGTACCGGCCTCTACAAGATCTTCCCCGCGCTGGGCTGTGCCCTCTCGGCCGAAGGCATGTGGCTGCTCTCCAAGCTGGACGCGGACACCTCGCGTCAGGTCTTCGGCGTCTGGTCGGGCATCCTCGGCCTGGGTATCGGCTTCGTACTGCCAGTGCTGGTGCTGGCGGTGCAGAACTCGGTGAACCCGACCGACCTCGGCGCCGCCACCAGTGCCAACAACTACTTCCGGCAGATCGGCGGCAGCGTCGGTGCCGCGCTCTTCGGCACCCTCCTCGCACACCGGCTCGCCGACGCTCTCGCCCGCGAACTCCCGCGTGGCGCCGACGAGGTGCCCGACCCGGACTCGATCACTCCGCAGTTGGTACGCGCGCTGCCCGAGCCGCTGCGCGACGGCTACGTCCAGGCGTACGCGGACGCGATGCCGCGGATCTTCCTCTACCTCGTTCCGGTGCTCGTCCTCGGGCTGGCACTGTCCCTCTTCCTCAAGGAGAAACCACTGGTGTCCCAGCACACGCCCGTGCCGTCGGCCCGTACCGCCGAGGCACCCACAGCGCCAGCGCCCGACGCCGAAGGTGCGGCACCGCGGCCCCAGGCACAGCCTCTGCCGCACGCCGCTGGCGTTCCGGTCTGCGGCTCCGTGCGGCACCACGACGGGAGCGCCGTCCCGCGTGCGGCGCTCACCCTCGTGGACACCGCGGGGCGGCAGATCGGACGCGGTGCCACAGGGGACGACGGACGGTACGCGCTCAGCACCCCGGGGGAGGGCGCCTACGTGCTGATCGCGGCGGCGTGCGGGCATCAGCCGCGCGCGGTCAGCGTCACGGTGGGCGAGCGGCCCGTCGACCTCGATGTGGTGCTCGGCGGCGCGGGGCGGCTGGCCGGCAACGTACTGACGGCCGACGGCAACCCGGTCAAGGACGCCATCGTGACGCTCACCGACGTACGGGGCGAGGTCGTCGCCACCACTCGCAGCAGCCGTGAGGGCGGCTACGTCATCACCGAACTCGTCGCCGGCGAGTACACGCTGGCGGCCAGCGCGCCCGTCTACCGTCCGGCCGCACTGCCCGTCTCCGTACAGGCGTCCCGGGAAACCAGGCAGGACATCGAACTGGCCGGCGGCGCCGTGCTGCGCGGCACCGTGCGGGCCACCGGCGGGCGGCCCGTCGAGGACGCCAGGGTGACGCTGCTGGACGCGGCGGGCAACGTCGTGGACACGGCGACGACCGCGGCGGACGGCATCTTCCGCTTCGTGGACCTGGCCTCGGGCGAGTACACGGTGGTGGCCGCCGGCTATCCGCCGGTCGCGACGGTGCTGCAGATCGCGGGCGGCGGCCGGACCGAGCGTGACCTGCAACTGGGGCACGAGGACTGACCCCCGGCCCGGCTCGCGGGCGGCGGACGGGTGGGCGCTCCGGGCGGTGCTCGAGCGGCTGTCCGCACCCGGTGCGTCCCCCCCCGTACGGGCGGCACTTCCCGCGTCGTCCCCTTCCGGCCCTACGGTGACGCTCGTCACGACCGACACGCTCGTCACGGCGGACACCCTCGTCGCCGTACGCGGCTGTCTTCCGGCCGCCGCTGTGGCCGTCAACGCACGCGGCATGGTTGTGGACTGGGGCGTGGATACTTTTCGGGCACCGCCGCAGAGACGCCATCGGCACGCCCGCCGCCGAAATCCTTCCGGTGACGGGCGTATTGAACACCTCGGCGCGCCCGGCTGACCGTCACTGGTTCGACGGCATCGGCGATCTGACCGGCTCCGGCGCGGCCATGGCGGGGCGCGCCCGAATGCCGGGGCCCGGCGGGGAGCGTACCGACGTGCTGTGGTGGGGCTACCCGCTGGCGGCGCCCGCGCCCTTCCGGTTGCCGGTGCTCGCCTCCGGCGCCGCCCGGCTCCAGCGACGGCGGGCGCTGCGCGGGTGCGGGAACTCGGCTGCCCGGCGGTGGAGGTGCACCGGCCCGTAGCCGGGCACGAGGCCGCGCTCGCCGCGCTGAACGCCCAGGTCAGCGACGGGTACGAATAAGTTCCTCACCCGCCTGAGTGAAAACGAATGGTGTGGACCAGTGGAGTTATCCACAGGGGTGTCCTGGCTGTTGGCGACCGCGTACCGTTCCCGACATGAAGATCCTCATCAGCGCCGACATGGAGGGCGCAACGGGAGTCACCTGGCCGGCCGACGTCCTGCCGGGCACCCCGCAGTGGGAGCGCTGCCGGTCGCTGTTCACCTCGGACGTGGACGCCGCCGTCCGGGGCTTCTTCGAAGCGGGCGCTGACGAGGTGCTCATCAACGAGGCGCACTGGACCATGCGCAACCTCCTGCTGGAGAAGCTGGACGAGCGGGCCGAAATGATCACCGGCCGGCACAAGTCCCTCTCCATGGTCGAAGGCATCCAGCACGGCGATGTCGACGGCATCGCCTATATCGGCTACCACACCGGCGCAGGCAGCGAAGGCGTCCTCGCCCACACTTACCTCGCCAACTCCCTGACCGGCGTGTGGGCCGACGGCACGCGGGCCAGTGAGGGGTGTCTCAACACGCTGGTCGCCGCCGAGTACGGGGTGCCGGTCGTCCTGGTGACGGGCGACGACCGCACGGTCGAGGACGCCAAGGGCTACGCACCCGAAGCGCTGGGCGTCGCCGTCAAGGACTATGTGTCGAGGTACGCCGCTGTCTGCCGCCCACCGGCCCGAACCGCCTCCGACATCCGGGACGCCGCCCGCCGCGCCGCGCCGCTGGCCCGGCGCCGCACTCCACCGCAGCCCGAACCGCACACCATCGAGATCGAGTTCGACGCTGAGCACCTGGTGGGCGCCGCCACCGTCGTGCCCGGCGTCGAGCGCGCGGGCGAACGCCGCGTCGCCTTCACCTCGCCCAGCGCCTATGAGGCGATCAGGTGCTTCAAGGCCGTCACCACCGTCGTCTCGGCCGCGGTGGAGGAGCAGTATGGCTGAGCTGACAGAACAGGAAGAGGGCACGATGAAGCCTGCACCGCGGCAGGGCCACCTCGACGCGCAGGTCTTCGAGGAAGTGGTGACCGCCACCTCGGAGCTGATCCGCCTCGACACCACCAACCGGGGCGGCGGGGAAGGCAACGAGCGCCCGGCCGCCGAGTACGTCGCCTCCGCACTTGCCGACGCGGGCATTGAACCGCGACTGCTGGAGAAGAAGCCGGGCCGCACCAATGTGGTCGCCAGGATCGAGGGCACCGATCCCGCAGCGGGAGCGCTGCTGCTGCACGGCCATCTCGACGTGGTCCCGGCCGAGGCCGCCGACTGGGCGGTCCACCCCTTCTCCGGCGAGGTCCGCGACGGCGTGGTGTGGGGGCGCGGCGCCATCGACATGAAGGACGCCGACGCCATGGCACTCTCGCTGGTCCGCGCCTGGGCCCGCGCGGGCGTGCGGCCACCCCGCGACATCGTGCTGGCCTTCACCGCCGACGAGGAGGACAGCGCCGAGTTCGGCTCCGACTTCCTGGTGCGGGAGCACCCGGAGCTCTTCGAGGGCTGTACGGAAGGGATCAGCGAGTCCGGCGCCTTCACCTACCACGCAGGGCCCGGCCTGCGGCTCTACCCCGTGGGGGCCGGGGAGCGCGGGACGGCCTGGCTGAAGCTGACCGCGCACGGCAGGGCGGGACACGGCTCCAAGGTCAACCACGCCAACGCGGTCAGCCGGCTCGCCGCCGCCGTCCACCGCATCGGCGAGTACGAATGGCCGGTGCGGCTCACCCCCACCGTGCGGGCCGCACTCGCCCGGCTCGCCGAGCTGCACGGGCTGCGCCCGCTCGGCCCCGACGCGCAGGACGCCGAGGTGGACGCGCTCATGGCCCAGCTCGGCCGGGCTGCCGCGCTGGTCGAGCCGACGGTGCGCAACAGCGCCAACCCGACCATGCTGGAGGCCGGTTACAAGGTCAATGTGATCCCGGGAACGGCCACAGCCCGGGTGGACGGCCGGATGCTGCCGGGCGCCGAGGAGGAGTTCCACGCCACCCTCGACGCGCTGACCGGCCCCGACGTGCGCTGGGAGTTCCAGCACCGCGAGGTCCCGCTGCAGGCGCCGGTGGACTCCCCGCTGTTCGCAGCGCTGAGCGAGGCGCTGGAGTACTACGACCCGGGCGCCCATGCGGTGCCGTACTGCATGTCGGGCGGCACGGACGCCAAGCAGTTCTCCCGGCTCGGCATCGTCGGCTACGGCTTCACCCCGCTCAAGCTGCCCGAAGGCTTCGACTATCAGGCGCTGTTCCACGGCGTGGACGAGCGCGTGCCCGTCGAAGCATTGCACTTCGGCATCCGCGTCCTGGACCGCGCGCTGCTGGCCGGCGCCAAGGGCCCGCACGCGCCGGACGACAACGCGGCCCGCGCCACTCAGGACGACAACACCACCCGCGACGCGACCACCCCGTCAGGAGGCTGACCCCTCATGTCCGTCCAGGCCCCCTACGGCACCTGGCCCTCACCGATCGACGCCGGCATCGTGGCCGCACACGACGGGCGGCCCGAGTTCCTCGGCTCCGTCGGTGAGGAACTGTGGTGGACCGAGCCGCGCCCGGAAGAAGCCGGACGCCGCGCTCTGCTGCGCCTCGCGGCGGACGGGCAGCAACCACCGGTCAGCGTGCTGCCGGCGCCGTGGAATGTGCGCAACCGCGTGATCGAGTACGGCGGACTGCCCTGGGCCGGAGCGCCACGCGCCGAGGGCGGACCCCTGATCGTCTTCACCCACTTCGCCGACCAGCGGCTCTACGTCCTGGAGCCCGACGCCCCGGACGGCGGGCCCCGGCCGCTGACCCCGCTGTCGGACGTCGTCGAAGGGGGGCTGCGCTGGTGCGACCCGGTGGTGCTGCCCGAGCGCGGCGAAGCGTGGTGCGTGCTGGAGGAATTCACCGGGGAGGGGCCCACCGAGCTGCGCAGGGTGCTGGCGGCCGTGCCGCTGGACGGGTCGGCGACCGAGGACCGCGGACGGGTGCGCGAACTGACTGGGGACGACGACCGGTTCCTGACCGGGCCACGGCTCTCGCCGGACGGGCAGCGGCTGGCCTGGCTGGCCTGGGACCACCCGTCGATGCCGTGGGACGGCACCCGCGTCATGACTGCACGGATCGCCGCCGACGGCTCGCTGGAGACGCCCCGCGCGGTGGCCGGAGGTCCCGAGGAGTCGGTGGCCCAGGCCGAGTTCGGCACCGACGGCTCCCTGCTGATCGCCTCGGACGCCAGCGGCTGGTGGAACCTCCAGCGGGTGGACGTGGAAGCAGCCGAGAGGGCCGAGGCAGCCGAGCCGGGCCGCGGCCCCGCCGTACCGAGGGTGCCGCTGTGCCCACGCCAGGAGGAGTTCGCGGGCGCCTCGTGGAAGATCGGCCAGCGCTGGTTCGCGCCGCTGCCCGGCGGGCTCGTCGCCACCCTGCACGGACGCGGCGCACAGCGGCTCGGGGTGCTCGACCCGGAGACCGGCGAGCTGGTCGACGCGGCCGGACCCTGGACGGAGTGGGCGGCCTCGCTCGCCGTCATCGACTCCCGCGTCACCGGCATCGCCGCCAGTCCCCGTACCGCATTCGAGATCGTCGAGTTGGACACCCGCACCGGCCACACCGTCGTGCTGGCCGCGCACCACGAGGACCATGTGGACCCGGCCTACTATCCGGAGCCGCAGATCCGCACCTTCGCGGGGCCGGACGGGCGCGACATCCACGCTCACGTCTATCCGCCGCACCACCCCGACCACATCGCGCCCGCCGGTGAGCTGCCGCCGTACGTGGTGTGGGTGCACGGCGGGCCCACCAGCCGCGCCCCGCTGGTGCTCGACTTGGAGATCGCCTACTTCACCTCGCGCGGTATCGGCGTCGCGGAGGTCAACTACGGCGGTTCCACCGGCTATGGGAGGGAGTACCGCAACCGGCTGCGGCAGCAGTGGGGCGTCGTGGATGTCGAGGACTGCGCCGCGGTGGCCCGTGCCCTCGCGGGTGAGGGCACGGCGGACCCCGATCGGCTGGCCATCCGCGGCGGCAGCGCGGGCGGCTGGACCAGCGCCGCCTCGCTCACCTCCCCGCTGGCGGAGGGGCTGTACGCCTGCGGCACCATCACCTACCCCATCCTCGATCTGACGGGCTGGGCCACGGGCGAGACCCACGACTTCGAGTCGCAGTATCTGGAGTCCCTGGTCGGCCCGCTCGCCGAGGTCCCCGGCAGATACCGCGAGCGCTCCCCGCTGCACCGGGCACAGCGCATCGCAGCGCCCTTCCTGCTGCTCCAGGGGCTGGACGACGTCATCTGCCCGCCCGTGCAGGCCGAGCGCTTTCTGGAACAGGTCAAGGGCCGAGGCGTCCCGCACGCCTACCTCGCCTTCGAGGGCGAGGGCCACGGCTTCCGCAGGGCCGACACCATCGTCCGCGCGGTGGAGGCCGAACTGTCGCTGTACTCCCATACTTTCGGCCTCGACCGCGAGGACATCCCCCCGCTGGAGCTGCGCACATGAGCATTCCGACGCTCCCCGAAGGGGAACCCGCACCGACGCTCGCCGATCCCCACGAACTGCTGGAGGGCTATCTCGACTACTACCGCAGCACTTTGCTCCGCAAGGCCGCCGCGCTTCCCGAGGAGGAGCTGCGCGCCACCCGGCTCCCTTCGGGGTGGACCCCACTGGAGCTGATCCGCCACCTCCAGTACGTCGAACAGCGCTGGCTCAACTGGGGCTTCGCCGCCGAGCAGGTCCCCGACCCCTGGGGAGACAGCAGCACGGAAGACGCGGCGGACCGCTGGCAGGTCCCGGCGAACATGACCACCCGCCAGGTGCTTGACGCGTACGTGGCGCAGTGCGACCGCTCCCGGCGGGTCACATCCGCGGCCAAGCTGGACCAGCGCGCCTTGACCGGCGGCCGTTTCCCCGCCGGGGAGGAGACCCCGACCCTCGCCTGGATCCTCTTCCACCTGCTCCAGGAGTACGCGCGACATGTCGGCCAGCTCGATGTGGTGGTGGAACTGGCTGGAGGTGGTACGGGGGAGTAGCGGCGTGGCCGGCAGGGGGCTGTCAGCTGCCCCGCCAACTGCCCCGCGCATACAGGTCGATGCCGGGACCCGTCCCCGAGCGGCGTGCATACCATCTCGGCCATGCCCGATCCCGTGTTTCCGCTGCCCCCAGACGAACGCCTGCCCTCGCCGGGGACCTATAACGCCATCGGGGCCACGCTGCTGCACAACTCCGGGCAGTGCCTGCTCACGATGCTGCGGTGCTGCGGTTCCTCTACCGGAGGTATTGGCGGCCGGTCCAGGGAGCCCGCTGGATCGAAGCCGGGACGGATGAGGCGGGCGGAGGGCGGGTTCCGGGAGGTTGCCGCATCGACGTTGCCGATCGCGTATCTCGTGGCGTTCCTCGCGTTCTGGGTGGGGTGTGCGGTCTTTGCCGTCGCGCTGGCAGTGGGCGGGTATCCGGACAACCTCGATCCCGAACCGAACTTCGTCGCCGTCACACTGCTCCATCCGCTGGCCCTGTTTGCGGGGCCGCCCGTCGTGGCGGGTGCGGTCGCGTTCTGGGCGTTCGCGGTCCGTCGTCGTCGCTGATGCCGGCAGCTTCAAGGTGCCCGGTAGGCGGCGTAGTCGGAATCGGGTTCTTCATCGTCAACAGCAGGGGATGTCAAGGGCTGTGGAGGACAAGAGGGTGAGCGGTATGGCGGGTTCGGGTATGGCGGGACGGTCTCGGGGTGCTGTCGGTCTCGCTCTGTTGGTCACGCTTCTCGGTTCGGCGATGACCGGATGCGGGGATTCCGGCGGGGGAGGGGAGAAGG
>NZ_JADKMA010000094.1 GCF_017676365.1 Streptomyces oryzae
GGTGGGCGAGTCACCCCAGCTCGCGCACGCGAACATCGCGGAACGCGACCTCATCCCCCTCCCCGTGGTTCTGCAGGCCCACATACCCGTCCGCAAGGCTCCGCGCCGGATCCGTGTTGGTGTAGTCGTTGATCAGCACACCGTTCAGGAACACCCGGAGCCGTTCGCCCTCGACCCGGATCTCATAGGTGTTCCACTCCCCCGGCGGGTTCAGCGCCGCGTCCCGCGCGGCGAGATCCGCCGACTGGAAGCCGTACACGGAGCCCGTCGTCTTCTCGTCGACGTCGGTGGCGTCGATCTGGATCTCGTACCCCTTCTCGACCGCCGACCAGGGATCGTCGGAGGCGGGGAAGCCGACGAAGACACCGGAGTTGTCGTCCCCGTCCGCGCTCGCCATCTTCCAGTCGAGCTTCAGGGAGTACGAGCCGAACTCGCGCTCCGCGTACCACAGCAGACCCATGCCGCCACGCGTGGTGAGCGTGCCGTCCGGGCTCTCCTCGAACGAACCGGGGCCGGCCTGTTTCCAGCCGTCGAGGCCGTGTCCGTCGTACAGCGGCCTGTACCCGTTCTCCGGACGGCAGTCGGCCTGCGCAGCGCCCGTCGCGTACCGGATGCCGCCCAGCAGGTGCTGCCGGAAGGCGGGGTCGGCGTAGGACTCCTTGGTATGGCCGGCGCCGGTGTAGAAGGCGCGGCCACCGGCGTACTCCTGGCACCACGCCAGCGGATGGTCCCCGTTCATGGTGCCGCCGCTGTAGGAGCCCTCGTCCAGACTGGCCAGCACATGGGCTTTCTCACGCGGGTTGGAGCGGTAGTTGTACCACTCGTCGGTGCGGTTCCAGCTCTCGTCCAGGTGGGCGGTTGCCGGGTGGCCGCGGTCCTCGATCTCCATCCGCGCGGGCTGGATCGCCGGGTGCGACTCGAAGTAGGCGCCGGCCAGCCCGCCGTACCACTTCCAGTCGTACTCGGTGTCGGCGGCTGCGTGTACGCCCACATAGCCGCCGCCCTTGCCGATGTACTTCTCGAACGCCTGCTGCTGGCGCTCGTTGAGCACATCGCCCGTCGTCGAGAGGAAGACGACCGCGTCGTAGGCCGCCAGCTTCTTCGGCGTGAAGGCGGCGGCGTCCTCCGTCGCGTCCACGCCGAAGCCGTGCTCGGCGCCGAGTTGCCGGATGGCCGCGATCCCGTCCGGGATGGAGTCGTGCCGGAACCCGGCGGTCTTGGAGAAGACCAGCACCTTGCCCGCTTCCGCATGCGCCTGAGCATGCGGCTCCGTATGCGGCCCCGCATCGCGCTCCGCCGCCTGGCCCGGCACCGCGAACGCGCCGGCCAGCAGTGCGGCGGCTGCCGCGGTGAGGGAAGCGCGACGGCTGCGTGCTGCACTCATGGCTGCTCCAGCTCCCCTCATCCGGTCGTCACCGTGAAGCTGTCCAGGTCGAAGAGGGCGCCGTCGCCGCCCCCCGTGAAGACGAGGTAGAGCTTGTCGGCGTCTGCCGGCGCGCCGGTGACGTCGGTGCTCACCTCTGCCCAGCTGTCCGTCGCCGAGACCTGCGCGGTGCCGAGTAGTGGCCCGTCGGGTGCGTTGGCGCGTACCTCGACGGCGCCGGTGGCCTTGCCGGCGACCCGGGCGGTGAGCTTGGTGACGTCGGCGGGCCGGTAGGGGTCGAAGGAGATCCACTGGCCGTTCTTGGCGTCCGTGACGGCCTTGCCGCCCTCGGCCCCGGATGCCTCGCCCTTGGTCACCCCGTCCGCGGCGGCGGAGTAGTGCTCGGCCTGGCGGTGCTTGGGCTGCAGGATGCTCTGTCCGTGGCTGGTCAGCGGGGGCTGGCCGCCTGCGCCGCTGTCGGTGTAGGAGGCGTCGAAGACACCGAAGATGTTGGCGTTCGGATCGTGTTCGCCGTCGGCCTGCGTCTTGATGGTGCCCTTGCAGCCCTTCGCCGAGGTCAGCGGGTGGCCGTGGCTGTCGTGGCCGAGGATGTAGGCGACCTGGACCCTGGAGCAGTCGATCTGCGGCTCCTCGGGGTCGGTGACCTGCACCTCGAAGGGGATCTCGTCGCCGAAGGAGAACGGCTGCCCGTCGGCGGGGAGCTTCAGCTGGACCTTGGGTGCCGTGTTGCCGACGGTGACGTGCACGCTCGCGGATCCGGTGCGGCCTGAGGGGTCCTCGGCGGTGACGGTCGCGGTGTAGGTGCCGTTGGCGTCGTAGGTGTGGGTCGGATCGGCCTCGGTGGAGGTCGCTCCGTCGCCGAAGTCCCAGCTCAGTTTGAGCTCGTCGCCGTCCTCGTCGGTCGCCTTCGAGGTGAAGGCGATCTTCAGCGGCGCCTGCCCGTCGCTCACGTCGCTGTCCGCCTCGACGACGGGGCTGTGGCCCTCGGTGGCGTTCTCGATGCGGTAGAGGGCGGAGTTCTCGTCGCCGTTGAAGTAGCCGGTGCCGTAGTCGAGTACGTACAGCGCGCCGTCGGGGCCGAAGTCCATGTCCATGACCTGGGTGCCGGACCACGGGAAGTCGTTGATCTTCACATTGCCGCCGTCGCCGTCGTGTTCGATGCGCTTGATCCAGCGGCGGCCGAACTCGCCCGCGAAGAAGTCGCCGTCGTACTCCTTGGGGAACTTCGCCTGGGAGTCGGAGCCGGCGTCGTAGCGGTAGACGGGGCCGCCCATCGGGGACTCGGAGCCGTCGCCGAACTCCGGTACGGAGGCGCCGTCGTAGGGGATCCAGGCGGGCTTGGCCGCGGGCAGCTCGGTCAGTCCGGTGTTGCGGGGCGAGGTGTTCTCCGGTGCCGCGCAGTCGAACTTCTCGCCGGAAGCGCCGGTGGCGAAGTCGTAGTCGACGTAGGCGTCGTTCTTGCCGGTGCAGTACGGCCAGCCGTAGTTGCCGGCTCCGGTGACCCGGGCGAACTCGACCTGCCCGGCCGGTCCGCGCTTGGGGTCGGCGGCGCCCGCGTCGGGGCCGTAGTCGCCGACGTAGACGGTGTCGGTCTTCTTGTCGACGGTCATCCGGAACGGGTTGCGGAAGCCCATCGCGTAGATCTCGGGCCGGGTCTTCGCGGTGCCCGGAGCGAAGAGATTGCCCTTGGGGATGCTGTAGGAGCCGTCCTTGCGGACCTTGAACCTCAGGATCTTGCCGCGCAGGTCGTCGATGTTGCCCGCGGAACGCTGCGCGTCGAAGGCGGGGTTGCGGTCCGCGCGCTCGTCGATCGGGGTGAAGCCGTCCGACTGGAAGGGGTTGGAGTCGTCGCCGGTGGACAGCAGCAGATTGCCCTTGGAGTCGAAGGCAATGTCACCGCCCACGTGGCAGCAGGTGCCGCGGTTGGCGGGGACGTCCAGGATCTTCTTCTCGCTGGCTTTGTCCAGCGTGCCGTCCTTCTCGAGCACGAACCTGGAGAGCCGGTTCACGCCGTCGAACTTCTTGAAGTCCGCCTCCGTCCCGTTGTCCGGGGCGTCCCCCTCCGGGGTGTCCAGCGGGGGTGCGTAGTAGAGGTAGACGAAGCGGTTCCTGGTGAAGCCCGGGTCGACGCCGACGCCTTGCAGGCCCTCTTCGTCGTGGCTGTAGACGTCGAGCTCGCCGGCGACCTTGGTGTTGCCGTTCGCGTCGGTCAGCCGGAGGGTGCCCTCGCGTGCGGTGTGCAGGACCGAGCGGTCGGGGAGGACGGCCATCGTCATCGGCTCGCCCGTCTCCGCCACGCCCTTGGCGAGGGTCACTTGCTGGAACTCCACCCCTCCCTGCGGCTTTTCGGGCTTGTCGGCGGATGAGGGGCCGGGCGCCGCCTGGGCCGCCACGACGGTGGCGCCGCTGATGAGGAGGGCGCTTGCCAGGGCTGTCACGCGGGTTCGGAGTCTGCGGAGTCTTTTGTGCACAGCGGTTCCTCCTGCGAGGTAACGGAGTGGATGCCGTCGTCTGCGGTGCCGTGCGAGGGCGGACTGTGCTGCTGTGCGCTGCGCCTGCGTGCTGAGGGGGGCCGCAACTGTTGTCCCGTACGCATCAAGGACGGTAGCGAGGTTTGTTTGGGGCGGGAACCCCTTTGACATGCATCCGCTTGATTTTGTCCTCGCTCAGGACAAAGTTGCGGCCCCCAAGAGGCCGAAACGGGCGCTCAGTTGCCGAATGCGGCGTCGAAGGACGCGTTCGGCGGGTCGTAGTCGAAGGCCCGCAGCCGCGCCAGCGCCTCCGGCGCACCCGCCAGCCGGTCCATGCCCGCGTCCTCCCACTCGACGGAGACCGGCCCCTCGTAGCCGATGGCCCGCAGCATCCGGAAGACGTCCTCCCAGGCGACGTCGCCGTGCCCGGCGGAGACGAAGTCCCAGCCGCGGCGCGGGTCCCCCCACGGAAGATGGGAGCCCAGCCGCCCGTTGCGCCCGTCCAGCCGGCGCCGGGCCTCCTTGCAGTCGACGTGGTAGATCCGGTCCCGGTAGTCGTAGAGGAACCCGACCGGATCCAGGTCCTGCCACACGAAGTGCGAGGGGTCGAAGTTGAGCCCGAAAGCGGGACGGTGCTCGACGGCCTCAAGGGCACGCTGAGTCGTCCAGTAGTCGTACGCGATCTCGCTGGGGTGCACCTCGTGGGCGAACCGCACGCCCTCCGCGTCGAAGACGTCGAGGATCGGGTTCCACCGCTCGGCGAAGTCCGCGTAGCCGCGCTCGACCATCTCGGGCGGCGTCGGCGGGAACATGGCCACCAGGTGCCAGATGGAGGACCCGGTGAAGCCGATGACGGTACGTACGCCGAGCGCGGCAGCGGCCCGCGCGGTGTCCTTCATCTCCTCGGCAGCCCGCCGGCGTACCCCCTCGGGGTCGCCGTCGCCCCATATGCGCGGGGCGACGATCGCCTTGTGGCGCTCGTCGATGGGGCTGTCGCACACCGCCTGGCCCGTCAGATGGTTGGAGATGGCCCAGCACTCCAGCCCGTACTTGTCCAGCAGTTGCCGCCTGCCGTCCACATACCCGGGCTCGTGCAGCGCCCTGTCCACCTCGAAGTGGTCCCCCCAACAGGCCAGCTCCAGCCCGTCGTACCCGAACTCCCGGGCCAGCCGGCAGACCTCCTCCAGCGGAAGGTCCGCCCACTGACCGGTGAACAACGTGAACTTACGCGCCATGGTTGACCTCCCACGCTTGGAACGCGCACCCCGAAGGGGGCAGGGAACATGCGCCCCGAAGGGGCGCGGGGAACTGCGCGACCAGCCACGAC
The DNA here is from genome assembly GCF_017676365.1 of Streptomyces oryzae. Taxonomy (GTDB): domain Bacteria; phylum Actinomycetota; class Actinomycetes; order Streptomycetales; family Streptomycetaceae; genus Streptomyces; species Streptomyces oryzae. The sequence continues at coordinate 5,183 of NZ_JADKMA010000094.1, forward strand.
GTGCCCGCGGCCCGCGGACGACGCCCAGGGGCAATCACCGCAACGCCCCATCCCGCACCGGCGTATAAACGCAGTCCCTCTCGGCACTCTCCTCAACCGCAGCCAGCACACACTGCACCTGCAACCCCTCATCAAAGGAAGGAGAAGGCTGCGTGCCCGCCGCAACGGCATGCACCAGATCCCGCGCCTGGTGCGTAAAGGTGTGCTCATAACCGAGCCCGTGACCGGGCGGCCACCACGCCTCCAGATAAGGATGATCGCGCTCGGTCACAAGAATGCGACGGAAACCAGCCTCACCAGCCGCCTCCGCGTGATCGTGGAACTGCAACTCGTTCAGCCGCTCCAGATCGAAGGCCAGCGATCCGAGCGTGCCGTTCAACTCCACCCGCAGCGCGTTCTTGCGGCCCGCAGCGACCCGGGTCACCTCGAAGGAGGCCAGCGCCCCCGAGGCGAGCCGCCCGGTGAAGACCGCCGCGTCGTCTACCGTGACCTGGCCCAGCTCCCCGTCCGGCTCGCCGCCGCGCAGCGGACGCTCCCGTACGAACGTCTCGGTCTGCGCGGAGACGCCCGCCAGGTGGGAGCCCGCCAGATGCTGGGCGAGATCGACGGCGTGCGCCCCCAGGTCGCCGAGTGCGCCGGAGCCCGCGGCTTCCTTGCGGAGCCGCCAGGCCAGCGGGAAGGCGGGGTCGACCAGCCAGTCCTGGAGGTAGCTGACCCGCACATGGCGCAGCTCCCCCAGCCTGCCGTCCGCCACCATGCGGCGGGCCAGTGCCAGCGCGGGCGTACGGCGGTAGTTGAAGCCGACCATGGCGACCTGGCCGCGCTCCCGCGCCGCGCGGGCGGCTTGGGCCATGGCCTCCGCCTCCTCGACGGTGTTGGCGAGCGGCTTCTCGCACAGCACGTGCTTGCCGGCCTCCAGCGCGGCGAGGGCGATCTCGGCATGGCTGTTGCCGGGGGTGCAGATGTCGACAAGCTGGACGTCGGGGCGGGCGATCAGCGCCCGCCAGTCGGTCTCGGCGGCGGCCCAGCCCAGCCGCCCTGCCGCGGCACGTACGGCCGCGGGGTCGCGCCCGCACACGGCGGCCAGCGCCGGGCTCAGCGGCAGGTCGAAGACCCGCCCCACGGTGCGCCAGCCCTGCGAGTGCGCCTGGCCCATGAAGGCGTAACCGACCATGCCCACGCCCAGAGGCGGGGCCGCGGCGGGCGCGGTGCTGTCGTACGGCATTGAGGTCCTCCCTCTCTCTCGGGGACTCCTCATCCGGCCTCCGGCCGGGAGGCGCCCCCAGCTCTGCGTCAGCGGGGCAGGCGGCCCCTCAGGTGAAGCCGATCGGGAGGTATTCGTCGACGTTCTTCTTGGTCACCACGGCGGAGTAGAGGGTCACATGGGCCGGGATCTCGTACTCGGCCATACCGGCGATGCCCTTGCCCTGGCCGAGGGCGCGGGCCAGGTCGATGGCGGAGGCCGCCATGGTGGGCGGGTAGAGGACGGTGGCCTTGATGACGCTGTCGTCGTCCTTGATGGCCTGCATGACGCGCTTGGACCCGGCGCCGCCGACCATCAGGAACTCGTCCCGGCCGGCCTGCTTGATGGCGCGTTCGGCACCGACGCCCTGGTCGTCGTCGTGGTTCCACAGCGCGTCGAACTTCTTCTGCGCCTGGAGGAGTTCGGACATCTTCTTCTGTCCGGACTCGACGGTGAACTCGGCGGCCTGCCGGGCGACCTTCTTGATGTTGGGGTAGTTCTTGAGCGCGTCGTCGAACCCCTTGGTGCGCTCGCGGGTCAGCTCCAGGCTGTCGATCCCGGCCAGCTCGACAACCTTGGCGTTCTTCTTGTCCTTGAGCTGTTCGCCGATGTAGTGCCCGGCGTTGAGGCCCATGCCGTAGTTGTCGCCGCCGATCCAGCAGCGGTACGCCTGCTGCGAGGAGAAGATCCGGTCGAGGTTGACGACGGGTATCCCGGCGCGCATCGCCTTGAGGCCGACCTGGGTGAGCGCCTTGCCGTCGGCCGGCAGCACGACCAGCACGTCGACCTTCTTGTTGATGAGCGTCTCGACCTGCCCGACCTGGGTGGCGTTGTCGTTGGAGCCCTCGGTGGCCTCCAGGGTGACGTCCTGGTACTTCTTGGCGCGGTTCTTGGCCTGGGTGGTGATGGCGTTCAGCCAGCCGTGGTCGGCCTGCGGCCCGGCGAAGCCGATGGTGACCTTCTTGCCCGGCTTGGAGTCGGCGACCTCGGCGCCCGCGGACTCCTTGCCCTCGTCGTTGTTCTCGTTGCTGGTGCAGCCCGCGGCCAGCAGGGCTGCACCTGCTGCCGCGGTGCCGAACAGCATGTTTCTGCGGCTGGTTGCGGCGCGGGGTGCGCGTGGGATGTCAGTCATGGGAGGAACGACCCTTCTGGACCAGGACGGCCGCGACGATGATCGCGCCCTTGGCGATCTGCTGGATGTCCGTCTGGAGGTTGTTGAGGGCGAACAGATTGGTGATGGTGGTGAAGACCAGGACGCCGAGCACCGAGCCGAGAATGGTGCCGCGTCCGCCGCTGAGCAGCGTGCCGCCGATGATCGCGGCGGCGATGGCGTCGAGTTCGTAGAGGTTGCCGTTGGTGTTCTGACCGGAGCCGGTGAGGACGATCAGCATGAATGCGGCGATGCCGCAGCACAGCCCGGAGAGCAGATAGAGCAGCAGGCGCTGCCGTTTGACGGCGATGCCCGCCAGCCGGGACGCCTCCGGGTTGCCGCCAACGGCCACCGTGCGGCGGCCGAAGGTGGTGCGGTTGAGCAGCAGCCAGCCGATGACGCAGACGACGGCGAAGACGAGGACGATCGGCGGAATGCCCAGCACATAGGCGTCCTTGACGCCCAGGTCCAGTACCGACTCGACGGTGACGACCTGCGTCTTGCCGTCGCTGATCTGCAGCGCCAGACCACGCGCCGAGGCGAGCATCGCGAGGGTGGCGATGAACGGCACCATCGGCCCGTAGGCGATCAGCAGCCCGTTGACCAGCCCGCAGCCGACGCCGACCAGGACGCTGCACAGCAGCATGCCGCCGAGACCGAAGTCCTGGGTGGCCACCGTCGTCGCCCATACGGACGCCAGCGCGACGATCGCGCCCACGGACAGATCGATGCCGCCGCCGATGATCACGAATGTGACGCCGACCGTGACGACACCGATGACCGAGGCCTGCGTGAGAATGAGGCGGAGGTTCTCCGCCGCCAGGAATTCGTCGGGCTTGGTGAACGCCCCGACGACTGCCAGCGCGAGCAGTACGCCGATGAGGGAGAGGTGCCGCACGTCGAGGGGCGTCCGGCGCTTGGCCGGTGCCCCGTTCGCCGGGGGCGAGGGCACCTTCGGCGTATCGGCCACGCCTGTGGGTGAGTTCATGAGAGGTCACCTCTCGGGTGGGAGGGCCGGTGGGTGGGTGCGGGCGTGCTGTCGCCGGGTGCGGGTCCTGTGGTGGACCCTCATGCGGGGCTCCCCTCCATCACGAGGTCGAGCACCCGGTGTTCGTCCAGCTCATGGGAGGGAGCCGCGTGGACGACGCGGCCCTCGCGGAGCACCAGCACCCGGTCGGCGAGCCCGAGAACTTCGGGCAGCTCGCTGGAGACCAGCAGCACGCACACCCCGGAATCGGCGAGCCGCCTGATGACGGCGTACAGCTCCGCGCGCGCACCGACATCGACACCTCGCGTCGGCTCGTCCAGCAGCAGCACCCGGCAGCCGCGCAGCAACCAGCGGGCGAGGACGGCCTTCTGCTGGTTGCCGCCGGAGAACGTGCGTACCGGCCGGTCAGGGTCGTCGGGGCTGAGCCCCAACTCCCGGGTGTGCCGCCGCGCTTCGGCCCGCTCCCGTACCCGGTCGAGCCAGCCCCCGCGCGAGAAGCGGGGCAGCGAGGAGACGGAGACGTTGCGGGTGACCGACTCCAGCATCAGCAGCGCCTGCGACTTGCGCTCCTCGGGGGCCAGCCCGATCCCGGCGCGTACGGCGGAGACGATGCTGCCGGGCCGCAACGGCTGCCCGTCCACCAGCACCCGCCCCGCGGTGGGGCGGCGTGCTCCGTACAGCGTCTCCAGCAGCTCCGAGCGTCCTGAGCCCACCAGTCCGGCCAGTCCGACGATCTCGCCGGGCCGCAGCTCCAGGTCGAGCGGCCCGAACTCGCCCGCGCGGGCCAGCCCTTCGGCGACCAGCACAGGATCGGCACGCGGCGCGCCTGTGACCGGCTTCTCCGGAAAGGCGTACTGCACGTCCCGGCCCGTCATCCGGGCGACGAGTTCGTGGGTGGGTGTGGTGCGCGCCGGCAGATCGCGGGCTGCGACGCGGCCGTCCTTGAGCACCGACACGCGGTCGCCGATCCGGCGGATCTCCTCCAGCCGGTGCGAGATGTAGACGACGGCGACTCCGTCCGCCGTCAGGTCCGCCACGATGCGGAAGAGGTTGTCCACCTCGTCCGGGTCGAGCGCCGCCGACGGCTCGTCCATGATGATCAGCCGTACGTCGTGCGAGAGGGCGCGGGCCATGGACACGATCTGCGCCCCGGCAGCGGACAGGGAGCCCACCAGCGCACCCGGGTCGATCTCGGGGTGTCCGAGCCTGGCCAGCAACTGGGCCGTCCGCGCCCGCGCTTCGCGGGGACGGACGATGCCGCGGGTGGCGATCTCATGGCCGAGGAAGACGTTCTCGGCCACGGACACGTGCTCCACCAGGTCGAGTTCCTGGTAGATGGTGGCGATGCCCAGCCGCATCGCGGCCACCGGGCTGGACAGCCGCACCGGCCTGCCCTGCCAGCTGATGTCGCCCGCGTCGGGCTGGTGGGCGCCCGCGAGCACCTTGATGAGGGTGGACTTGCCCGCTCCGTTCTGGCCGAGCAGGCAGTGCACCTCGCCCTCCTCGACGTCGAGGTCGACACCGTCGAGCGCACGGACGCCGGGGAACGACTTGGTGATTCCGGACATCGTCAACAGGGGCATGCAGGACCTCCGTCCCAGGGGGCCGTACGGACTCGCTGTGCGTGGCGGTGCGGGGAAGGCGATGCGGTGCGCTGCGCTGTACGTCGTGCCGGTGCGGTGGGCCGGTGGTGCTGAGGGTGCCCGGGTACTGGGGCGGGCCGTGGGGCCGAGGGTGCTGTCGTGGGGTCCGGGTGTGCTGCGTTATGCCGGTGCGAAGCTGCGTTACGCCGGTGAGAACAGGTGGTCGCTGGTGAGCCGTGCCGCGCCGGTCACGCCCGCGACCTGGCCCAACTCGCCCAGCACGATGGGGAGGTTGCCGGTCGCCAGCGGCAGCGACTGGCGGTAGACCTGGGTGCGGATGCTGGCCAGCAGGGTGTGGCCGAGCCCGGTGACACCGCCGCCGATGACCACCAGGCCAGGGTTGAAGAAGCTGACGAGGCCCGCGATGACCTGGCCCACCCGGGCGCCGCCGTCGCGGATGAGGTCGAGACTGGTGCCGTCGCCTGCGGAGGCAGCGGTGGCGATGTCGGCGGCGCCGAGCCGGCCGTTCTCCTCCAGCAGCCGCGCCAGTTCGGGCGAGCGCCCCTCGCGGGCCGCCTGTTCGGCGTCCCGTGCCAGTGCCGCGCCGCCGAAGTACGCCTCGAGACAGCCACGGTTGCCGCAGGCGCACTGCCGGCCCTCGGGCTCGACCTGGATGTGGCCGATGTCGCCCGCGCTGCCGGTGGTGCCGCGGTGCACCTCGCCGCCTGCGACGATGCCGCAGCCGATGCCGGTGCCGATCTTGACGCAGAAGAAGTCCCGCACCGAGCGGGCGACTCCGGCCTGCATCTCGCCCATGGCCATCAGGTTCACATCGTTGTCGACCATCACCGGGCAGCCCAGCTCCTGGCTGAGGGCCTCGCGGACCGGGAAGCCGTCCCAGCCGGGCATGATCGGCGGCGCCACCGGCACGCCCTCCGGGAACCTGACGGGTCCCGGCACCCCGATGCCCGCACCGTCGAACCCCTCGGCGACCCCGGTGTCCCGCAGCTTGGCCACCATCGCCAGCACTTGGTCGAAGACCGCGACCGGGCCCTCGCGGACGTCCATCGGCTGGTTGAGGTGGCCCAGGATCTCCAGCTCGGGGTTGGTGACGGCGACATCGATGGAGGTGGCCCCGATGTCGACGCCCAGGAAGCGGAGCCCGGGGGCGAGCCGGATGTTGTGCGAGCGGCGCCCGCCGCGGGAGGCGGCGAGCCCGTCCGCGACGACCAGCCCCGTCTCCAGCAGCCGGTCGACCTCGACGGCCAGCTTGGAGCGGGACAGGTCGACGCGGTCCCCGAGTTCGGCGCGCGACCGCGGGCCGCCGTCACGCAGCAGGCGGAGCAGGCGCGCCTGGTGCGCGTTCGCGGGCCGTGCAGTCATGCGCCTCACCGCTACCCCTCCAGCCGTATGCGTCGGCGTCGCGTCCGGGAATGCACGGGGAACGTAGCAGTGGCGGCCGGGGTTGGGAAGAAGTTCTGCGGGAACTGGTTCGACTTTTTCCCGAGAATGGACAAAGCTCGGCCCCCGCGGACCACGGCCGGTTCGATTAGGGTCGGCCCGATGAGGGTCGGCCCACCGGGAGGCGAGGGCACATGGGCAGGGTCACGACGCGACGCCCCGTCGTCCGTGTTCGGGAGGGGGCGGTCAGTACGCGCCCTGACACTCTCGTCGCGGAGGAGCCGCTGGAGATCCGGCTCGACGGGAAACCGCTCGCCGTCACCATGCGCACCCCGGGCGACGACTTCGCGCTGGCAGCCGGCTTCCTCGTCAGCGAGGGCGTCATCGGCTCGGCGGACCAGGACATCGCCGCGATCGTCTACTGCGACAGCGCCCGCGACGAGGACGGCGCCAGCACGTACAACACCGTCGACGTCCGGCTGGCCCCGCATGTGCCGGCGCCCGAGATCGGGACGCTGGAGCGGAACGTCTACACCACGTCCTCGTGCGGGCTGTGCGGCAAGGCCAGCCTGGAGGCGGTCCGTACCACCGCGCGCTGGAAGCTGGACGGTGACCGTCCGCGCGGCATCAGCACCGAGCTGCTGGCCCGGCTGCCGGACCGGCTGCGCGGCGCCCAGCGGGTGTTCGACCGTACGGGCGGGCTGCACGCGGCCGCGCTGTTCTCGCCCACGGGTGAACTTCTCGACATACGGGAGGATGTGGGCCGCCACAACGCCGTGGACAAGCTGGTGGGCCGGGCGGCGCAGCGTGGTGCGCTGCCGCTGCGGGACGCGCTGTTGATGGTCTCGGGGCGCGCCTCGTTCGAGCTGGCGCAGAAGGCGGTGATGGCCGGCATCCCCGTGCTGGCCGCCGTCTCCGCGCCCTCCTCACTCGCCGTCGACCTCGCCGAGGAGACCGGCCTCACCCTGATCGGCTTCCTCCGGGGCACGTCCATGAACATCTACGCGGGCTCGCACCGGCTGGACCTCCCGGTGGGCACCGGCTGAGCCTCGGCCGCACCCGCTGCGCTGCGCGGCCGTAGGGTGCCGCGCATGAGTGCGCAGGGGGAGGCCAATGGTGCAGCGAGGCGACGGGGTTCGAGCGTCGGGAGGGGTATCGGGTTCGGCTGCCTCGCGCTGCTCGCGGCCCCGTTTCTCCTGGTCGCCGGGGTCATCGGTGCTTATCTGATCGCGCGGGCCGTCCCTGAGGACTACCCGGAGGCCGAGCCGGAGGCCGTGGCCCGCAGGATCACGGGCACCTCGGCCGATGTGACCCGCGCGCTCAGGCTCGGCGGCCCTGACACCGACGGCTGGGGCAGGCAGTGGACCCGCTCCGGCCCCGGCGTCGATGTGGGCCCCGCACCCTGCCACGCGGACGGGCTGGAGAACTGGCTGGAGGAGCCGGTCCCCGGCGCGTTCTTCCTGGCACACCGGTGGCAGGTGGAGCACGTCTCCGAGGCGGAGGCGGAATCGGCGCTGCGCCGCGCCGCCGCGTATCTGCGCCGCCATGGCTGGCGCATCACCGAGTTCTCGCACGAGAAGGCGCACAGGTATCTGAACGCGGAGCGGAACGGCGACGAGGTGGACCTGACCTGGACAGCGACCGATCCCGGGGCCGGGCCGCTGGAAGGCCGTACGTACTCCCCCTGCACGTACGACCCGACTCCGCAGGAGGGCCTCCCGGCGTTGTAGAGAGTGCCGGGGATCACCGGGAAGGGCTGCGCCGGCCGCCCGGTGCACCCCTTCTGTCGCAGGTACGCCCGGTAACCATCGTGTCCGGCGAACAGTCCGCTTCGGCTCGCGAAGGTTCGGTGCAGAAACGCGACGGGTCGGGAAACGACCTCGCGGTCATCTGTGAGTGCGGCGGCGAACTGTCCCAATTGACCGACTGACCAGCGCCGACACCCCTCCCGATCAACCTGCCCGATCGGATACGGTCACTCGCGCAGTGGCACATGTCACTGTGCAGTCGAGGAGCAGAGTCTTTGCGCGAGTTCACCGTTCCGGCCCTGGCCACGGCGCCCCAGGTTGGCGGGGTGGCCGATGCCGTCTTCGGACACGCCGACCGGACCCCACAGCTGCCGCTGCTGGCCCGTAAGGACGCGGAGGGCACCTGGCAGGACGTGTCGGCAGCGCGCTTCCGGGACGAGGTCGTAGCGGTCGCGAAGGGACTGCTGGCCCAGGGTGTCCGGTTCGGTGACCGCGTGGCGCTGATGTCCCGTACCCGCTACGAGTGGACGCTGTTCGACTTCGCACTGTGGGCGGTCGGCGCCCAGTCCGTACCCGTCTATCCGACCTCCTCGGCCGAGCAGGTGGCCTGGATGCTGCACGACGCCGAGGTCTCGGCCGCCGTGGTCGAACACGAGGACCACGCGATGACCGTCGGCTCGGTCGTCGGCCAGCTGCCGCGGCTGAAGAAGCTGTGGCAGCTCGACGCGGGGGCCGTACAGGAGCTGATGGCCGCGGGCGCGCACCTGGAGGACGAGGTCGTCCACCGGCACCGCCTCGCGCTCACCCCGGACACGGTCGCCACCGTCATCTACACCTCCGGCACCACAGGCCGTCCCAAAGGGTGTGTGATCACGCACGCCAACTTGCTGGCCGAGACGGACAACATCATCGCCCGCTACGACCGGGTCTTCGCCGCCAAGCAGGGCGAACAGGGCTCGCTGCTGCTGTTCCTGCCGCTGGCCCATGTCTTCGGCCGCATGGTGGAGGTCGCGGCGTTGCGGGCCGGGCTCAAGCTGGGACATCAGCCGCAGATGACGGCGCGGGCGCTGCTGCCGGATCTGGCGGCGTTCCGGCCCACCTTCGTCCAGGCGGTGCCGCATCTGTTCGAGAAGATATTCCAGAGCGCGCGCCGCAAGGCCGAGTCCGAGGGCAGGCTCGGCCCGTTCGAAAAGGCCGTCGACGTCGCGGTCCGGTATGCGGAGGCGGTGGAGCACAAGGCGTTCGGCACCGGGCCCGGCCCCGGCCCCTCGCTGCGGGTGCAGCACCAGCTCTACGACAAGCTCGTCTACGCCAAGCTGCGCGACGCCATGGGCGGCCGGTGCAGATACGCCATGTCGGGCGGCTCGGCGATGGAGCGCCGGCTGGGGCTGTTCTTCGACGGCGCCGGGATGCGGATCTTCGAGGGGTACGGGCTGACGGAGACGACGGCCGCCGCCGTGGCCAATCCGCCCGAGCGGCCCCGCTTCGGCACCGTCGGTCAGCCCATCCCCGGCACCACCGTGCGGATCGCCGAGGACGGCGAGATCCTGCTGCACGGCGGACAGGTCTTCACGGGCTATCTGAACAACGCACGCGCCACGGGGAACGCCCTGCACGACGGCTGGTTCGCCACCGGCGATCTGGGCGCACTGGACGACGACGGCTATCTGACGATCACCGGCCGCAAGAAGGAGATCCTGGTCACCTCCAGCGGCAAGAGCGTCTCCCCGGGCCCGCTGGAAGAGCGCGTCCGCGAGCATCCGCTGGTCGGCCAGTGCATCGTGCTGGGCAATGACCGGCCCTACGTCTCCGCGCTGCTCACGCTCGACCAGGAGGCGGTGCAGCACTGGCTCGCCATGCGCGGCAAGCCGGAGCTCGATCCGGCGGAGCTGCTGCGGGACGAGGATCTGGAGACCGAGATGCGCAGGGCGGTCGTCGCGGCGAACACCCAGGTCTCCCAGGCGGAGTCGATCCGTACGTTCCGTATCCTCGCGGCGCCCTTCAGCGAGGAGGACGGGCTGCTGACACCGTCGCTGAAGCTGCGCCGGGGAGCGATCGAGGCCGCGTACGCGACCGAGATCGACGCTCTGTACCGGAACTGAACAAACCCGCGTTCGACGCGGAACAGATGTCCGGCCCCGATCGTTGTGCCCAGGGGCGCACAAACGCCGAGGAAGAAGCGCCGAGAACGCAGAACGACGAAGTAAGGACCCATCGCGTGAGCAACGTTCCCACCACCACGCTCAACAACGGTGTCACGATGCCGCAGCTCGGCTTCGGCGTCTGGCAGGTGCCGGCCGACGAGGCGGCGACGGCGGTGACCACGGCGCTGGAGTCCGGCTACCGCAGCATCGACACGGCGGCGGCGTACGCGAACGAGGAGGGCGTGGGCCGCGCCATCGCTCAGTCCGGCCTGCCCCGCGACGAGCTGTTCATCACCACCAAGCTGTGGAACTCCGACCAGGGGTACGACACCGCGCTGCGCGCCTTCGACGCCTCCCTCGCCAAGCTCGGCCTCGACTTCGTGGATCTGTATCTGATCCACTGGCCGATGCCGGACATCGACAAGTACGAGGACAGCTGGCGCGCCTTCGAGAAGATCTACGCCGACGGGCGGGCCCGCGCCATCGGTGTCTCCAACTTCCAGCCGACGCACCTCAACCGCCTCATCCAGCTGGGCGGCACCGTGCCGGCCGTCAACCAGATCGAGCTGCACCCCCGGCTCCAGCAGTCCGTGCCGCGGGCCTTCCACGCCGACCACGGCATCGCCACGGAGGCGTGGTCGCCGCTCGGCCAGGGCGGCGATCTGCTCAGCGATCCCACGCTGGGCGAGATTGCCGGGAGCCATGGCAAGACCGTCGCCCAGGTGGTGCTGCGGTGGCATCTTCAGCTGGGCAATGTGGTGATCCCCAAGTCGGTCACCCCGTCCCGGGTGCGGGAGAACATCGATGTCTTCGACTTCGAGTTGAGCGGTGAGGACATGGCCAGGATCGCGGAGCTCAACGCCGATGTCCGGATCGGGCCCGATCCGGACACGATGAATTGGCTGGGTGACTGAGTTCTTTTCCCGGGGAGGGGGGTGCCCCTGGCTGTCCGTTGCGGACTGCGGGTATGTGGGGGTTGCTCGCGCAGTTCCCCGCGCCCCTTTGGGGCGCGGCCCTTCGGGGCGCCGCTAGCTCGCCCCGTGGTTGGGGGCGATTTCCTCGATTCGGCGGGCCAGGGCGATGTCCAGCTCGGTGATCCGGCCGCCGACGCTGTGGGTGTTGACCGAGACCGCGAGCGAGTTGTAGCCCAGCGTCAGCTCGGAGTGGTGGTTGAGCTCCTCCTGGATCGCCGCGATGTGCATGGCCATCGCCGCGGCCGGGAGGTGGCCGGTGAGCGAGTAGGTGCGGAAGACGCTGTTGCCGTCGGTCTTCCAGTGCGGAAGACCGGCCAGCGCCTGCTCGGTCTCCTCGGGGCTCAGCGGCTGGGGCGCCATGGGATTCCCTTCCTCGGATGCTGATCCTGGGCCCCAGCGTGCCACGCGGGTTCGGTTACCGTCTGGTCCATGACCGCTGTGACCGAAGAGCCCGCCGACACGCCCACCGTAGGGCCGCTGCTGCGTCAGTGGCGCCTGCGCGCGGGGCTCAGCCAGCTCGAACTGGCGCTGCGGGCCGACTCCTCAGCGCGGCACATCAGCTTCATCGAGACCGGACGCACCGCGCCCAGCCGCGAGATGGTGCTCAAGCTGGCCGCCACGCTGGACGTTCCGGTACCGGAGCGCAACACGCTGCTGCTGGCCGCGGGGTTCGCGCCCGCCTTCGCCGCCACCCCGCTGGACGATCCGGCCCTCGGCCAGGTGCGCGACGCGCTGGAGCGGATGGTCGCCGCCTACGAGCCGTATCCCGCACTGGTGCTCGACGGCTGCTACACGGTGGTGGCCGCCAACCAGGGCATCGCGGCGCTGCTGGACGGGGTGGCGCCGCAGCTGCTGGAGCCGCCGCTCAACGCCATGCGGATCACTCTCCACCCAGAGGGCCTGGCGCCCCGCATCCGCAACCTCGCCGAATGGCGGGGCCATCTGCTGGACCAGATGAGCCGGCAGCTGGCCCTGCACCGCTCCCCCGCGCTGCGCGCGCTGCACGACGAGGTCGCCGCATATCCGGCGCCCGGCGGCGCAGCCCAGGCGCAGCTCACCACCGGCGGACAGTGCTTCGCGCTCCCGCTGGTCATCGAGCAGGGCGGACAGACCCTCTCGTTCCTGTCCACCATCGCGACCTTCAACACGCCGCTGGATGTGACCGTCTCCGAGCTTGCGGTGGAGACCTTCCTCCCGGCCGACCCGGCGACCGCCAAGGCCCTGCACCGCGGCACTTGATCGGCTACCGTCCTGCACCGTGCCCCAAAACGCCCCACATCCTGACAAGAGCGGCAGCTTCACCCTGCACATCGGCAAGGAGGAGCTGGTCGTCCGGCAGCGCTATGAGGCCGTCAGCATCGCCAACGACGCCCTGATCGCCGTCTGGTTCCTGATCGGCAGCATCATGTTCTTCTCACCGGAGTGGACCCGCACCGGAACCTGGTGCTTCGTCTTCGGCAGCGTGGAGCTGATGATCCGTCCGGTCCTCCGGCTCAGCCGGCAGGTACACCTGCAGCGGGTGCACCGGACCTCGTTCGGCGCCGGGGCCTCCGACCAGGACTACTGACCGTCCCCTACGGGCCGTTCCCCCAGACCGCACTCCGGGATATCCCGGATGCGGGGTGTAGCTGGTTACACCCCCGCCAGGAGGCCAGGCCCCCGCCCCGAGAGGCGTGCTGCGCGGCTGTCGGCGGCCGCCCGTGGCCGGAAGGCTCGCAGGTATGACGACAGCGATCGACGCAGCGCAGCCGCCGACCACTTCTGACAGCTCAGCACCCGGCTCCGACAGCTCAGGGCCCGGTTCCGACGGCGCGGGCTCCGGGCGGCCGGGCAGCGACTTCTCCCGGCTCTCCGCCCGGATCTCGGCGGCCGGACTGATGGCCCGCAGGCCGCTCTACTACGCCGTACGCCTCACCCTCGTCGGGCTGGCCTTCGCCGCCGGCTGGGTGGCCCTGTTCACCGTGGGCGCCTCCTGGTGGCAGCTCGCCGTCGCCGCGTATCTGGGCCTGGTCTACGGGCAGTTGGCGCTGGTCGCCCACGATCTGGCGCACCGCCAGGTCTTCCGGGGCCGCCGGGCCGGCGAGCTGTTCGGCCGCGCCGTCGGCAATCTGTGCATAGGGATGTCCTACGGCTGGTGGATGAACAAGCACACCCGGCACCACGCCAACCCCAACCACGAGGACCTCGACCCGGATGTCGCGCCCGACATCCTCGTCTGGTCCCGGGAGCAGGCGGTCGAGGCACGCGGGCTGCCCCGGTTCATCGGACGGCACCAGGCGGCGCTGTTCTTCCCGCTGCTGACGCTGGAAGGGTTCAACCTGCACGTCTCCAGCTTCCGCGCGCTGCGCCGGCCGCACATGAAGCGCAGGTGGCTGGAGGCCGGGCTGCTGCTGGTGCACACCGCCGCGTATCTGGGGGCGCTGTTCTGGGCGCTGCCTGCCGGTATGGCCCTCGCGGTGCTCTTCGTGCACCACTCGGTCTTCGGCGTCTACCTGGGCAGCATCTTCGCGCCCAACCACAAGGGCATGCCCACCCTCAAGGGCGACGAGCGGCCCGACTTCCTGCGCCGACAGGTGCTCACCTCGCGCAACGTACGCGGCGGACTCCTCACCGACCTGGCGCTCGGCGGGCTCAACTACCAGATCGAGCACCACCTCTTCCCCAGCATGCCGACCCCCCATCTGCGCAAGGCCAGGCCGCTGGTGCGGGAGTACTGCGCGGAGATCGGGGTGCCGTACCACGAGACGGGGCTCGTCCAGTCCTGGCGCGAAGCGCTGACCCACCTCCGCGACGTGGGCGCCCCGCTCCGCGAGGATCCTCACACGCGGGGGACCAACGGCTGATCGGCGGGCGCGGGCACGGGCACGGGCGCGGCCAAGTGGTCGGCCCCGCCCAGGATGTGGGGCTCAGCGGATTCGGCGAGCCAGCGGCGGAGCACCCGGTGCACGGCCTCGGCGCCGACCAGCTCCTCGCCGGGCCCCACCGGCGGCGACAGCTCCAGCGGAGACAGCAGGAAGGCTTCGCTCTGTTCGCCACCCAGCCCTCCGTGCGAGCCGATCTGTTCCTCGAAGGCGTGCACGGTGCCCGTCTCCGGATCGAGGGCGGAGTTGACCATGATGTCCGCCGCGTGCGGGAACCGCGCCGTACGCAGCACAGCCTCCGCCGCGCCGGGGCCGAACGGGGCCAGCGGATCGCGGGCGCCCACCACCTCGCCGGTCTCCAGCCGGCGCTCGCACCCGCCGGCGCCCAGCACGACAGGCCCGTGCTCGGCGCTGTGCACCAGCACGAAGCCGATGCCCGGGTGCTCGGCGAGCGTGGGCAGCAGCGCGGGGCGCAGCTCGTCGATGTGCTCCCTGGTCAGCCGCCCAGGGTGGTCCGGGAACGAGATCAGCGCCAGATTGCCGGAGGCCAGCACGACCGGCCCGGTGTCGCGCCGTGGCTTGCGCGGGGCCTCCTGGCCGGACTCCTCGGGCCTGCGCAGCGCGGCACGCGCAGCCATCCGGGCCTCCGAGCCGCTGGCCGTCCGCCCGGCGCGGCGCTGCAGCTCGGCGGCGCTGGTGGGCCGGTTGCTGACGACGGTCTCGCCGGTCTCCTTCTCGTACCAGCGGAAGGCGGGCACGTCCTCGTTGCTGCCGTGCAGAATGCCGAGCTGGCTGGCGCCGGTCTGGCTGGACCAGTCGGTGCGCCAGCGGGTGAGCCGGTGGCTGGACCCGTAGAGCGCCGCGAGCGCGGGCATCAGCGGCTCACCACCCTCGGGTGCCTCCAGCGCCTCCTTGAGCACCGCGTATCCGAGCCCGTCGAGCTGGAGGAAGACCGTGCCGGGTGTTCCGGGTGTGCCGGGCAGTGTGCCGCGGCCCTCCCGGCGCCGGCGGCGGCCCGCGATCCGGGCGAGCCGGTGGCGGTAGACGCGGTCGTCCCGTACCGCCAGGAACGCGTTGGTCGCCGAGGACGCCGCCGACATCACGGCGGCCACCACGACCGCCATCGACGGATCGGCGCTGCCCCTGCCGTACGGGATCAGCGACAGGGCGAGCCACAGCAGGGAGCCGTTGAGGAAGAAGACGAGCAGCCCGAGTACCAGTGCGGGCACCAGTAGGAAGGCGCGTACCAGCAGCGGCCACACCAGGGCGCTCAGCAGGCCGAAGGCGCCGGCGCCCGCCGCTGCGGTGATGCCGATGACGGTGGCGCTGTCGCCGCCGGCGGACTGGAGCCGGAAGTCCGGCAGCACGCCGGCGAGCACGAGCATGGTGAGGGTGCTGACGAGCCAGACGGCGCCGACGCGGAGAGAGGTTGCGCCCAGGCGGCGCCACGGTATGCGGGTTATGTGCACGTCGGTCAGGTCACCTCCCTCTCGCCAATTGGGACATCCTCCACTTTTGCACAGTCTCTTCTGGCCTCAGGGGCTGGGACTGACGGGGCGCTTAGGCTCGAGGGTGTTGTAAGGAGGGAGGGACGCGGGTGTCGGTTGAGGTCACGTGGTGGGGGCATGCCACGGCTACCGTGCGGGACTCGGGGGTCACGGTGTTGACGGATCCGTTGCTGGTGCGTCGGCTGGCGCATCTGCGGCGCCGGCGTGGGGCGCTGCCGCCGCCGCGGGCGGTTCGGGCCGATCTCGTCCTCGTCTCCCATCTGCACGCCGACCATCTGCACCTCGGGTCGCTGGCCATGCTGGCGCCGGGTACGCGGGTCGTCCTGCCGCGTGGTGCGGTGCGGGCGGTGCCCGGGCTGCGGCGGCTGGCCCGGCGGCTGCGGCTGACCGAGGTGGTCCCGGGCGACGAGGTCACGGCGGGCGAGGTGACCGTACGCGCCGTGCCCGCAGCGCACGACGGGCGGCGGCTGCCGGTGGGGCGCCATCTCTCGCCCGCGCTCGGGTTCGTCGTAGCGGGCGAGGAGCGGACCTACTTCGCCGGTGACACCGGGCTGTTCGACGGGATGGCCGAGGCGGTCGGCGAGGTGGACACGGCGCTGCTCCCGGTCGGCGGCTGGGGGCCCTTCCTCGGCGAGGGACATCTGGACGCGCGCCGGGCCGCCGAGGTGCTGACGCGGCTGCGGCTGCGCAGTGCGGTGCCGGTGCACTTCGGTACATACTGGCCGGTCGGTATGGACGCGGTGAGGCCGCACGAGTTCCACTCCCCGGGCGCCGAGTTCAAGCGGCTGGCGGCGCGGCCGGCGCCTGAGGTCACGGTGCATCTGCTGGAGCACGGGGAGAGCGTGCGGCTGGAGGCGAACCGGTGAGCGGTGCGCTCTCGGACGGGCTGAGCGCGGTCGCCCACACCGTCTCCGAGGCGGTGGTACCCCCGCCCGAGTCCACCCAGCAGGCGCTGGGCTACCCCTCACTGTTCCTGCTGGTAGTGCTGGGCTCGCTGGTGCCCGTGGTGCCGACCGGTGCACTGGTCAGCGGCGCCGCCGTGGTCGCACTGCACCAGAGCCTGCCGGTGTTCGCGCTGCTGTCCGTCTTCGGCATCGCCTCGCTGGCCGCCTTCCTCGGCGACATCGGCCTGTACTGGCTGGGCAGGCGCGGGGTCGGTTCCAAGAACGGCTCGCGCTGGCTGTCGGCGCTGCGGGAGCGGGCGGCGCCCGAACGGCTCGCCCAGGCCGACGCACGGCTGCGTGAGCACGGGGTCGCGGTGCTGGTCGTCTCGCGGCTGATCCCCGCCGGGCGCATCCCCGTGATGCTGGCCTGTCTGCTGTCCCGGATGCGGATGCGCGAGTTCGCCCGCGGCGACGTGCTCGCCTGCCTGGCCTGGGCCGCCGTCTACCAACTCCTCGGCGTCGCAGGCGGCTCCCTCTTCCCCCGCCCCTGGGAGGGCATCGCCGCCGCGGTAGCCCTGACCCTGCTCGTGAGCGCAGCGCCGTCGCTTTGGCGCCGAGTACGAAGGTGACGGAGCAGCCGCGTAGCCCCGATGCCGTACGCGGACTAGCCCCGCTCCAGCACCCTGGAGGCACCCACCGGGAGGTCCCACAGGTCCTCCCGGTCCCGCTCCGCCTTGCGCCAAGCAGCCCGCACCCGGGTCAGCGGCTCCAACGGCGGCTCCCCCGACAACAGAAAAGTCGACCAGTGCATGGGCGCCATCCGCCGGGCCCCCACGTCCTGAGTGGCAAGGACGGCCTCCTCAGGATCGGTGTGCACGGGCCGCAGCATCCAGCGCGGGTCGTACGCCCCGATGGGCATCAGCGCCAGGTCGATACCGGGATAGCGCCGGCCGATCTCGCTGAACCAGTGCCCATAACCGGTGTCCCCCGCGAAGTACACCCGCTGCCCGTGCCGGTCGGTCAGCACCCAGCCGCCCCACAGCGAGCGGCAGGTGTCGGTGAGGGTGCGCTTGGACCAGTGGTGCGCCGGTACGAAGTCGAACCGCACCCGCGTCCCTCCCCCAGCCTCCGGCCGGGAGGCACCCCCAGGCGCGGGTAGCTCGGCCCCCTCCCACCAGTCCAGCTCCGTGACGGTGGTGAAACCGCGCTTGCGGCACCAGGCGCCGAGCCCCGCAGGGACGAACAGCGGGGTCGAGCGCGGAAGTCTGCGCAGGGTCGGCGCGTCGAGGTGGTCGTAGTGGTTGTGCGAGATGACGACGGCGTCCACCTTCGGCAGCGCCTGCCAGGCCACACCGACCGGGGTGACGCGCGCGGGCGTGCCGAGGATCTTGCGGGACCAGACGGGGTCGGTCAGCACCGTCAGACCGCCGATCCGCACCACCCAGCTGGCGTGTCCCGCCCAGGTGACGGAGATGGTGTCGGTGCCAGGGTCGGGGATCGGTCCCGGCTCGAAGGGGAGCTTGGGAATCTCCTCGGCCAGCGCCGCGCCGATCGGCCGCATGGCGCCCTCCCGGGCGAGCCGGGCCATCGCACGTACCCCGGGCAGCGGCGAGGTGAGCCGGTCGGTGAACGAGCGGGGCCAGATCCGGCGGGCGCCGACGGGACGCGGCGGGGAGAGAGCCGGGGGCGGCGGCTGGAGGAGCACATCGGTTGGACCGGTACGGCCCCCGCCGGCCCGCGCCGCCGCCGGCTCACCGCCGGAGGGCACTCCCGCTGCCACGTCCTGGCCGCCGGGCGCGGAGGACGCGGCCCCCTCGAGGGAGGCGCCCGGGGCGGGAGCGGGCCCGGCCGGGAGGGCGCCGGACGCGGGGGTTCCGGCCTTGCCGGCGGGAGTCCCGGCCGTCTCGGCGGTTTCCGAGGCGGCACCCTCGGACAGGGGTGAGCGCTCGGAAGGCTGTCCGGTCCGTTCGGTCATCTACTGAGGACTCCCATCCGTGAGGTCGACCAGCACCGACTGCACCCGTGACAACGCCTCGGGCACGCCGGGCAATTCCCCGGGGTCCGGTTCGACAGCCTGCTGATGCCGTTCCGTATCCACAGGGTGACCTGCGGCATCCGGCTCGGCGGCACCCCGCGCTGCGGCGGGCACGGCTGTGGCGGGCACGGCGGCGGTCAGCAGTTCCGTGGTCAGCCGCACCCGCAGCTCCTTCGGATCGTCGCCGAAGCGGTGTCCGCCCACCGCGTACGGACCCAGCCGCCGCACCAGTTCGGCCTCCAGCCCGGCGGCGTCGGTGATGCCGCGTGCGGCGAGCCGCGGCCGGAAGGGGTCGAGGTCGGCGTACAGATGGCGTCCCAGGTGCGGGGGCCGGCACAGGGCGCCAGCGCCGGTGACCGAACGATGCAGCGCACGGGCCAGCCCGCCGTGCAGCCGCGCTGTGGCCGACCGGCGGGCACGCAGCTCAGCGGGCTCGCCGAGCGCCTCGGCGGCAGCCGCCGCGACCGGGCCAGGAAGCTCGGCCCGGAGCGCGGCCAGCATCTCGCGCACCCGCTCACCGAGGAGCTTGCCGCGGCCCGTATCCGGGAACCGGGCGATGCCGGGCGGCGGGCCGGGGCGGCGGGGCACGGACCGGCCCGCCCCTCGCCGCTCCTCGAACGGCGCCTCGAACATCGCATCGAACGCCGCGTCGAGGCCGGCGAGCACCACCACATGGTCGGCCCGGCCCGCTTCGGTGAGCATCTCGGCCGGGCTGACGATCACGGTGTCGTGCGGGTCGTACGAGATGTCGCGCCACGTCTCGTCGCTGACCACGAGCAGTCCCTCGGCGACGGCGGCCTCGCACACCTCGTGCAGCAGCTCGGGCGGCGGGGCCGTCCCGGTGACCTCGTCGGCCACGGAGAGCACCAGCACCTGTGGGGTCTCGCCCGCGCCGCGGCTCCGGCGCACCGCCTCCAGCAGCGCGAACGGATCCGGGGTCCCGCCGCTCTCCGCGGGAACCGGCACCGTGTGCACCGCGCGGCCGAGCAGCCGTGCCTGCTCCGCGCACCAGGGCACGCACGGGTGCGGCAGCAGCACGCTGCCGAGCGCGGCCCCGGTGCCCGCTGGGGTCCCTGTGCCCGCCGCGGTCCCGGTGCCCGCAGCGGCCAGCACCGCGAGCAGCAGTACGGGGGCGCCGGGTGCGACGGCGACCTGTGCGGGCCCGGTGGGCAGGCCCCGCCGGGCCCAGTAGCCCCCGGCGGCCTCCCGTACACCCTGGCCCGTGCGCCGCATCCCTGTACGCCTCCGCCGCTTATCGGACAACCTTTCTTGCGTACACCTTGGCAGAGACGGCTACCCCAGGCACCGTCGACGCGCCCCGTCAGCCGACGCGCCCGTCAGGGGCGCGGGGAACTGCGCGAGCAACCACCACGCACCCGCAGCCCGCAATGCACAGCAAGGGGCAGCGCCTCACCGGAAGGAGACCCGCGAAGCCGGCCGGGGACGGCGGCGAACACCGTGCCGAGCCCGCTGCCGGCAGGCATCCCGCCGATCCGTCTCGACCTCGTGGTGAATACGACGGCACGTCCGGCTGATGAGACGAGAAACATGCATCTGCGAGATGCCGAGCTGTTCGGCGATATGGCTCTGGGTCATGTCGCAGAAGAACCGCATGTAGAGAATGCGCCGCTCACGCTCCGGCAGCCGCGCGAGCCGCGGCTTGACCGCCTCCCGGTAGACGACCTGGTCGAAACCGGGTTCGGGGGCACCGATGGTGTCGGCGAGTGAGTAGCCGTCGTCGGCACCGGGGAGTTCCGCGTCCAGGGACAGCGTGCTGTAGCTCTCCAGCGCCTCCATGCCCAGCAGGACGTCCTCCTCGCTGAGACCGCAGTGTTCGGCGATCCGCCGCACGGAGGGGCTGCGCCCGTCGAGGGTGTGGCTGAGCTCGCGCTGGCTGTTGCGCACCCGGTTACGGAGCTCCTGTACGCGCCGGGGGACGTGCAGCCCCCACATGTGATCGCGGAAGTGCCGCTTGACCTCGCCGACGATGGTCGGCACCGCGAAGCTCTCGAAGGCGCAGCCGCGGGAGATGTCGTAGCGTGCGACAGCCTTCACCAGGCCCAGCGCGGCCACCTGTTCTAGGTCTTCCAGTGCCTCGCCGCGGTTGCGGAAGTGCCTGGCCAGCCGCCCGGCCATCGGCATCCAGGCCCGCACCACGCGCTGGCGGAGCTCTTCCTTCTCGGGGCCTTCGGGCAGTTCGGCGATGCGCCGGAACTCGGCGGTGGTGTCGGGGGCGTCGTCGTGGGGGTGCCTGGAGCGTGTCGTACGGACGGTCATCAGCTTGTGCTCCCGTAACGGTCGCGTCGTCTGACGGTCACCGCGGCAACGAAGGCAGGTGCGCGGGCCCGAAGCGCACAGGTCGCTCCCGCGGACGTGCCTTCTTTCCGAAGCACTGGAGTGCGGGTGCCCGGCATCCCGGACGGCAAACACCCGAACGGCGGCCGACCGCATCGCCGCACGCCCCAACTCCCGCCGCCCGCAAGGGAGTAGGCCCGGCATCGGCCGACCCGATTGCGCGCACTGCGCGGCCCCGACCCGGCGGCGTGGTCCACATCCCGAAACAACATTGCTCACATAGCAAGACGCCGGGCTAAAGTGCCCGCATGGCCCACGAGACTGCCGTGTACACCCACGGCCACCACGAATCCGTCCTGCGCTCGCACCGATGGCGCACCGCCGCCAACTCCGCCGGCTATCTGCTCGACCAGCTGCGCGCTGACCACCGCGTCCTGGACATCGGCTGCGGCCCCGGCACCATCACCGCCGACCTCGCGGCGCTGGTCCCGCAGGGCTCGGTCACCGGGCTGGACGCGGCGGCGGGCGTACTGGAACAGGCCCGCGCGACCGCGCGGGAACGCGGGGTGACCAACGTCGCGTTCACCACCGGCGACGTGCACGCCCTCGACTTCGCCGACGGCTCCTTCGATGTCGTACACGCCCACCAGACCCTCCAGCATGTGGGCAGCCCGGTGGACGCGCTGCGCGAAATGCGGCGGGTGTGCGCCCCCGGCGGAGTCGTGGCCGTCCGGGATGCGGACTACGGCGGCATGTTCTGGTACCCGGAGGTGCCCGGCATGGCTGAATGGCTGGACCTCTACCGCCGGGTCGCGCAGGCCAACGGGGGCGTTCCGGACGCCGGACGCCGGCTGCACGCCTGGGCACGCGAGGCGGGCTTCACCGATGTCACGGTCTCCACGAGCACCTGGTGCTTCAGCACGCCGGAGGAGCGCGCCTGGTGGAGCGGGCTGTGGGCGGACCGCACGGTGGCCTCCAGCTACGCCTCGGTCGCCGTGGACGGCGGTATCGCCACCACCGAGGAACTGCGCCGCATCGCCGACGCATGGCGGGCATGGGGCCAGGAGGAGGACGGCTGGTTCACGGTCGTGCACGGCGAGATCCTCTGCCGCGCCTGATCCGCACAACTCCACAGGTGGCAACGCCGGTTCGGCACAGCAGGTGGCCCCGCTCTAGGGTGGGGCCATGGATATTCTGGGGACCTCGCTGCGTATCTGCGTCGACGATCTGGACGCCGCTGTTCCGGTGTACGAACGACTGGCAAGCGCGGAGGCGATGCGCTTCCAGAACGGCCCGGTGGAGGTGGCGGCCGTGGGCCCCTTCTTCCTGATGAGCGGCCCCGAGGAGCATCTGAACGTACTCGCCAAGATCAAGGCGACCCTCGCGGTGAAGGACGTGGACGACGCGCTGGCCGATCTGCACACCGTGGGGGCGCAGATCATCGCGGGTCCCAAGCCCACCCCGATCGGCCGCAATCTCGTCGCCCGCCATCCGGACGGCAGCGTCTTCGAATACGTGGACAGGAAGCAGGGAGCGGACGGGCAGTAGCCC
>NZ_JADKMA010000095.1 GCF_017676365.1 Streptomyces oryzae
AGAGACAGATCACGCGCATGGCCATGGGCGCGCGCTTCGAGTCACGTACGGTCGTCATCACCGGGGGCGGCTCCGGCATCGGTGCGGCGACAGCGCACCGGCTGGCCGACGAGGGGGCGGCCGTCGTCATCCTCGACAAGGAGGAGGCCGGGGCGCACCGCACCGCGCGGGAGATCACGGCCTCGGGCGGCCGGGCGGCGTTCGTCCTCGGCGACGTCACGGACGAACCGGCCTGGGCACGCGCGGTGCAGACCGCACGTCAGGGGTTCGGTCCCGTGGACGGGCTGGTCTGCAACGCGGCACTGGTGCGCGACGGCGCCGCCGACGAGATCTCCCTCTCCGACTGGGAGGCCCAGCTCGGGGTCAATCTGACCGGCGCCTTCCTGGGCGTACGGGCCTGCGTGCCTGATCTGCGCGAGCGGGGCGGCGCCGTGGTACTGACCTCCTCCGTACACGCCCTGGTCGGACTGCACGGGCGGCCCGCGTACGCCGCCAGCAAGGCGGGGCTGACCGGACTCGGGCGCCAGCTCGCCGCGGACTTCGGCCCGCGGGTGCGGGTCAACTCCGTACTGCCGGGCCCGGTCATGACGCCCGCCTGGGACGGGGTCGGGGAGGACGACCGGCGGCAGGCCGCGGCGGAGACGGTGATGGGCCGTCATGGGCGCCCCGACGAGGTCGCCGCCGCCATCGCCTTCCTGCTCTCGGACGACGCCTCGTTCGTGACGGGTGCCGGGCTGGTGGTGGACGGGGGCTGGAGCGTCTTCAAGAACTCGGTCTGAGCGGCCCGCCCCGCGCTGCTCAGTCGGCGATGTCCGCGTAGGCGACGGCCCGTTCGATACGGGCCCGCACCAGATACTCGCCCGGGACGGCGTTGCGCGCGCCGTACTCGTCCGCGCGGTCCGCGCCCATGTAGCGGCCGCCGATGCGGGTGGCCCACTCGCGCATCAGCTCCACGTCGTCCACGAACTCCGCCGCGACGCACTCCAGCATCACAAAGCTGAAGGGCGGCTCCTGGTCGTCCACGCACAGCGCGAAGCGCGGATCCCGGCGCAGGGCGTGGTACTTCACCGAGTGGCTGCCCGTGTTGAAGAGCAGCCGGCCCTCCTCGTCCAGCACGAACCACACCGGGGTGACATGGGGGCGGCCGTCCTTGCGGGTGGTCGCCAGCTTGCCGGTGCGGGTGCCCGTCAGGACGAAGTCGCGCCACTGGGCTTCGGACATCTGCTGCATCGCCACGTCTCCACGGTCGTCGGGCTTCCGATGCGATCGGAAGTGATCGGACCGCAGAGCCTAGGGCGAGAGGCGGACGGCCTGGGCCGACACCACGGGGCAAGCGCGTCAGCGTGCTCCGGCCGGCTCCAGCTCGGCCGGGCCCACCCCCGCGCGCCGGGCCAGGGCGACGGCTTGCAGCGTGGAGTGGACGCCCAGCTTCCCCAGCACGTTCTGCATATGGGTCCGCACCGTGTGCGGCGAGAGATACAGCCGCTCCGCGACGGCCTTGCGGCCAAGCCCCGCCACCATGCACCGCAGCACCTCCCGCTCGCGCGGGGTCAGTGACTCCACGAGGCGTTCGCTCTCGGTGCGGTGTTTGCGGCTGGCCGTCAGCTCCTTGAGGACGCCGGTCAGCAGCGCCGGCGGCAGATGCGTCTCGTCCTTGAGGACGCCGCGGATCACCTGGAGGAGCCGGGAGAGTGAACAGTCCTTGGCGACCCAGCCGCCCGCGCCCGCCTGGAGCGCGGCGGCGGCGTGCCGGGGATCGTCGCGCTCGGCGAGGACGACGGTGCGCACCGTCGGATAGTCGGCGCGGACCCGCGCCACCAGCGGTAACCCACCGGAGGCGGCCATGGCGGGCGGGGATTCGGCCGCCGGCACCGCGGCGCCGCCCTGACCGGGGGTGCCCTTGCCCTGCGCGGGGTCGTCCAGCGCGCCGGGCAGCTTGCCCGGAGCCGGTGCGGGGACGGGAGCGTGGGCGGGCTTCTCGCCGTTCGCCCGTGCCGTCCCCGGGTGGGGCGGCGCGCCCTGGCCCGGCACCGGGCCGGGGCCGGGCAGCGTGGCCGGGTGGTGCGGTGTCTGCGCTGCTCCGTTCAGCGGTGCGCCGAGGTCGGCGTCCACGAGCAGGACATCGAACCGGCGGCCTTCGGCCGCGCCGCGTTCCAGATGACGCAGCGCCGCCGCACCGCTGCCCGCCGCGCCCACTTCGACATCCTGCTCGGCCGCGAGCGCGGCGGCCAAGGACTCGGCGAAAATGCGATGGTCGTCGACCACCAGCACACGAATACGTTGCATGGCACCCCCTGGCAGTGCGGGCACGGCGCCCATGCGCGGGAAAGCGCGCCATCGACACGGCCGCCGCCGTGTTCGCTGTCTACCCCGCCCCTGAGCGTCGTACCCGGCTGTCTCGCCCCCTGATCAGCACCGGCCCCCACCGGTGCTGTGCACAACGTTCAGAGTACGGCCGAGCTGTGACAACGGAAGGCAATTCACAAAACTCGTTCTACCCGTGACCCCACGGGGGTGCGCCAGGGCGCGTCGGGAGCGCACATCGGCGGCCGGGAACACGCGCGCCTCACAAGCGCCGCGCGCCCGCGCTCGGCACCGCCTCGAACACCTGCGGCACCAGGTGGCCCGCGGCCTCGAAGGCCGAGGTCACCGCCGCGCCGATCTTCTCCGTCCGGCTCTCCTCGGCCAGCACCACCGCCGAGCCGCCGAAGCCGCCGCCGGTCATCCGGGCGCCGAGCGCGCCCGCTGCCAGCGCCTCCTCGACCACCAGGTCCAACTCCGCGCAGGAGACGCGGAAGTCGTCCCGCAGCGAGGCGTGCCCGGCGGTCAGTACCGCGCCCACCGCGCGCGGGTCACCGGCGTCCAGCAGCGCGATCGTCTCCTCGACGCGCCGGTTCTCCGTGACGATGTGCCGTACACAGCCGCGTACTTCGGGGTCGTCCAGCCGGGCGTCCAGGCGTGCGAGGGACGCGTCGAGCTCCTCGTACGCCACATCGCGCAGGGCCGGCACCCCGAGCGCCGCCGCGCCGGCCTCGCACGCCCGGCGGCGTCCCGCGTAGGCGCCGTCGGCCAGGGTGTGCTTGACGCGGGTGTCCACGACGAGCATCCGCAGCCCCTCGGCCGCGAGGTCGAACGGGACCTGGCGCTGCGTCAGGTCCCGGGTGTCCAGGTGCAGGACATGGCCCTCGGTGCAGCAGGCGGCGGCCATCTGGTCCATGATCCCGCAGGGCATGCCGACGAAGTCGTTCTCGGCCCGCTGGCACAGCCGCGCCAGCTCGGCCCGTGACAGGCCGAGACCGTACAGCTCGGACAGCGCCAGGCCGGTGGCGACCTCCAGCGCGGCCGAGGAGGAGAGCCCGGCGCCGGTGGGCACCGTGCTGGTGATCTGCACATCGGCGCCGCCGACCGGCAGCCCCGCCTCGCGCAGCGCCCATACGACACCGGATGGATACGCGGCCCAGCCGCCGTCGGCGCCGGGGGTGAGCTCGTCCAGGCGCAGCTGGTAGGCGGCGCCCGGCACGTCCGCGGAGTGCAGCCGCAGTACGCCGTCGTCGCGCCGGGCGGCAGCGGCGTGCACGGTGTGCGGGAGGGCGAGGGGCATCACGAAACCGTCGTTGTAGTCCGTGTGTTCGCCGATCAGGTTGACCCGCCCCGGCGCCGCCCAGACGCCCTCGGGGCCGGCGCCGTAGACCTCCCGGAAGCCCTCTGCTGCGTCCTGGCTCACGCGGTGCCCTCCGGTGTCGGTTGCTGTGCCTCGTCCGCTGCGTGCTGCGCGAACCGCCAGGCGTCCGCCACGATCTCCTCCAGTCCGCTGCGCTCCGGCCGCCAGCCCAGCGTCCGGCGGGCCCGGTCGGCTGAGGCGACCAGGACGGCGGGGTCGCCGCCCCGGCGCGGGCCGGTCTTCTCAGGCACCTCGTGGCCCGTGACCTTGCGGACGGTCTCGATGACCTCCCGTACGGAGAAGCCGTTGCCGTTGCCGAGGTTGCAGATCAGATGCTCGCCCGGGGCCGCGTGGTCGAGGGCGAGCAGGTGCGCCTTGGCCAGGTCGGCGACGTGGATGTAGTCGCGCACGCAGGTGCCGTCGGGGGTGGGGTAGTCGTCGCCGTAGACGGAGATCGTCTCGCGACGGCCCTGGGCGACCTGGAGGACCAGCGGGATCAGATGCGACTCGGGGTCGTGGCGCTCGCCGTACGCGGTGCCGTCGGCGGTGAAGTAGGCGCCGGCGACGTTGAAGTAGCGCAGCGAGGCGGCGGCCAGGCCGTGTGCCAGGCACTCGCCGCCGATCATGTGGTCGACGGCCAGCTTCGAGGCCCCGTACGGGCTGGTGGGCGCTGCGGGGTCGGTCTCGGTGATCGGGGTGCGTTCGGGCTCGCCGTAGACGGCGGCCGTGGAGGAGAAGACCAGCTTGCGCACGCCCGCCTCGCGCATCGCGGCCAGCAGCTCGATGGTGCCGCCGACGTTGTTGCGCCAGTACTTCTCGGGCCTCTCGACGGACTCGCCCACCTTGGAGTGCGCGGCGAAGTGCAGCACGCCGTCGTAGGAGGCGTCCAGCACCCGCCCCGCGTCCTGGATGCGGCCGCCGACGAACTCGGCGCCGGCCGGTACGCCCTGCGGGAAACCGGTGTCGAGGTCGTCGAGGACCGTGACGGTGTGGCCCGCCTCCAGCAGGTGCGCCGCCACCACACTGCCCACATATCCGGCCCCGCCGGTCACCAGGTACTTAGCCATTGCCTCTTCCCTATTGTTCGCTTCTCCGCCCACGCGGCAGCCTCACGCGCCGTCGTCGACTGCGGCCCGGCAGCCGCGTGTGCGTCACTCACGAATGTCCCTCATCCGTGTCGCTGCTTGTCCCACGGCGCCCACGAAACCACCTCTTCCTGTGGGTTTCATGAAGCCACCTCCCGCAGCCGCCGCGCGGCGGTCTCCGGGGGCACGTCGTTGATGAACACGTTCATGCCGGACTCGGAACCCGCGAGGAACTTCAGCTTGCCGGGAGCCCGTCGGATGGTGAAGAGCTCCAGATGCAGCGCGAACCGCTCGCGGGCCGCGCGGCGGGGGCCGGACTCCTGGACGAACGGTGCCTGGTGCCAGGCGGCGATGTAGGGGGTGCGGGGCTCGCCCTCGCCGAATATCCGGTCGAAGCGGCGCAGCAGCTCCAGATAGATGCCGGGGAACTCGGCGCGGGCCTCCTCGCCGAGCGCCGTCAGATCGGGCACCCGGGAGGTGGGGTACAGGTGCACCTCATAGGGCCAGTGCGCGGCGTAGGGGACGAACGCCGTCCAGTGTTCGCCGTCGATGACGATCCGTTCACCGGCGGCGCGTTCCGCGGCGACGAGGTCGTCGAAGAGGTTGCCGCCGCCGTGGCGCCTGCCGTACGCGTCCAGCGAGCGCAGCATGCGGGCCGTGCGCGGGGTGGTGAACGGATAGCCGTAGATCTGGCCGTGCGGGTGGGAGAGGGTCACCCCGATCTCCTCGCCGCGGTTCTCGAAGCAGTACACCTGCCCGACGCCGGGCGACTGTGCCAGCTCGGCGGTGCGGTCGGCCCAGACCTCCAGGACCAGGCGGGCCTGCTCCTCGTCGAGGTCGGCGAAGGAGGCGTGGTGGTCGGAGGTGAAGCTGACCACCTCGCAGCGGCCGGCGCCTGCCGCGTGCCGGAAGAGCCCGGAGGGGCCCTCGCTCTCCTCCTTGCCGGGTGCGCCCCGGAAGGAGGGGAAGCGGTTCTCGAAGACGGCGACGTCGTAGTCGGCCTCCGGTATCTCGCTCATCCGCCCCTCGCGGGAGGGGCACAGCGGGCACTCGTCGGCCGGCGGATGGTAGGTGCGGGCGTTGCGGTGTGCGGTGACGCCCACCCACTCGTCCAGCAGCGGATCGTGCCGGATCTCGGAGAGCGCCTCCATGCCGGGCATCGGACGCCGGTCGGCGGCGGTACGGACAGCATCGTCGCGGAGGTCGTAGTAAACGATCTCGCGGCCGTCGGCCAGACGGCCTGAGGTCTTCTTCACCGGATGGCTCCTCGTTCCTGGACCTCAAACATAATCACACACAAGGAACCATGAGCCAACATGCGCAGCTCGGCGGCTTCGCCCTGAGCAGCCAGCCCCGGAAGTGAATCATCACAATCAAACAAACTCTTGCAACATGACCTTTCAAAAGTTGAAACCTCAGGAGTACGTTCGCGTCCGTTCCGATCGCGCAATGAAGCGAGTGACCCATGTTGCACCTGGCCGAAGGGCTACGGCTCCCCACCAACGGACTCGATTACACACTCCTCGGCATCTACTTCGCCGTCGTACTCGGGATCGGCTTCGCCGCCCGGCGCAGTGTGAAGACCAGCCTCGACTTCTTCCTCTCCGGCCGGTCGCTCCCCGCCTGGATCACCGGCCTCGCCTTCGTGGCCGCCAACCTCGGCGCCACCGAGATCCTCGGGATGGCCGCCAACGGCGCCCAGTACGGCGTCTACACCGTGCACTGGTACTGGATCGGCGCCATCCCCGCCATGGTCTTCCTGGGCCTGGTGATGATGCCGTTCTACTACGGCTCCAAGGTCCGCTCGGTGCCCGAGTTCCTGCTGCACCGGTTCGGGCCCTCCTCCCACCTGCTCAGCTCGGTGATCTTCGCCGTCTCCTCCGTGCTGATCGCGGGCGTCAACCTCTACGCACTCGCGCTCGTACTGAAGGCGCTGCTGGGCTGGGAGCTGTGGATCTCCATCGTCGTCGCGGGCTTCTTCGTGCTCGCGTACATCACGCTCGGCGGCCTCTCCTCGGCGATCTACACCGAGGTGCTGCAGTTCTTCGTGATCCTCGCCGCGCTGATCCCGCTCACCGTCGTGGGCCTCAAGCGCGTCGGCGGCTGGGGCGGCATCAGCGACACCCTCTCCGGTGAGAAGGGCAGCGCCTTCATGACCGCCTGGGACGGCACCGGCATCGGCTCCGCCAACCCCCTGGGCGCCAACTGGCTGACCATCGTGCTGGGCCTCGGGTTCGTGATGAGCTTCGGCTACTGGACGACCAACTTCGCCGAGGTGCAGCGCGCACTGTCCGCCAAGAACCTCTCCGCGGCCCAGCGCACCCCGCTGATCGCGGCCTTCCCCAAGATCTTCATCCCGGCGGTGGTGGTCATACCCGGCCTGATCGCGCTCGTCATGGAGCCGACGCTGGGCAAGACCGAGGACGGCCTGCAGTACAACGACGCCATCCCGGTGCTGATGCGCGACCTGCTGCCCAACGGTGTGCTCGGCATCGCGGTCACCGGTCTGCTGGCGGCGTTCATGGCCGGTATGGCCGCCAACATCTCCTCCTTCAACACCGTCTTCACCAACGACATCTGGGCGGCGTATCTGAAGAAGGACCAGCCGGACGAGCACTATGTGGCCACGGCACGCTGGGTCACCGTCGTCGGTGTGCTGATCGGCATGGGGACCGCGTTCATCGCCTCCTCGTTCAGCAACATCATGAACTACCTCCAGACGCTGTTCTCCTTCTTCAACGTGCCGCTGTTCGTCGTCTTCATCATCGGCATGTTCTGGAAGAAGACCACGCCGGCCGCCGGGTTCTGGGGACTGCTGAGCGGCACCGTCGGTGCGATGGTGAACTACTTCTGGTTCTACAAGCAGGGCGTCATCGACATCCCCAGCGACCAGGGCGCCAACTTCGTCTCCTCCATCGTGGCCTTCGTCGTGGGCTCCGTGGTGATGGTGGCCGTCACGCTGTTCACCAAGCCCAAGCCCGCCGAGGAACTCGCGGGGCTCGTCTACGGCACCCGCTCGCCGGGCGAGCCGGAACCGCCCGGCAAGGGCGACGACGCGTGGTACCGCAAGCCCGCGCTGCTGGGCTGGGGCGCGGTGATCCTCGCGGCCCTGTGCTACGTCCCCTTCTCCTTCTGAGCTCCGACGCGGAGGACTTGAAGCCCTATGAGTGACAGCAACAGCAGTTCAAAGCCGGCCGCGCAGCAAGTGGCCAACGACGTCGAGGAACTGGAGCGGCGGTCGCAGACCGCGGCCCGCCTCTTCGATGTACGGCGCATCATCGGCGGTCTGTTCGTGGTCTACGGCGTGATCGTCACCATCGCGGGGGTGTTCGCTTCGGACGAGGACATCAAGAAGGCGCAGGACATCAACATCAACCTGTGGACGGGCATCGCCATGCTGGTCCTTGGCGGGGCCTTCCTGGTGTGGCTGAGGCTGAGTCCCACGATTCCGCCGCCGGCGGTGGAGGACACCGCGTCCGAGTAGGGGCTGCCCCTTTGGGCCGTCCGCGGGCTGCGGGTTGTGTTGTGGCTGGGCGCGCAGTTCCCCGCGCCCCTTACGGGGCACGTCTGCCCCGCTGTCCGCTGCGCTTGGGCAGTCTGCTCCCCCAAGCTCTTCGAGCAGGGGGTACCCCCAAGGCGCAGGGTGGGCAAGCGCAGCCCCTTGCGGGGTACGGGACGGGCAAGGGCTGCCCCTCTGGGCCGTCCGCGGGCTGCGGGCGCATCGTGGCCGGGCGCGCAGTTCCCCGCGCCCCTTACGGGGCGCATCTGCTGCGCTTGGTCAACCGCGCCCCTTTACGGGGCGCGGTTGCCCGCGCGGTCCAGCAGGCCTGTGCGGGCGGCCAGGGCGGCGGCTTCCAGGCGTGATCCGACGCCCAGTTTCATCAGGACGCGCTGCACGTGGGTGCGGGCCGTCGAGGGGGCGATGCCCATGCCGGCGGCGATCAGGCGGGTGTCCTCGCCCTCGGCGACCCGTACCAGCACCTCCACCTCCCTCGGGGTCAGCATCTGCAGCAGCCGGGCGCCTTCGTCGTCCGGTTCGGCGGCCGGGTTCAGCAGCTCGGCGAACGACTGCGTCAGCAGCTGCGGGGCGACGGCCGCCTCCCCGGCCCTGGCCTTGACCATGGCCCGTTCGACGCCCTCGATCCGCTCGTCGTGCCGTACATAGCCGGACGCCCCCGCCGCGAAGGCGGAGGCGATCCCGCGCGGGCTCGGAACGGGGCCGAGCACCACCACCGCGATCTGCGGCTTCTCTCTCTTGATCCGTACCACCGGATCGAAGACGCCCGGTTCGGCGGGCGTCGCCGTACCCAGCAGACACACCTCAGGTGCTCTGCTGATCACCAGCTCTGCCGCGCCGCCGCTCGGCGCGGCCGCCGCGAGCACGCGGTGCCCGCGCAGCTTCAGCGCCGAGGCCAGAGCCTCGGCGAGCAGGCGGTGGTCGTCGACGACCATGAGCCGCACGCTCATCAAGCTCGCTCCCCCCACAACACTCCCGATGGCCCCGTACCCCCGCCACGCGAGCCCCTCTTTGTTCTCCGGGAAGCTACACGCTCACTCGCCGTTCCGCGCCCCTTACGGGCTGAAATCCCCAAGGGAGGGCTTGAACCAGGCGCCTGAAGACAGCCGTTGGCCCGTCACGGCGCACCGTGACGGGCCAACGCGGTCACTGCTGCCGCCTGTTATGCGGCGGTGCGGCTACCCGTTCAGCCGCTGGTCGGCTCGAATCCGACCGCCAGCCGCGGCACCTCCTTGCTGATGGACGAGCGCCGCTCCGAGATCAGGTTGTCCTGGAGGAAGAACCTGTTGTCCTCGAAGATCAGCGGGGCGTCCACCGAGTAGGCGTCGACGGAGAACGCCTGCTCGCCCTGGTCGAAGTCGGAGGCGGGCATCTTCAGCAGCGTCGTCTGCTTGCCGTTCTTCGGGTCGACGCTGACGATCACGCCGCCGTGCCCCAGGCTGGGCGTCTTGTAGCCCAGCACGTGGGTGCCCTGCATCTTGAACGGGATGATGTTGCGGTCGGCGCCGGCGGGCGACTTCCACTTCGGCTTACCGGTGTTGAAGTCGAAGGCCATGATCTCGTTCGTGTCGGACAGGTCGCCGCTCTTGCCGTCGTGCTCGGCCGTCGAGAGGTAGACCGTGTCGGGGCCGACCGCCATGCCGTAGCAGCCGTTGACCTCCAGCTCACAGGGCTTGTTGTAGCGGTCGCCCAGCGAGATCTGGCCCTTGAGCTTCTTGTCCTCGCCGATGGTGAAGACATCGCTGGTCAGCTCGCTGCCGGCGCCGGCGACCAGCACCAGCGGGTCGGTGGAGGCGACCCGGACGTTCTTGGCGCCCTTGGGCGGCTCGTACTTCCACGTGGCCTTGCCGTTGTCCGGGTTGAGCTTCTGCACGGAGACCTGTGGCTTGTCGTAGTCGTTGCCGCACTCCACGACGGCGACCAGCGACTTGCCGCCCTGATAGCCGACGTCGCGGCAGTTGCTGGGCTTGGCCGCCCACAGCTTCTTCTTCGAGGAGATCTTGTAGCCGACCGAGCCGCCGATCCAGGCGGAGGCGACGGTGTCGCCGCTGATGGCGACGTTGTCGATGGACCTGGTGTCCGCGTTGGGCATCGTCTGGTCCCAGGCGATCTTCTTCGCGTCCAGGTCCAC
Source organism: Streptomyces oryzae (assembly GCF_017676365.1). Classification (GTDB taxonomy): domain Bacteria; phylum Actinomycetota; class Actinomycetes; order Streptomycetales; family Streptomycetaceae; genus Streptomyces; species Streptomyces oryzae. The sequence continues at coordinate 10,395 of NZ_JADKMA010000095.1, forward strand.
GATGACCATACGGGTGCAGTCGGCGCTGTTGGAGATCGTCTCCTGGACGACGACGGCGACCTTGTGGTCCTTGGTCATCTCGTTGGAGGCCGCGCAGACGTTGCCCTTGAGCGGGATCTTCGTCTGGCTGCGCGTCTTGAGGTCCTGGACGATCATCTCCCGCACCGAGGACTTGGCGAACACCTTGTCGGTGGCCCAGGCCCCGGCGACGGTCGTGACGTCCTTGACCTCGGGGGCCTTGATGTCGACGATCTGCTTGGCCTGCGGGTCCTTCGGCGCCTTGTTGGGGTCCTTCTTCTGCGAGGAGCCGCCACCGCCCTTGGACTCGTCCTTCTTCTTGTCGTCCTTGGTCAGGAAGAAGACACCGACGACCGCTATCAGCGCGACGACGACAACGCCGGCGACCACTGCGATGATCTTGGTGTTGTTGTTGCCGCCACCGCCGCCGGGCATGCTGCCCGTGTTGGCGTACGGATAACCGGCCGGTGGCTGCTGCCCGTAGCCACCGGGCGGCGGGCCGGGAGGCGCCGGCGTCCCGGGGGGCGGGCCGGGAGGCGCGGGCGGCCCGGACGGCGGGGGCACCGCACCGAAGGCGGCCTGCGTGGGCGCCGCGTGCGCGTTCTGCTGCGGATAGCCGTAACCGGGCGGCGGCTCCGGCGGCTGTCCGGGCGCCTGCGGAGGCTGCGGGGGCTGCTGCGGGTAACCGTAGGACGGCCGGCCCTGCGGATCACCCGGTTCCTGCGGCGCGCCGAAGCCTCCGGATGGCGGCTGGCTAGGCGGCGGAGGCGGCTGCGACATGAACAATCCCTCGTTACGGGCAGACCGGCGCCGGACCTTCAACCCTTGGTGGGCAAACCCCCGTAGGGCCGAGCGAATCGGACATGTGGCCTGCCAATGGCAGACTTCAGAGCGGAAGTTCTTTCTACCATCGGACACGATCCAGCCACCGCGCCGGTTCCTTTTGAGCCGGAGTTCTGGATTACGGCCTGATCTCGAACGCCCTTCTCAGGCGCCCTTCTCAACGGCTCTCCCCAAGGCCCTTCCCAAGGGCCCTTCTCAAGCGCCCTCCGACTCCGCGAGTTCGAGCCAGCGCATCTCCAGCTCCTCGCGCTTGCCCCGCACCTCGCGCAGTTCGGCGTCCAGGCCCGCGACCCGTTCGAAGTCGGTGGCGTGCTCGGCCATCTCGGCGTGCAGGGCCGCCTCCCGCTGCTCGGCCTTCTCCAGCTGCCGCTCGATCCGCTGCATCTCCTTCTGCGCCGCCCGGGAGAGCGCGGCGGGCTTGGCGGGCGCCTTGGCAGGCGCCTTGCCGGACGCGTCGGCGGCCGCGTCGGCCGCGGTCCGCTGCGGGGCGGCGGCGGGAGCTGCGGCCGCTGCCCTGGCCTCCATCCGGGCCCGGCGCTCCAGATACTCGTCGATACCGCGCGGCAGCATCCGCAGCGTGGCGTCGCCCAGCAGCGCGTGGACGCGGTCCGTGGTGCGCTCGATGAAGTACCGGTCGTGCGAGATGACGACCAGGGAGCCCGCCCAGCCGTCCAGCAGGTCTTCCAGCTGTGTGAGGGTCTCGATGTCCAGATCGTTGGTCGGCTCGTCAAGGAAGAGGACGTTGGGCTCGTCCATCAGCAGCCGCAGGATCTGCAGCCGCCGCCGCTCACCGCCGGAGAGGTCGCCCACCGGCGTCCACTGCTTCTCCTTGGCGAAGCCGAACTTCTCGCACAGCTGCGAGGCCGTCATCTCCCGGCCCTTGCCGAGCTCGACCCGGGAGCGTACGGCCTCGACCGCCTCCAGGACGCGCAGCGCCGGGTCCAGCTCGGCGACCTCCTGGGAGAGGTACGCGAGCTTCACCGTCTTACCGACCTTGATCCGGCCCTCGGTCACCAGCGGTGACTGCTGCTCACCACCGGTGTACGCGGTATCGGCGAGCGCCCGCAGCAGTGAGGTCTTGCCGGCGCCGTTGACGCCGACCAGGCCGATCCGGTCGCCGGGGCCCAGCTGCCACGTCAGATGCTTGAGCAGCACCTTGGGCCCGGCCTGTACGGTCACGTCCTCCGTGTCCAGCACGGTCTTGCCCAGCCGCGAGTTGGCGAACCGCATCAGCTCCTGGCTGTCGCGCGGCGGCGGCTCGCCCTCGATCAGCGCGTTGGCCGCCTCGATGCGGAACCGCGGCTTGCTGGTGCGGGCCGGAGCGCCGCGCCGCAGCCAGGCCAGCTCCTTGCGCATCAGGTTCTGCCGCTTGGTCTCCTCCTGCGCGGCGATACGTTCCCGCTCGGCGCGGGCGAAGACATAGTCGGAGTAACCGCCCTCGTACTCGTGCACCGCGCCGCGCTGCACGTCCCACATCCGGGTGGCGACCTGGTCGAGGAACCAGCGGTCGTGCGTGACGCACACCAGCGCGGAGCGGCGGGCGCGCAGATGCCCGGCCAGCCAGGAGATGCCCTCCACATCGAGGTGGTTGGTGGGCTCGTCCAGCACGATCAGGTCCTGCTCGGCGATGAGCAGCTTGGCCAGCGCGATCCGGCGGCGCTCACCGCCGGAGAGCGGGCCGATCACGGTGTCCAGGCCCTGCGGGAAGCCCGGCAGGTCCAGGCCGCCGAAGAGTCCGGTGAGCACGTCGCGGACCCGCGCGACGCCCGCCCACTCGTGGTCGGCCATGTCGCCGACCACCTCGTGCCGGACGGTGGCCTGCGGGTCGAGGGAGTCGTGCTGCGTCAGCACGCCGAGGCGCAGACCGCCGGCGTGGGTGACCCGGCCCGCGTCCGGTTCCTCCTCGCGGGCGAGGATCTTGATGAGGGTGGTCTTCCCGTCGCCGTTGCGGCCCACGACGCCGATCTTGTCGGCCTCGCTGACGCCCAGGGAAACCGCGTCGAGGAGGGTGCGCGTGCCGTGCACCTTGTCGACGGCTTCCAGGTTGACGAGGTTCACGGGGGTGCCGCGGTTGCCAGCCATCTCACTCCTGTTGGGGACCAGCCCCCAAGGGTAGCCCCGCGCGGGGGGCCGCCGGGCAGCGCCCGTGCCCGGGCTCAGCTGCCGTGCAGCATCAGCGCTATGCCGCCCACCATCAGCACGCTCGCGGCGGTGCGGGGCCAGCCGAAGCGCTCCTTGAAGAAGAGGGCGCCGATCGCGGCCCCGGCGATGATCGAGGACTCCCGCAGCGCCGCAACCGGTGCCAGCGGTGCCCGGGTCTGCGCCCACAGCACCAGCCCGTACGCCAGCACCGACAGCGCGCCGCCCAGCAGCCCGCGCAGCGCGATGGGGCGCAGTTGCGCGGCCAGCTGACGGCGGCGGGTGGCGAGCGCCCACGCGGGGATCGCCAGCCCCTCCAGGAACATCAGCCACGCGATGTAGCCGAGTGGGGTGCCGGAGGCCCGTACGCCCACCCCGTCCACGACGGTGTACGACGCGATGGCGAGCCCCGTGCACACGGCGGCCGTCAGGGCCGGCCACTGCGGCGCGGCCGCCCGCTCCCCGCCGTCCCGCCCGCTGCCGCGCAGCCCCCACAGAGCGACGCCGACCAGCCCAGCGGAGGCCAGCAGCACTCCGGCGAGCTGCCAGGGGCCGGGCATCTCGTGCACGAAGACCGCCGCGAGCACGGTCACCACCAGCGGCGCCGTACCCCGCGCGATGGGGTACATCTGCCCGAACTCCCCCATCCGGAAGGAGCGCATCAGCAGCGCCTGGTAGACGACGTGCAGCAGGGCCGACAGCAGAAGGGGCGGCCAGGCCGCGGCGGCCGGCAGCGGCACGAAGCAGGCCAGTACGGCACCGCACAGGCTGCCGCCGCTGCCGACCAGGGTGAAGGCGAGCAGCTGGTCGCGGATGCCGTGCGCCAGCGCGTTCCAGGTGGCATGGGTGAGCGCCGCGGCCAGCACCGCGGCGACGACTATCGGCGTCACCGGCCGCCGTCCACGGCGCTCCTGCGAGGTGCATGCGTCATGTACGGGACGCTACCGCCGGGTTGACCGGCCTCGGGGCCGCGGGGTGCATGCAAAGGCCCACCCGCCGCAGCAGCGGCGAGTGGGCCGGAGCACAGGGCGGGGGGATCAACCCCCGGCGGCCTCCAGGACCTTGCGGACGACGGGGCCCGCGTTGTCGCCACCGTGCCCGGAGGCGGGCACGACGGCCGCAGCGGCGACGTCACCGGAGTACGCGGTGAACCAGGCGTTGGGCTTCTTCTGCCCGTCCACCTCGGCGGAGCCGGTCTTGGCGCCGACATCGCCGCTGAGCCCGGACATGGCCTCGGCCGCGGTGCCGCTGGTGGCGGTGAGCTTCATCAGGGACTTGAGGTCCTTGTTCACGCCGGGCTTCATGGTGCGCGACGCCTTGGCGAGGGTGCGCTTGTCCAGCGACGGGGAGACCAGATACGGCTGCCTGAAGGTGCCGCTCTGCGCGGTGGCGGAGACCGAGGCCATGTTGAGCGGGTTCATCCGCACGGCGCCCTGGCCGATGAGGGAGGCCCCCATCTGGGCGCCGGACTGCACGGGGACGCTGCCGTCGAACGTGCCGGTGCCGGTCTTCCAGTCGAGGCCGATTCCGAAGACCTCGCGGGCCTCCTTGGTCAGGTCGTCGTTCTTCAGCTTGGGCGCCTGGCTGATGAAGGCGGTGTTGCAGGAGCGGGCGAAGCTCTGCGCGAAGGTGCCGTTCTTGATCTCGAACTTCTTGTCGTTCTGGAACTTCCAGCCGCCGTACTCGAAGTACTTGGGGCACGGGTGCGCCTTGCCGGGCGAGGCCAGGCCCTTGTCCATCAGCATGGTGCTGCTGATGACCTTCATGGTGGAGCCGGGGGCCAGCGAGCCCTGGAGGGCGCTGTTGAAGCCCTTGGCCGGGGAGTTGGCGATGGCCAGGATCTCGCCGGTGCTGGGTTTGACGGCGACGACGGACGCCTTTGCCTTGCCGCGTACGGCGGCTTCGGCGGCGCGCTGCACCTTGGCGTCGAGGGTCGTCTTCAGCTTGCCCGGTGAGGGCTTGGACAGCTGGCGCAGCACGGTCTTCGTCTTGCCCTTGGCGTCGACGATACGGGTCTGCACGCCTGCGGAGCCGTCGGTCTTGTCGCCGTAGCGCTTGCCGATGTCGGTGATCACATCGGCGAGGGTGGGGTGTTCGGCGGCGCTGAGCACCTGGCCGTCGCGGTCGACCGCGGTGACGGGCGGGGTGCCCGACTCGTCGGTCCTGATGGCCTGGCCGTCCTTGAGCTTGGGGTGCAGCACGGACGGTTTCCAGTCGACCACCGGCTCGCCGGTGCCGGAGGCGCGGACGATCTCCAGCGCGGAGTCGTACGTCCAGGCGGAGCGCTTGTCGCCGTAGGCGATCCGCGCGGCCACATGGAAGGGCACCTTCTCGCCGTCGGCCGCCTTCGCCGAGGCGGCGACCTTGGAGATGCGCGCCTTGCTGCGGAAGGCGGCCAGCGCCTTGCCTGCCTTTGCGGGGTCGTCGGTCAGCTTGGCGGCCTTCTTCGCGTCGCCACCGGCCCAGGCGCCGAGGAACTCCTTCGCGGCGGTGCGCACTTCGTGCGCGCTCAGCGGACCCTTCGCGGCCTTGCTCGGCGCCTTGCCCTCGTCGTCGGCGGCGACGGTGCTCTTGGGCTCCTCACCGTCGCTGTCGACCAGGGCGTAGACGCCGACGCCGGTGAGCCCGACGACGACGGCGGCGACCCCGCCGATCACGGCCATCTTCTGTGTGTCGCGCATCCGAGTTCTGACCCTCCACCCCGCCTTTGGCCTTGTGCGGCCGAAGTCCTGACGCGAGGCACCCTAGAGCACGTTCATGACAGAACGTGTCCCGGTATGCCCGTTCGGCCCCTTCTTCCGGAGATCTGGTTTCCAGGATTCACCGGTTCCGGGAAATCCGGCCGGAGAACGGAACCACCGCGCCGCGGCGGCCACGCTCCCGCGGCCCCTGAGGCAGACGAGCAGCGCGGGGCGATCGGTTCCGGAACACGGCCATGTGTCCGAATCGCGATCTTCGAGTCATCCGAACGTTGTGATCGCGGTCGTCCTCGGTTGCCGTTGGATCCCCGGCCGTTGCCGGACGCTCAGATCCACGAGTCCAGCCACATCCGGTGCCGCCACTCCCCCACCGGGATCGTCTGGCCGGTGTAAATGGGCCAGAAATAGATGAAGTTCCAGACGATGAGCAGCCCGACGACGCCCACCGTGACCACGCCCAGGGTGCGCCGTCTGTCGTCCGTACCCGGCGGCCCGGCCAGCGCGCCGGCCGCCATGGCGAGGGCGAGGCACAGGAAGGGGAGGAAGACCACGGCGTAGAAGAGGAAGATGGTGCGCTCCTGGTAGGCGAACCAGGGCAGATAGCCGCCCGCGACCCCGCACAGGATCGCGCCCGCGCGCCAGTCGCGGCGGAAGAACCAGCGGTAGAAGACGTAGACGAGGGCGACGCAGGCGGCCCACCACAGCACCGGGGTGCCCAGCGCGAGGACTTCCCTGGCGCAGCCCTGTGCCTTGTCCGTGCAGCCGTCGGTGCCCGCCTTGGGCGACTCGTAGAAGTAGGAGACGGGCCGGCCCAGTACCAGCCAGCTCCACGGGTTGGACTGATAGGTGTGCCCCGAGGTGAGGTTGACGTGGAAGTCGTAGACCTCGCTCTCGTAGTGCCACAGGCTGCGCAGCGGTCCTGGCAGCCAGCCCCAGGGGCCCGCGGCGCCCCGCTTGTCCGCCCAGTCGCGGAAGTAGCCCCCGGAGGTGGCGAACCAGCCCGTCCAGGAGGCGACATAGGTCACCACCGCGACCACCGGCAGCGAGACGAAGGCGGGCAGCGCGTCCTTGCGGAGCATCGCCAGGAAGGGCCGCGAGGCACCCGCGGTGCGGCGTGCGCCCATGTCCCACAGAACCGTCAACAGGCCGAAGGCGGCCAGCACATAGAGGCCGTTCCACTTGGTGGCGCAGGCCAGCCCCAGACACACGCCGGCCGCCAGCCGCCAGGGCCGCAGGCCGAGCCCGGCCCGGTCGCCGACAAAGGCGTCCGGCACCGGCACACCGGTCTCGGGCCCCTCGTCGGTGCCGCCGCGCGGCAGCCGCGCGGCGAGCCGTTCCCGGGTACGGTCGCGGTCCACCAGCAGACAGCCGAAAGCGGCCAGCACCCAGAACATCACCACCAGGTCCAGCAGCGCGGCGCGGCTCATCACGAAGTGCAGCCCGTCCACCGCCATCAGGGCGCCGGCCAGGCACCCCAGCGCCGTCGAGCGGAACAGCCGCCGCCCGATACGGCACAGCATCAGCACCGAGAGGGTGCCGAGCAGCGCCACCATGAACCGCCAGCCGAATGGATTCAGCCCGAAGACGGCCTCGCCGAGCCCGATGATCCACTTGCCGATGGGCGGGTGGACGACGTAGGAGCCCTCCGGCGAGAGGGGGATGTGCTGCGGGTGGCCGAGGATCTTGTCGTTGGCGTTGTCCGGCCAGGTGCCCTCGTATCCGTAGTGGATCAGGGACCAGGCGTCCTTGGCGTAGTACGTCTCGTCGAATATGACGGCGTGCGGGGAGCCCAGCTGCCAGAAGCGCAGCGCCCCCGCGCAGAGCGCGACCAGCAGCGGCCCGCCCCAGGCCGCCCAGCGCGCCAGCCGCAGCGACAGCTCAGGGGCCAGCCCGAAGACGGCGCCGGGCCGCGGATCGGGCTCCGGGAACGGCGGGGTGAGCCGTTCGCCGACACCGGCGCGCGGCCGGGCCGCGTAGCCGAACCTGCGCAGCCGCACCTGCCACCTGGGGAGCTTCGGGGGGCCGTGCCCGCTCCCGCTGCTGCCCTCGCGGTCCGGGCTGCCGGGCCCGCCCTGTTCGCGGTCGGCGTCCCCCACGGTGTCACTGGTCGTCACGCGGGCCATCGTAGGGATCGCGGGGGCGCCGTGTGCGAGCGCGTCGCCGCCGTCGTACGAACCGGCCGGGTGGGTGACGGGTGAGGGCGGCCGGTGGACGCTGCGAGGATGGACGGGTGACTGGAACCCTCGTACTCGCCGGAACCCCGATCGGTGACCCCGCCGACGCCCCGCCGCGGCTCGCGGCCGAGCTGGCGGCCGCCGACGTCGTCGCCGCCGAGGACACCCGGCGGCTCCGCAGGCTGACCCAGGCGCTGGGCGTCGAGCCGGCCGGCCGGATCGTCTCCTACTTCGAGGGCAACGAGGCGGCGCGTACGCCCGAGCTGGCCGAGGCGCTGGTGGACGGGGCGCGGGTGGTGCTGGTGACCGACGCGGGCATGCCCTCCGTCTCCGACCCGGGCTACCGGCTGGTGGCGGCGGCCGTGGAGCGCGGGGTGCACGTCACCGCTGTGCCGGGGCCCTCGGCTGTGCTGACGGCGCTGGCGGTCTCCGGGCTGCCGGTGGACCGGTTCTGCTTCGAGGGCTTCCTGCCGCGCAAGCAGGGCGAGCGGCGCGGCAGGCTGCGGGAGGCGGCCGACGAGCGGCGCACGCTGGTCTACTTCGAGGCGCCGCACCGGCTGGCGGCCACACTCGACGCCATGGCCGAGGTCTTCGGCCCCGAGCGGCAGGCCGCCGTGTGCCGGGAGCTGACCAAGACCTACGAGCAGGTGCGGCGCGGCCCGCTGGGCGAGCTGGCGCAGTGGGCCGCCGAGGGCGTGCGCGGCGAGATCACCGTCGTCGTACGGGGCGCCGAGGCGCCGGCGGGGGGCGAGGCGGACGCGGCGGAGCTGGTGCGCCGGGTCGCGGAGCGCGAGCAGGCGGGTCAGCAGCGCAAGGAGGCGATCGCCGAGGTGGCACGGGAGGCGGGAGTGCCGAAGCGGGAGGTCTTCGACGCGGTGGTCGCCGCAAAAAAGGCGGGCGGGCAGCCGGGTAAAGGACTTGCGCGGTAAAGCAAAGGGAGGGTCCATGGGCGCCCTCCACCTTGACGCTTCGCCCAAATTTCCCCATACCGAGGAAAAGCCGCACCGGCCTTCCTTCCAGTGCGCTCATACGAGGAGTGCACTGGCTGTGGGCGTCACCTCGCTCGCCCGCAAGGAAGGAGCTGCCATGAAGCACGAGAGCGGCAACGGCAGGGAAATCGCCAACTCGGCGCGGGAAACGGTGCATGAGGCGTATTCGTTCGCCTGTATGAAATGCGGACACGGGTGGGAGCAGGAGTACGAGATACAGCACCTGGAATACACCGACGGCAGGCCCCTGGTCGTGTATTACGAGGACGGAAAGCGCGTCCCGTCGCCGCTCACCAAGCCCACGTGCCGCTTCTGTGACGGCCACGTCGTCCGCATCATGCGTTCGGGGCGCGTCTCCACGGCGGAGGCAGCGCTGCCGCACCACTGAGGGCACTTCCCACCACCGGAAGCAGTGACATACCGGCGATTTATCATCGCCGGTATGTCCACCTCCGCGACTGGGAACAGCGCAGCGAACAGCCCGGCGACGAACGCCGCGAAGGCCCGCGCTGCCCAGGCACCTCCGCCGCCGCCCGAGCCGCTCGCCTTTCCGGTCGCCGACTCCCACACCCACCTGGACATGCAGGAGTCCCCGGTCGCCGACGCGCTCGCCGCCGCTGCGGCCGTGGGTGTGACGACGGTCATCCAGGTCGGCTGTGATCTGGAGCGCTCCCGGTGGGCCGCCGAGACGGCCGCCGAGTGGAAGAACGTCTGGGCCGCCGTGGCCCTCCACCCCAACGAGGCGCCCCGGCTGAGCGCCGAGGGCGGCGAGGAGACGCTGGACGAGGCGCTGGCCGGTATCGAGAAGCTCGCCGCGCTCGGGCACGTACTGGCCGTCGGCGAGAGCGGTCTGGACTACTTCCGCACCGGCCCCGAGGGCGTCGCCGCGCAGCAGCGCTCGTTCCGCGCCCACATCGAGCTGGCCAAGCGGCTGGACAAGGCTCTGGTCATCCACGACCGCGAAGCCCACGCTGACGTGCTGCGCATCCTGGACGAGGAAGGCGCCCCCGAGCGCACCGTCTTCCACTGCTACTCCGGTGACGCCGAGATGGCCGAGCTGTGCGCGGCCAAGGGGTATTTCATGTCCTTCGCCGGAAATGTCACGTTCAAGAACGCGCAGCCGCTGCGGGACGCGGTCGCCGTGGCACCGCCCGAGCTGCTGCTGGTGGAGACGGACGCGCCGTTCCTGACGCCCGCGCCCTATCGGGGCCGGCCCAATGCGCCGTATCTCATCCCGATCACCCTGCGCGCGATGGCTGCCGCCAAGGGTATGGACGAGGAGCGGCTGGCCCGTCATGTGGCCGCCAACACGGCGAGAGCCTTCGGTTACTGAGGGCACTGCCGAGGCCGGATCGTGAGCCCTCTTCCGAGCCGTAAACTGGCGCGGTGAGTGCTGCCCCTTCCGACCCGTCCACCGCGTCCGACGCCGCAGGCAGCGGCGTGCTGCTCGGACCCGCAGAGGTGCGGGAGCTGGCGGGGGCGCTGGGGGTGCGGCCCACCAAGCAGCGCGGGCAGAACTTCGTCATCGACCCGAACACCGTGCGCCGGATCGTGCGCACCGCCGAGGTCGGCGCCGACGACGTCGTACTGGAGGTCGGCCCCGGGCTGGGCTCGCTGACCCTGGCGCTGCTGGAGAGCGCGGCGCATGTCACCGCGGTCGAGGTGGACGACGTACTGGCCGCCGCCCTGCCCGCGACGGTGCGGGCCCGGCTGCCGGAGCGCGCCGGGCACTTCTGTCTGGTGCACGAGGACGCGCTGCGGGTCACCGAGCTGCCGGGCCCTGCGCCGACCGCGCTGGTGGCCAACCTCCCGTACAACGTGGCCGTCCCTGTGCTGCTGCACCTGCTGGCGGCGTTCCCGAGCATCGCCAGGACGCTGGTGATGGTGCAGTCCGAGGTCGCCGACCGGCTGGCGGCGCCGCCGGGTTCGAAGGTGTACGGGGTGCCGTCGGTGAAGGCCGCGTGGTACTGCGAGGTCAAGCGCGCCGGTGCGATCGGGCGGAACGTGTTCTGGCCGGCGCCCAACGTCGACTCCGGGCTGGTCTCGCTCGTACGGCGTGCCCACCCGCCCGCGACCGCGGCGAGCCGCGAGGAGGTGTTCGCCGTCGTGGACGCGGCGTTCGCGCAGCGGCGCAAGACGCTGCGGGCCGCGCTGGCCGGCTGGGCGGGCTCGGGCGCGGCGGCTGAGGAGGCCCTGCGCGCGGCCGGGGTCTCCCCGCAGGCGCGCGGGGAGTCGCTGACCGTCGCCGAGTTCGCCGCGATCGCGGAGCACCGCCCGGGCCGGAACGACGCACCCGTGGACGAGAACCGGAACGGAGACGAGGAGCCCACCGCGTGACCCAGCCAGCCGCCGCCACCCCCACCGGCTCGACGCCGACGGTCACGGTCCGCGTACCGGCCAAGGTCAATGTGCAGCTGTCGGTCGGCGGGCTGCGCCCCGACGGCTTCCACGGCCTGGCCAATGTCTTCCTCGCCGTCGGGCTGTACGACTCGGTCAGCGCCACCCGCGCCGCCGAGCCCCGGCTCACCGTCTCGGGGCCCGACGCCGCGCTGGTGCCGCAGGACCGCACCAATCTCGCGGCGCGCGCCGCCGAACTGCTGGCCGAGCGGCACGGGCTGGCGCCCGATGTGCACCTGCACATCGCCAAGGACATCCCCGTCGCGGGCGGCATGGCGGGCGGCAGCGCGGACGCCGCCGGTGCCCTGCTGGCCTGCGACCGGCTGTGGGGCCTGGACACCCCGCGCGAGGAGCTGCTGGCGCTCTGCGCCGAGCTGGGCTCCGACGTGCCGTTCAGCTTCGCGGGCGGCGCCGCGCTCGGCCGGGGCCGGGGCGAGGTGCTGACGCCGCTGGAGGTGGGCGGCACCTTCCACTGGGTGTTCGCCGTGGCGGACGGCGGGCTGTCGACACCGGACGTCTACCGCGAGTGCGACCGGCTGCGGGAGGCGGCGGGCACCGGCTCCTCGGACGCCGAGGTGCCCGAACCTGTCGCCTCCGAAGCGCTGTTGGACGCGCTGCGTTCGGGCGAGGCCCAGTCGCTGGCCACCACCCTGCGCAACGACCTCCAGCCCGCCGCCCTCTCCCTGCGGCCCGCACTCGCCGAGACCCTCAACACCGGCCTCGCCGCGGGCGCCCTGGCCGCGCTGGTCTCCGGCTCGGGCCCCACCTGCGCCTTCCTGGTCCCCGACGCCGACTCGGCAGCCCGCACGGCCCACACCCTCACCGCCTCCGCCACCTGCCGGATGGCTCGCGCCACGTCAGGCCCGGCGCCGGGTGCGACTGTTGTGTGACGGCCGCGCCCCGAAGGGGCGCGGGGAACTGCGCGACAAGCCACAACGGGCCCGCAGCCTGCGACGAAGCAGCAAGGGGCAGCCCCTCATCAGCCGGCGAGGCCAACAACGGCGCGCAGCGCGCGCACCAGCGCCTGCGGACGCGGATCGCTGGTCACCGAACGGTGCAGGGTACCGGTGACGTAGCCGAAAGAGACCCCCGTCTCGGGGTCGGCGAAGCCGAGTGAGCCGCCGCTCCCGGGGTGGCCGAACGAGCCGGGGCCCAGCAGCGGGCTGGCCGAGCCGTGCAGCATGTAGCCGAGGCCGAACCGGGTGTTGACGACCAGCACCCGGTCCGGTCCTTCCGACTCCTCGGAACGTGCCTGGGTCAGCGTCGCGGGCGTGAACAGCCGGCGGGCCCCACCGAGAGGGCCCAGCAGCGCCGCGTAGAACGCGGATAGCGAGCGTGCCGTGGCGATACCATTCGAGGCGGGGAATTCGGCAGCGCGGTAGACCGGGTCGTTGTCGTCGGGCTTCGGCTCGATGGCGCCGAAGGCCCGGCGCGTCAGCGAGCCGGGATCGGCGTACGCCTCGGTCACCGAGCGCTTGGGGCGGGTACGCAGGGCTCCCGGCTCCGGCGCGGGCGCCTCCTGTCTGGCGACCCGGGCCACCCGGCCGCCGGCCGCCACCTCGTCGGGCAGCCCGATCCACAGGTCCAGCCCGAGCGGTCCGGCCACCTCGTCGGTGAACCAGCGCCCCAGGCTCCGGCCGCCGCTGGCGCGGGCCACCAGTTCGCCCAACAGCCAGCCGAAGGTGTGCGGGTGATAGCCGTGCGCCGTGCCCGGCTGCCATTCGGGGGCCTGCGCGGCGAGCGCCCGCGCCGCCCGGCCGGGCTCCAGCGCCTCCTCGGGCGTGAGCGGCGTCTCCAGCGTGGGCAGCCCGGCGCGGTGCGCCAGCAGATGGCGGACCAGGACGCGTTCCTTGCCCGCGGCCTTGAACTGCGGCCAGTACGAGGCGACGGGCGCGTCCAGGTCGAGCTGGCCGCGCTGGTGCAGCAGATGCGGGACGGCCGCCGCCAGGCCCTTCGTGGCTGAGTGGACGACGACTGCCGTGTCCCCGGTCCAGGGCGCCGCGTTGGGGTCGGCGGGGTCGGTGCTGCCGCCCCACAGGTCGACGACCTTGCGGCCGTCCCGGTGCACGGTCAGCGCGGCGCCGTGCTCGCCGCGCCGCTCGAAGTTGCGTATGAAGGCGTCGCGGACGGGCTCGTACCCCTCCGCGACCGTGCCGTGCACTGTCGGCCGTGCGCCGTGCACTGCTGTGTCAACGACCTCTGCCACGCTTCCTAAGCTCCTGTCGCCTTGAGGGCGCTTTTGTGACGCCGCGCCCCCATGGTCCTACGGCGAAGGTGGGCTCTGGAGAGGGGGTGCCCCCTCATCAGGCCACCGGCACCGTCACCGACCGCGGGTCAAAACCGAACGGGAGCTCCAGACGGTGGGCCCGCATCAGCTCAGCGTCGGAGAGCAACTCCTGCGTATTGCCGTCCGCAACCAGGACACCGTCGCTGAGCACGACAGAGCGCGGGCACAGCTCCAGCGCGTACGGCAGATCGTGGGTGACCATCAGCACCGTCAGATCGAGCGAGCGGATCAGATCCGCGAGCTCCCGGCGGGCGGCGGGGTCGAGGTTGGAGGACGGCTCGTCCAGTACGAGGATTTCGGGGCGGCCGGCCAGCACGGTGGCGACGGCGACCCGGCGCCGCTGGCCGAACGAGAGGTGGTGCGGCGCCCGGTCGGCGTGCTCGGCCATCCCGACCCGCTCCAGCGCCTCGTGCACCCGCGCTTCCAGTTCGGCGCCGCGCAGTCCCGCAGCGGCGGGCCCGAAGGCCACGTCCTCGCGGACCGTCGGCATGAACAGCTGGTCGTCCGGGTCCTGGAAGACGATGCCGACCCGGCGCCGGATCTCGGCCAGGTTGGGGCGCTCGGCCCGCAGCCCGGCGACGGTCACCGCTCCGGCGCCCGGCGTCAGGATGCCGTTCAGGTGCAGCACCAGCGTGGTCTTGCCGGCGCCGTTGGGGCCCAGCAGCGCGACCCGCTGGCCGCGCGGCACCGTCAGATCGACGCCGAACAGCGCCTGGTGGCCGTCGGGATAGGCGTAGGCGAGGCCGCGCACTTCGAGCGAGGGAGCCGCTTCGGACGTCTCGGTGGCAGTGGTGTCGGTGTCGGTGGAGGTCACAGAGTCCATCCCAACAGGCAGATCGCGAGGGCGGCCAGCGGCAGCGCCGCCGAACGGGCCCACTGCGTACGAGCGGCGGGTCCGTCGCCGAGGGCCGGGGGCATGGTGCCGGTGTAGCCGCGGCTGAGCATCGCCAGATGCACCCGTTCACCGCGCTCGTAGGAGCGGATGAACAGCGATCCCGCCGACTTGGCCAGCACCCCCCAGTGCCGGGGCCCGCGCGCCTCGAAGCCGCGGGAGAGGCGCGCCGTGCGCATCCGGCGCATCTCGTCGCTGATGACGTCGGCGTAGCGCACCATGAACGTGGCGATCTGGCACAGCAGCGACGGCATCCGCAACCTGGCCAGCCCCAGGAGCAGTTCGTTCAGCCCCGTCGTCGAGGCGAGCAGCACCGAGGCGGCCACTCCGAGGGTGCCCTTGGCCAGTACGTTCCAGGCGCCCCACAGCCCCGACTCGGACAGCGACAGGCCCCAGACGGTGATCCGCTCCCCCTCCGCGACGAACGGCAGCAGCACCGCGAAGGCCACGAACGGCACCTCGATCGCCATCCGGGTCAGCAGATGGCGCGGCGGCACCCGGGAGGCGGCGGCGACGGCCGCCAGCAGCACCGCGTACGCGCCGAACGCCCAGACCGCCTCCCGGGGGGTGGCGACGATCAGGACGACGAAGCAGAAGACCGCCGCCAGTTTGCAGTGCGCTGGCAGCGCGTGCACGGGCGAGTTGGCGTGCTTGTAGAGCTTGTGCGCGTGTCCGGCGCCCATGTCGGCCCGCCCTTCTCAGCGCTCGGCGCCGGACGGAGCGGACGGAGCCGTGGCGGCGGCCTCGGCCGGGGCCGTTCCAGCGCGCCGGCGGCGCAGTACGACGAAGACGCCGGAGCCCACGGCGAGGGTGGCGCCCACGCCGATGACGCCCGCCAGCCCGCCGGACAGCCGGCTGTCGGCGATGTCCTCGACCCCGTAATCCGCCAGCGGGGAGTCCTCCGCCGCGTGCTGCTGCTCCTTCTTGTCGATGCCGTTGTCGGCGGCGACCTTCTCCAGCCCGTCGGGGCTCGAGGAGGCGTAGAAGCTGAGCCCGCCCGCGCACAGCAGGGTGACGACGAGCCCGGTGACCCACAGCGGGCGGGTGGAGCGGCGCCGCGCGGCGACCGGAGCAGCCGCCGGCGCGGGCCGGGGTGCCGCTTCGGGGTCCGCCGACAGCGGCGAGGGGCGCAACTCCAGCCGTACGGCGAGCCGGTCGCGCGCCGCGTACACCAGATCGGGGCGTACGGCCACCACGGCGCCCACGGTCGCCGCGGTGATCGCGGCCTCGCCGATCCCGATCAGCACGTGCACTCCGACCATCGCGCCGAATACCTTGCCCAGCGCCACATCGGTGGTCCCGCCGAGCGCGTAGACCGCGGTGAAGGCAACTGCCGCCGCCGGTACCGAGACCAGCGCGGCGACGAAGGAGGCCCCGGTCACCATGGAGCGCCGCCGCGGCAGCACCCGCAGCAGTGCGCGGAAGACGGCGTAGGCCACCAGGACGGTCACCACGCCCATGTCCGTGATGTTGGTGCCCAGCGCCGTCAGCCCGCCGTCCGCGAACAGCACGCCCTGCAGGAGCAGCACGACGGAGACGCACAGCACACCGGTGTAAGGGCCGACGAGTATCGCGGCCAGCGCACCACCCAGCAGATGGCCGCTGGTGCCCGCCGCCACCGGGAAGTTGAGCATCTGTACGGCGAAGATGAACGCGGCCACCAGCCCGGCCAGCGGCGCCGTCCGCTCTCCCGCCTCGCCGGGGCCGCCGCCCAGTTCCCGCCGGGCGCCGCGCAGGGAGACGGCGACGGCTGCGGCAGCGACGACTCCCGTACCGGCCGAGACGGGGGCGTTGATGAATCCATCAGGTACGTGCATCAGGCGCTCCGCTTTCTCACGGCTTCTCACAACGGCCCGGCAATGGCCTGGCAGCGGCCGTTTCCAGCCTTTTGAGAATAGCGGTCAGATGCAAAGACTTCGCAAGAGGGCATGGGGAATGCCCGGATCACCAGGGAACGTCCGGCCCTGTCCCCGCACCTGTGGTGGAGCTCACCAGGGTTGCCGGGTGACTGAGCCGCTTCCGCAAGCGTCTGACTGGACGAAGGGGCAACCCGGTCCGGGCGACGAGCGCACCGGGAACCCCCGACCCAGAGGAGCAGATGTGTCCAAGGTCATCACCCGCACCGTGCAGGCTCAACTGATCACCCGGCCGCCCGCGACCCGGCCCCTCGCACCTGCTCTCCGCTACGAGACGGACGACCCGCTGGCGGTGCGGATCGTCTTCCCCGCCGAGATCTCCCTGGACGGCGGGGAAGTCGCCTGGGCCTTCTCCCGCGAGCTCCTCGCCGAGGGGCTGCGCGGACCCGCGGGTGAGGGCGACGTGCACATCTGCCCCTGCGGCCAGGAGCGGACCGTGATCGAGCTGCACGCGGGTGAGGGCGTCGCGGTCCTGGAGTTCCGCGCCACCGACCTTGCCGCCTTCCTGCAGCGCACCTACGGCCTGGTCCCGGCCGGCACCGAGCCCGCCCTCCTCGACCTGGAAGAGGGCTTCGCTGCGCTGCTGCGCGGGGTGTGACGCTGCGCGGGGGTGTGACGCCGAAACCCCCGCCCTCCTGCCCTTCGGAAG
>NZ_JADKMA010000096.1 GCF_017676365.1 Streptomyces oryzae
ACACTGTCCGCCGCCCCTCCGGCTGTCGTACTGTCTGCCCCTCCGGCTGCCGTGCGGCCTGCCGCTACTGCTGCCAGCCGCTGCCGGGCTGGGGCTGTCCCGGGTACTGCTGGCCGGGCTGCCCCGGACCCGGATACCCGTAACCCCCGCCAGGACCGTACGGCTGCTGGGGCTGCTGCTGCGCCGGTGGCGGACTGGCAGCAGCACCGGGGTGTCCGGGCTGTGCGGCCTGTCCCGGGACGCCGCCCTGCCCTGGCATCGGCGGGGCCAGTTGCGGCGGCGGGTTGCCGTCGGCCGTCCACAGGCCCTGCTCCTGCTGGGCGCGCGCGAAGTCCTCGGCGACCATCGCGGACAGATTGAAGTACGCCTCGCGCGTACGCGGCCGCATCATGTTCAGGTCCAGCTCGGCGCCCGCCGACAGATGCTCGTCGAACGGAACGGTGATCACGCCGCGGCACCTGGTCTCGAAGTGCGCCACGATGTCCTCGACCCGGATCATCTTGCCGACCTCGCGCACCCCGGAGATCACCGTGATGCTCCGCTGCACCAGCTCCGAGTAGCCGTGCGCGGCGAGCCAGTCGAGCGTCGTACTGGCGCTGCTCGCACCGTCGACGGACGGCGTGGAGATGATGATGAGCTGGTCGGCGAGGTCGAGCACCCCGCGCATCGCTGAGTAGAGCAGCCCCGTCCCCGAGTCCGTCAGGATGATCGGGTACTGCCTGCCCAGTACGTCGATGACACGGCGGTAGTCGTCGTCGTTGAACGTGGTCGAGATCGCCGGGTCGACATCGTTGGCCAGGATCTCCAGCCCGGACGACGCCTGGGACGTGAACCGGCGGATGTCCATATAGCTGTTGAGGTACGGGATCGCCGTGACCAGGTCCCGGATGGTGGCGCCGGTCTCGCGCCGCACCCGGCGGCCGAGCGTGCCGGCGTCCGGGTTGGCGTCGATGGCGATCACCTTGTCCTGGCGCTCGCTGGCGAGAGTGGAGCCCAGGGCCGTCGTGGTCGTCGTCTTCCCGACCCCGCCCTTGAGGCTGATGACGGCGATCCGGTAGCAGGACAGCACCGGCGTACGGATCACATCCAGCTTGCGCTGCCGCTCGGCCTCCTCCTTCTTGGCGCCGAACTTGAACCGCGAGCTCTTGTGGCCCGACTGGGGACGCGGCTTCTTCTTGTTGTTGATCAGCCGGTCCGAGGACAGCTCAACTGCCGCCGTATAGCCAAGCGGTGAACCCGATTGGTCCACCCGGCGCGGGTCGACAGCACCGGGGTTCGGTTGCAGAGGCTGCTGTGCGTGCGCGGGCGGCTGCTGATTCTGGGCCGCGGGCTGCTGTGCTTGAGGAGGGGGCTGCTGCGCCTGTGCGGGCGGTTGTGCCTGTGTCGGTGGCTGTGCCTGTTCGGGTGCCTGCGCGGCCGGTGATTGTGCTGGTTGCTGTTGCTGTTGCTGTTGCTGTTGTGCTTGGGCAGGTTGTTGCTGCTGTGCCGGTGCCTGGGGCCCTGTGTGAGGGTATTGGGCCTGTTGCTGGTGAGCCGTGGCCGGGTAGTGGGCCTGGGCTTGGGCCTGCTGGGCGGTCTGAGCTTGCTGGGCGGGAAGTTGGCCGTGCGGCTGGCCCTGCGCCGGCGCCGGCCCCTGGGCCTGGCCCTGCCCGTGCCCTTGAGGGGGCATGCCGGTCTGCTGCTGGCCGTGCGGCGGGCCGGGCTGGTTCGGCGCAGGCTGGTACTGCTGACCCGGCTGGGCCTGGCCGGGCTGGGGCTGGCCCGGCACCTGAGGGCCCGGCTGCTGCGGGGTGGGTGCTGAACCTGCGCCGCTGCTCTGGGGCTGTGGCTGCTGAGGCTGCTGGTGACCCGCCTGCGGGTAGCCGTAGCGGCTTTCCGGTGCTGCTTGCTGGGCGGACTGCGGCGTGTGGGCCTGCGGTGCCTGCTGGGTCTGCGGTGCCTGCTGCGAGGGCTGGGCCTGCTGCGGGACCTGGGGGGCTTGCGGGGCGTGCGGGGCCTGGCTCTGCGGGGCGTGGGGCTGCTGCGGTTCCTGAGGCGCCGCACCCTGCCACGCGGTGCCCTGCGGCGGTGCGGAGGCAGCAGGCTGGAAGTCCGGCGGCAGCGGGGGCAGCTCCTGCGCGCCTCCCGCGGTGCCACCGCCGCCCTCGCCCGGCGAGGCAGGCCAAGGGCCCGCCTCCTGCGGAGGAGCGGGGGAGAGGGGGTGGGGCGGCACAGCGTCCTGCGGCTCCGCGTCCCGGGGCTCCGCGGGTGCCTGTGCGGACGGTGTGCCGGCGTACCGGCCCTCGTCAGAGGGAGCGGCCAAGTCGAAGTCGTACGCGGCCGGAATCGCATCCTGCGGCTCCGCCGCGCCCGCACCGCTGTCGGGTACAGCGGACACGCGGTCGGTGTCCTGCCGGCCGTCGCTGTCCTGCGGCGCGTTCGCGGCGTCGTCGTTGTCACGCTCCGCCTGAGCGGCATACGCAGCGATCTCGCGGCGCAGCGCGGATGCGGAGAACTTCATGGTGGCGCCGTCCTCGACCTCGCCCGGGCCCTGCGGCCCCGCGATGTCGGAGCCCTCCGGGGCCGCCGGCTCATCCGGATCGCGCGTCACCTCCCCGGACTCCGTCTCGGACTCGGGCTCCGGCTCCGACCCTGAGCGAGGCTCGGTCCCGGATGGCGACGGTGCTCGCCAACTCGGCGAGGCAGCACGCGAAGAGGCCTCATTTTCGGACTCCTGCTCGCCTTGCCGGCCCTCCGAACGGGCCGCGTCCGAACCGAAGGAGTCAGGCCCCAGGTCGTCAGCCGCGCCGGCTGCGGGCTCGCTCCCCGGCTCCCGGCCGGCCCTTTCGTCCGCCGCCGGGAAACGGTCCACGTCGGCAGTCACTTCCGGGACGACCGCAACGTCCGCGTCGACGTCGACATCCACGTTGACGTCGACATCCGCGTCGACGTCAACATCCGGGTCCGCGTCCGGCGGAGCACCCGCAGCGTCTGAAGGGCCTGGAGTGGCCGAAGTGGCCGAAGCCGCCGACGTGGCGGCGAACGGCTCTTCCCGCTCGGCCCCGCGGCCGTCCACTTCCGTCGGCCCTTCCGGCCCTTCCGGCCCTTCCGGCTCGACCGGCTCGACCGGTTCCGAGGGCCCAGCTGCCTCCGCCGCGTCCTCCGTCTCCCCTCCCCGCTGCTCGCTGAACGGCTTCAGCGAGGGGAACGCGGGCAGGTCGGCCGACGGCGCCTCGGCGTCGTACGAACCAGGCACCCCAGAAGACTCTGTGGCCCCAGGCGACTCGTAGCCGTCGCTGGGCGCTGCGTTCGCGGCCGGGGGGACGGGCGGAGCCGACGGCGCCGGTGAACTCGCCCACCAGCCACCGTCGTTGAAACGTGAACCGCCGAAGTCCGAGTCGGCTGCCGAGTGGTCTCCCTGGTGGTCTTGCTCGTCCCGTCCGGCCGCCGGAGCCGACGTGCTCACAGGCGGCGCCTGGGGCTCGGGCCTGCTGGCCGCGTCCTGGGTGTACCAGGCAGGCGGCGTGTAGTCGATGGTGAACTGGCCCGTCGACTCCGGCTCGCTCTCGGCATCCGCTTCCGCGTCGAGCTGGTCGGAGCCGGGCATGGTCCCGCGGACGCGGATCTCGTCCCGGTCGCTGCTCACAATGCCTCCTGCTGTGGTCATTCACCCCGTGTTTGTCGCGCGCCCGCCCACGCGCGTCAGTCCAGCCTAATCATCGCAACTGCCGCGCGGGCAGGGCGGTCCTGTGACCGGCGTCGGTCCAGATCGTGCGCGACTCGTGGGCGACTGGTGCCGGTCGAGCCGTCGCGGTGTTCCGAATTGCTGTCAGTCGAGCCGCCGCAGTGCTCCCAACTGCTGTCAGTCGAGCCGCCGCGGCGTTCCCAGCAGCCCCGATTCCGCGTCTGTCGGCTGCGTGAGCGCGTACTGTCTTTCGCGCTGTGTGCACCACAGCGTGACTCCGTCGCCCAGGGTGGAGAGCGCCTCCACCTCCTGGCGCGGCAGTTGCATGATGCGCCCGATCTGCTGTGCCTCGTCCGGCGAGACCCGCTGGATGCCGGACAGCGCCGCACTGCGCAGCAGCCGGGGAGCGACCGGGCTCAGATACGGCAGCAGGGTCAGCACCGACTGCCACGGCATGGCCGCCACCCGACCGCGCGGAGGCCGCATTCCGCAGTCCCGGATCACCAGCACCGGACTGCTCACCGTGGGGCCCATGGGCGGCACCCGCCCCACGTCGTAGAGCGTGATGCACTCCTGGCCGGCGCCAGCCGCCTGCACCAGGTTCGTCCACACCTGCGCCCGCCCCGTCTCCACCGCGACCCGCGCGCCCGTCCCGGCCAGCCGCAGCGCCAGCACCTGGGCAGTCCACAGGCCGCCGATGAGGACCACGTCGTACGGGGTCGGGTGGTGGAAGCCGATCACCTGAGGGCGGCCCTCCGCGTCGTTTCCGACCACCACACCGTCGTCGCCGATGGGCAGCGAGAGGGCGCCCAAGTGGCCGGCGGGCACGGCGTGTTCCGTACGGCGCGGGCCCAGCATCCCTTGCGTATAGCGGCTCACCATCAGCGCACACCCCCCAGCGGCAGCGTTGCCAAGGCGCCAGGCAACTGCTCCCGGTCCAGCCGCACCAATCCGACCCGCGCCGAGCGCGCCGCCCGCTCCAGCTGTCGCCGGGCTGCCGCCAACTCGTTGTCCGAGCGGCCCGTCAGCCGCACATGGCCACTGACCGTCACCGCACTGCGCCGTGCCGAGCGGCCCAGCGTGAGGCTGAACGTCGTCGTGAGCGTCGGCGCGGACGTCAGCAGCGCCACAAGACGCGGCAGCGGAGTCGCGGCGCGCCCCAGCTCGGGCCAGCGGCCGACGCCGTACGAGGTGTGCCAGCGGTCGTCGCACCGCCAGAAGCGCGAGGACTCGGCAGTACGCCGTGCGGGGGCCGCGTCCGGCCGGCTCGCCCTGGCCGTGGCCACCGGGCTCACACAGGCCGAGGTCGCCACCGCGGCTATCAGCTCCTGCTCGTTGAGCACCGTCGCCACAAAACCCGCACCGGTGGCCCGGCTGGCCAGGTGGTCGGCAGCGCGCACCAGACAGCGCTGTGCGCCCTCCAGCCCGCCGCCGCGTGCCTTGACCGCCTCCGGAGACAGCTCCGGATCGAACTTCAGCGCCACCCACGTCAGCCGCAGTGCGGGTGACCCCGTCTGCTCCTGCAACGGCCCATAACTGCGACGCGCCACCGACTGCTCCGGCAGATGGGGCGCCGGCGCGGGCTGGACGTGCTGCACCACCTGGACGGACTCCAGCGCGATGCCGTCCACATCCAGCGCGTCGTGCATCAGCTCCAGCGGCAGGGCACGCGACCCGAAAGCGGGACGCAGCGCGCTGGGGGCTGCCTCTATCCGCACCAGAGCCGTCAGGAACGTGCCGTCACCCAGCATCCCTATGGTGCGCCGCTTTTTGTCGATGTAGGCGTACGTGCGCAGCGCCGGCGCACACTCCACCAGTGGGAGGAAGCTGGCGTCGATCCGCTCGCCCTCCGCGTCCAGCACCATCGCGGGCGTCAGCGGCTGAGCTGCCGTGCGCCTGCGTGCCCGCAGCGCCAGCAGAGTGCCGAACCAGTCGTGGACCGAGCGCTGGTGCCTGCGCATCACCGCCAGCGCCACCAGCCCGCCGGCGACCACGACGGCGGGCACCAGCATCAGCCGGTCGATGACCGCGGCGATCAACAGGACTGCTCCGGCGAGCTCCAGCAGCACGAGCTGTTGCAACTGGAGCGGCCCCAGACGGCTGGTGCGCGACTCGGTGCGCAGCGTCGTGGAGGCGGGGACCCGGGGCCTGGGCTGCGGTGATCCGGCTGCGGATGCGGCGGCTCCCCGGTGCCGGGACGCACCCGGCCCGGAGCGCCTCGCGGTGCCGGCCGCACCCCGCGCCCGCGTCGCAGATCCCATCCGAGAAGGCCCCCTCATGTCCGAATTCACCCCACTCGTCGGGGGCGTTGGGCGGGCGATCACGATACCGGAGCGGCACAACGCAACCCCCAACCGGCATAGTAGGTGCCCGGTCCGACAATCGGCAGCGCACGCGGGCGCTGCCCGGCGGACCGACGAGCGGTACCGTTCCGGGCCGGCCGGGGCCGTCAGGGCCCGTCAGGACCGGGCGGTGCGGGGGACAGCAGGGACTTCAGGGGAGCGTCTTTCACTCATGGCTTCACGGCGCGACGAGCTCAATGCCTACACCTTCGCCAAGAAGCGGTTGGTGGCGGCGTTTCTCCAGCCGTCACCGACAGGCAGTGAGGAGGGCGCCCCCCGCCCGCTGCGCGGCATCCTGCCCGGCATTGTCGTCGGCGCGCTGATCCTCGCGGGCTTCGGTGCCTGGGGGATGTTCAAACCGAAGGCTCCGGAAGGCTGGGACACGCCGAAAGAGAAGGTCATCATCGGCTCCGAGTCCACCACCCGCTATGTGGTGCTCGAGACCAACGGGAAGGCCCAGCTCCACCCGGTGCTCAATCTCGCCTCCGCCAAGCTCCTCCTGGATCCAGGCAAGGGCGAGGTCGTCAAGGTGGACGAAAAGGTTCTCGACAAGGGCGACATACCACACGGCGCCACCCTCGGCATTCCTTACGCCCCCGACCGGCTCCCCGAAGCCGGCGAGGCGGGCGAGAAGAAGCGCTGGGCAGTCTGCGAACGGCCCAGCCAGGGCGACCGCGCCGTCCAGAAGGCGGCGTTCGTACTGGCCGACCGGGACAAGGACAAGGTCGAGGGCAAGAACCGGCTGCGCGGCGGTGAGCTCGCCTTCGTCCAGGGCCCCGACGACCGGCTGTACGTCGTCGACAAGTCCGGCCGGAAGTACCGCATCGCGCAGGACAGGACACTGCTGACCATCCTGGTGGGCGACCGCAAGCCGCAGCGCGTCTCCCGCGAGTGGCTGGCCACGTTGCACACCGGCCACCACATCTCCTTCCCCCAGGTCCCCGGCCGGATCGGCTCCGACGCGGGTATCTCCGGGCTCGACCCGAACACCAACCAGGTGGGCACCGTGATCAAGTCGGTTTCGGGCAACCACATGCAGCACTACGTCGTACTGTCCGGCAAGGTCCTGCGGATCACCGACTTCATGGCGCAGCTGCTGCTGGCCTCCAAGCAGCTGCTGCCGCTGAACCAGGACGGCGAGGCCATCAAGGTCAACCCCAGCGCCTTCTCCGCCTCCGGCTCGTTCGGCTACTCCCTGAAGTGGCCACGGGAGAGGAGCTACGCCGTCAACTCCGCCAGCACCCGTTCGGGCAGCCGTAACGTCGTCTGCAACGTCCTGCGCGACGTCAATGGCAAGAACGGTGCCACCACGCTGAGCACCTGGGCGGGCAAGGAGTTCCCGGAACAACTCCCCGCCGGCACCTCCAGTGCGTACGTCACACCCGGTACCGGTCAGCTCGTCCGGCAGTTCAAGGGCCGCAGCCCACGCGACGGCGGCGTCTTCCTGGTGACCGACACCGGACTGCGCTACGCCATGCAGAACAACACCGACAGCGAACAGGGCGACTCCGGTATCGGCGAGGACGGCAAGAAGTCCAAGAAAGAGCAGCAGGAGCAGTCCGAGAGCCAGAACGCGCAGCGCAGGCTCGGCTACGAGAAGGTCAAGCCGGCGCCCATCCCCGCCGAATGGGCCGCGTTCCTGCCCACAGGACCACGCCTGTCCACCGGCGACGCACAACAGCCGCAGGGCTCCTGAGGGCGGGGTGACGAGGATGCCCGACAGGACGCCCAACAGCAGCCGGCCGATGTCGGCCCGGAAGACGGTGTCGGCCCCGAAGATGGTGGCTTCCCGGAAAACGGTGGCGGGCCGGAAGATGGTGGCAGCCGGGAAGATGGTGCTGGGCAGCCCGGTACGGCTCAGCAGCACGGCACTCCGGGGCGCGCGCCGCCTGGCGGCGATGGCCGCCGCGACAGCTGTCACCGCCTCGGCGCTGACGGTCACCATCGCCCAGCCCGCCTCCGCGGACACCACTACCCAGTGCAGCTTCCCCGCCAAGCCGTACGACGGCCGTCCGTGGTCGCTGCAGCGGGTCCTGCTCAACGAGCTGTGGAAGGACACCGACCAGGGAGCGGGCGTCCGGGTCGCCGTCATCGACACCGGCGTCGACACCACGAACAAGCAACTGAAGGACGCCGTCGACGCCAAGGCGGGCAAAAACCTGCTCCCCAAGAAGCCGAAGAAGGACGAGACGGGCCGTGCCACACCCCGCGGCAAGGCCGACGGCACCACCGACGAGGTCGGCCACGGCACCAAGGTCGCCGGCATCATCGCTGCGCGCCCGGCCCGCAAGACCGGTTTCGTGGGGCTCGCCCCCAAGGCGACGATCATCCCCATCAAGCAGAACGACGCCAACGGCAGCGGTACGGCCGCCAGCCTCGCCGACTCGATCGACTACGCCGTCAAAGCCGGCGCCGACGTCATCAACATCTCTCAGGACACCGCCGAGGCCCTGAAGCCGGACTCCGCACTGGAACAGGCGGTGCAGCGCGCCGTGCAGGCGGACGTCGTCGTCGTCGCCTCGGCGGGCAACGACGGCCTGGGCGGCAAGAACAAGAAGACCTACCCCGCCTCCTACCCCGGCGTCCTCGCCGTCGCCGCCTCCGACCGCAACAACGAACGCGCCCCCTTCTCGCAGGCGGGCGACTTCGTGGATGTGGCCGCGCCCGGCGTCGACATGGTCTCCACCGTCCCCAAGGGCGGCCACTGCGTCGACAACGGCACCAGCTTTTCCGCCCCCTATGTGGCGGGTGTCGCCGCCCTCCTCCGTGCGAAGCACAACAAGGGCCCCGACAAGTGGTCCCAGCAGAACATCGTCGCCCAGATCGAGCAGACCGCGGAGCGCTCGATCCCCGGCCACGACCGCCTCGTCGGCTGGGGTGTCGTCGACCCGGTGGCGGCCCTGACCGAGGACGACAAGCGCATCGACCACCCTGTGGCCAGAGAAGGCGTCGAGACGGCCGAAAAACCGACACCGGCCAAGCTTCAACTGGGAGAAACCGAGCAAGAACGGAACGAGAGGCTCGGAACCTACGTCCTTGTAGGCGGCGGCACCCTCGTCGCAGTAGTCGCAGGCACCTCCCTCGTCTACCGCGACTGGCGCCGCCGCAAGCACCCGACGGCAAGCAGCTGACCGCCGCTCCTGCCGCTGTCACTGCCCGCTGCTAGAAAGGTATGTGCCGCACATCCGTCAGACGTTACGGTCCTGCTACGAGCAACTGTCAGCACGTCATTTGCAGTTGGGATGAACCATCCCCAGCTACTACAGTGACATGAGCGCTTGTTCGACGGGACCCACAGAATCCCGACGGAGACCGACGAGCAGGCACGCGAAACGGGGCAGAAGGGGGGAGCCCATGGGGCGACCGGGGCCGGACGGCAAGGGGGCGCCACCGCCCGTACAGGGACCGACGTCGAAACCCGACCTCGAGCGGCGCGTCGAAGCGTTGAAGAAGCTGAAGAAGCGCATCGACGGTGTGATCACGCAGCTGGACGGTTCCCCCGGGGCCAAGCACAAGGTTGATGCGAAACGGCTCACCAGAAGGGCATTGAGCGGCGAGGGCGCTCTCTTCTTCGAAGCCGACGATCTCTTCACCAAGTACAACGAGGTGCACGACACCCTGACGAGCCTCTCGAAGAGCCTCCGGGACCAGATCGATGCCATGAGCATCGCCGTCAAGATCGCCGACGGCAAGTTCGACCAGTTGGAGGACGAAGAGAAGCGCCGGTTCTGGGAGATCTACGCCAGGGCTGCGGCCCAGGAAGAGAAGGCGAAGCACCACGGCAAGGGCCAGCACCCTGGTGGCGACAAGGGCCACCACCAGGATGGCGACGTGCCTGCGGACGAGAAGCACGGTGGCAACACTGACAAGACCGGCCTCTGACTGCCTGCTTACGCCCGGAAACAGGAGGACCCATGGGTGGCAAGAGCGACAAGAACGAGCCGGTTGACCCGTATTCCGGCAAGGGTTTCTCGGCTGACGAGATGCCGAAGGACGCCTCCATTCCCATGGCGTACAACCCTCTCTGGCAGCCGGATCAGAACCCCCTGCTCCCCTACACGGCCGGTGCGCCCCTTTTGCTGGCACCGAATGCGCCCAAGGGCCCCATCACCCCCTTCGACAGTTACCGCCTCAACCAGATGGTTGACCTGGTCAAACCCTCCGCCCCTCAGGACCTGGAGGATGTCGGGGAGGCTCTTTGGGATGCCGCCCGTGCCATCAAGGCGGCCGAGAGGGAGCTGAAGACGCACTTCGATGAGGCCGAGGCGGACTGGGAGGGCGAAGCGAAGCGGGCCTTCCACGAGTGGGGGATAAACCTTCGCAAGAACACCGTCAAGCTCAGCGAGTACGCGGCCACCGTCGGCTCACACCTCAAAGGCGCGGGCGTCGGCCTCGCCATGGTCAAGGCTTCGATGCCCGAGCGGGACCCGGGCGACGACAAGGCGGCACAGAAGGGCAGCAAGAATCTTCCCCCTCACGTTGCCCCCGAGATCGATGACGACTCCACGGAGGAAGGCCGCAAGCGAAAAGAACTCCGCAAAGAGGCCATCGCCCAGATGACCAAGCTGAGCTCCTACTACCAGGTGGCGCTCCAGCACATCCAGGCCGCGGAAAAAGACAAGCCGACCTTCTCGGCGATCCCGGATGTGGGGGTGCCGTCGGCGCCTCCGGGACATATTCGTCCTTCGCCTGGAGACGCTAGCCAGGGAGTTGCCCCGGAGTCGGCAGCAGTTGCCCCCCACGCTGCTGGAAGTCCAGCCTCTGAGAGGGACGCTCCTTCGGCGGCTTATGTACCCGGCAGCGATGGCACGATCGGAAGAGCGGACCCCATCGCGAGTCGCCCTCTCGCCGAGGACCACCTCGGCACATCTGTTGCTACGGACATCGACAGCGGCCCGCCTGCTCCCGTGGTGCAGCCGATGGATCCTGGCACCCCGCCCCAGATGCCGCCGACGAGCCAGCCCGGCCTGCCGACTGGTGGCCCGCCCCCCGGCCCCGGTCCAGGCCCCTTCGTTCCGCCGGGCGGCCCTCCGCTGCCCGGTCGACCGGGCCCCAACTCCGGACCGCCACGGCCGGTCGTGCCGCCAACCACGGGCCGCACCGGCGCGCCACGTCCGTTCGTGCCGCCGCCGACCACAGGACGCACCGGACCGACGAGCCCGAACGGTCCCATCGGGCGCCCGGGAAGGCCAGGCCCTGTCGTTGGTCCGGCCGTGCCTGCACAGACAGGCCAGCAGGCTGCCAACAACGGGACTCGCGGACTCGGGCGTCCCGGAATGATGGGTGTTCCCCCCGCCTCGACGGGCCCGAACGCCGGTGCGCGCGGCACCCGCCCCGGCGCCGGTCGGGCCACCCAACGTGGCGGAATTGTGGGGGGTACCCCCAGCAATCCCGGTTCCGGTTCAAGGCCCTCGGGGCCCAGGGCGCCTCGCGGCACGGTCATCGACGGACAAGGAGCCTCGGCAGTTCGGCGCCCCCCGGGCGTGGTCCCGCCGGTCAGTGGCTTGGGGGAGGGATCAACCGGCACCGGCGGCGGAGGTGGTTCATCCGCCCGGAAGGCGGCAACCAACCGGGACGGCGTCCTCGGAGAGCCCAGCAACGGCGCCTCGGAGCAAGACGGCAACTCGCGTGGCTTCATCCCCGGAGGCGGGGGTCTGGTAGTCGGTGGTCAGCCGACGACCCCTTCCTCGAAGCGCGAGAAGCGCGAGAGTGAGCGTCGCCCGGGCTATCTGTCGGAAGGCGAACGGAACGGATCGGCTGAGCGGCGTGGCAGTGTGCCGCCGGTGATCGAGTAATCCAATGAGAGCGACCATGACGGCAACATCTCGAAAGCAGCAAACAAAGCGTCGCCTCTTCACTGGATTTGTGGCAGTCGGAGCCTGGACGGTGTTCCTGACCGGGGCGGCTCCGGCTGCCCTCGCGGATGGCGTTCAGTCCCAGGAATGGCATCTGAAGCCCATGCAGGCCGAGAAGATGTGGAAGGTCAGCACCGGCAAGGGTATCAAGGTGGCCGTCGTGGACGGCGGAGTCGATCCGTCCACCCAGTCCCTTCGAGGCCGAGTGCTTCCCGGTAAGGACGTCTCCGGCGCTCCTGGCGATGAAACGCGGGATGATGACGGCCACGGAACGACGATGGCCGAACTCATCGCAGGCTCCGGGAAAGGCGGAACTCTGAAGGGTCTCGCACCAGGCGCGAAGATTATCCCGATCCGGACCACTTTGAAAGGCATGAAAGGCGCCGACACGAGGAAGGAACATCTCGGAGAAGCCATCAGGGCAGCTGCTGACAGCGACGCTCACATCATCAACCTGTCTGTGGCGGGCGCTCCTCACCCCAAGATCAAGGAGGCGGTGGAGTATGCGGAGAAGAAGGGAAAGCTTCTGCTCGCCGGAACTGGGAATGATGCGAAGAAGGGGAATCGCATCAACTACCCTGCCGCTTACCCGAATGTAGCGGGTGTAGGGGGCATCGATCGGAAGGGCAAGGTCGCTGACTACTCCACCTACGGCGACCAGACCGTCCTTTCCGGGCCGGCCGTGGGCCTTCCTGGGTGGTGCGACGGGAAGAAGGAAAGGTACTGCCCCCAGGGGGGCACCAGCGCCGCCACCGCCATCGCCTCGGCTTCCGCGGCCCTCATCTGGTCGCACCACCGGAACTGGACGGCGAACCAGGTTCTCCGCGTGCTGATGAAGACGGGGGACCTGGCGGATCGCCCCAGCAAGTACGTCGGCTACGGCGCCGTCCGCCCTCGCATCAACCTCTTGGAGGGCAAGGGCGACCCCGGCGACCCCGACATCAGTCCGCTCACCGGGGAGCGGACCCTCCACACCAAGTCGTCGAAGGAGCCGAGCTCCCATGCCAAGGGCTCCGGCAAAGACGACTCGAACAAAGAGGCTGCCTCTGGCAGGGCAAAGGTGGCAGACTCGAAGTCCAAGAAGGAGGACGGTGGTTGGCTCCTGCCCGCCGCCGGTGTCGCAGTAGGAGTCATCATCCTCGCGGGGTGCGGCTTCGCTGCCGTACGTCTGAGACGGAACTAGCGCAGTGACAGTGGGCGTCATAGTCGTAGACCGAAAGCGGCGATATGACGAGGTTCAGAACTCACGAAGGGGACGAGGAGCATGGCGGACCAGAAACTCGATGATGCGTCACTCCGTAAGAAGGAGGAGTGGCTCGTAACGAAGCTCGGCAACATCAACGGCCAGGTCAAGGGGCTCCAGGGTGTCATCGACTCGATCGAGACGCACTGGAGGGGCATTGGTGCGGGTGCCTTCAACGCGAAGCAGACCCAGATCAACAACCACATGGCCTCACTCAACCGGCTGCTGGCCTACTTCCTTGAAGGTATCGAGGCCGCCCGAAAGGCGTCCGGTCTCAATGAGGACGACATCGCGCAAGCCCTTCGCGGTATCGACGTGGCGGACAACAGCAGCGGATACGGAGTGGGCCCCGGGGGGCAGCCCGGCTCCAAGCTCGACATGTACTCGGCTCCGCCGTCGAACTGAGGCATAGCCCAAGGCTCTTTCAACCGCTCGTGAGATGAGGCCATATCGGCGGTCTTCACGGACGGCACAAAAACATCTCAGGGAGGAAGGTAATGCCGAATACGTATGAGGAAGGGCTGAAGGTAACTTATGCCAGCCTGGATGCCGCGGCTGACGCCATCGATAAGCAGGCGAAGAACCTGAAGAGCGACCTTGACGAGATTGAGCGTGAGGTCAGGGCGATCTCCGCGGTGTGGGAGGGCGAGGCGAAGACTGCCTACCAGGCGACGATGAAGAAGTGGGAGACGGAGGTCTCCGCTGTTCATCTCAACCTGATGCAGATCGCCCAGGCCGTGCGTCTGAGCAAGGACGGCTACCAGGCAACGGACATGAAGTCCGCCAAGTGGTTCCAGGATCACGGCAGGATCTGACGGTCCTGAACGGATCAGAATCCGTCACACACTGAGGGTGGGTTTTCCACGGAAACCCACCCTCAGTGTTTTCCCAAGCGTGCGGCTGCACCGCAGAGCGATTATTCCTGCGGTCCGCCACCACTGTGCGTCCCTGGCTCCAGATCGAACTCCCCATCCCGCGCCCCCAGTACAAACGCCTCCCACTCCGCGGCCGTGTACCGCAGCACCACGTCCGGCTCTTTCGAGTTGCGCATGGCGACGGCGCCGCCGGGGAGGTGGGCGATCTCTACGCGTTCTTCGTCGGGGCTGCCGGGGGCGCTCTCCCATACCGCGTCGGAGATGTCCATGGCGTACAGCTCTTCCTTTTCCTGCTGAGTACCCACAGCAGTTCTCCTTCCTCCGGCCTACGGTTTCGGAGTGTCAGCCTACGTGGACGCGGTGCGACCACGTGCCCGGATCACGGATCACAGATCAGGTGCTCAGGTCTCGTCCGGCAGCCAGCCCAACTGCACCAGTGGTGTGCCCCGCTTGCGGGAGACGAAGAAGCCGCGGCCGGGGGGCATGGGGTGCGGCCGGACGTTGCCCAGGAGGTCGCCCTCCGAGGGGTCGCCGGACAACACCACGCCCTGTGCCCCCAGTTCCTTGATGCGGGTCATGAAGGACTCGAACATCGACCGGGAGGCGCCGGCGCTGCTGCGCGCGATCAGGAACCGCACCCCCACATCGCGGGAGAAGGGGAGGTGCTCGGTGAGGACGGCCAGCGGGTTGCCGCTGGAGGTGGCGACCAGCTCGTAGTCGTCGACGACGATGAAGATCTGCGGGCCCGTCCACCAGCTGCGGTCACGCAGCTGCTGCGGGGTGACGTCCGAGGAGGGCGCGCGCCGGTCCATCAGATCGCGGAGCGCGTTCATATGCGTCTCCATCGTGTTGGACATCGGCGCGTATTCCAGCAGATGGCTGTCCGGGATGGCACCGAGCAGCGAGCGCCGGTAGTCGCCGACGACGATTTTCGCCTCGTCGCCGGAGTACCGCTCGGTGATCTGCTTGACCAGCAGCCGCAGCAGCGCCGTCTTGCCGGACTCGCTCTCGCCGAAGACGAGGAAGAACGGGTCGGTCTCGAAGTCGACGAAGACCGGCTCCAGGTTGTTCTCGTCGATGGCGAAGGCGACCCCGCGCTCGGGATGCTCGCCCCCGCCGGGGAGGTGGGCGACCGGGAGCTCCCGGGGCAGCAGCCTGACCTGCGGCGCGGGGCTGCCCTGCCAGTGCGCGCCGACGGTGTTGCACATCTCGGCGCTGGCGTCGGCGAGTTCGTCGTCCGAGCCGATGCCGTCGATCCGCGGGACGCCGGCCATGAAGTGCAGCGCGTCCATCGTCTGCCCGCGCCCTGGTACGCCGGGCGGCACATTGGCGGCGACCTTGCGGTTGAACTCGGAGTCCATGGTGTCACCGAGCCGCAGCTCCAGCCGGTTCATCAGCAGGTCCTTGAGGGCCGCACGGACCTCCATGTTGCGGGAGGCGGTGATGGCCAGGTGGACGCCGTAGCCGAGACCGCGGGCCGCGATGTCGTTGACGATGTCGGTCAGGCCCTCGTAGTCGTTGCGGAAGTTGCCCCAGCCGTCGATGACGAGGAAGACATCGCCCCACGGCTGGTCGGTGATCTCGCCGCGGGCGCGGCGCCTGCGGTAGGTGGTGATGGAGTCGATGTTGTTGGCGCGGAAGTACTCCTCGCGGCGGTTGAGGATGCCGTAGACCTCGGCGACCGTACGGCGCACCCGCTCCGGGTCCAGGCGGGAGGAGATACCGCCCACGTGCGGCAGCCCGGCGACGGCCGACATGCCGCCGCCACCGAAGTCGAGCCCGTAGAACTGCACTTCGGCGGGTGTGTGGGTGAGGGCGAACGACGAGATGAGGGTGCGCATCAGCGTGGACTTGCCGGACTGCGGGCCGCCCACCACCAGCATGTGGCCCGCGGCTCCGGCGAAGTCCAGGTACAGCGGGTCACGGCGCTGCTCGAACGGCTTGTCCACCAGCCCGACCGGGACGACCAGCTGCCCCTGCCGCGGATAGTCGACGGCGGCCAGGCCACGGCCTTCCACGGGGGCGAGCGGCGGCAGCAGTTCGTCCAGTGGTGAGGCGCTGTCCAGCGGCGGCAGCCACACCTGGTGGGCCGGCGTGCCCTGGCCTTCGAGCCGCCGTACGACCACGTCCAGCACGGTGTCGGCGAGTGCGTCGTCGTCGGCGCTCGGGGCTGGCTGGGCGGGGACCGGCGCAGCTTCAGGATCGGGGTCGGGCCGCTGCACGGGCACCTCGGCCGCGGTGAACAGCACGGGCCGCCGGTTCGGGGCCAGTGGGCCGGCCGGCAGGTCGCCGCCGCCGGCGCGGTAGACGCCGGAGACGTAGGCGGCCTTGAAACGGGTCATCTCGTCGGTGCCGAACTTGAGATAACCGGAACCGGGCACCGAGGGCAGGTGGTAGGCGTCGGGCACGCCCAGCGCTGCGCGGGACTCGGCGGCGGAGAAGGTGCGCAGTCCGACCCGGTAGGAGAGGTAGGTCTCCAGGCCGCGCAGCCGCCCTTCCTCCAGCCGCTGCGAGGCGAGCAGCAGATGCACACCCAGCGAGCGGCCGATGCGGCCGATCTGGATGAACATGTCGATGAAGTCCGGCTTGGCGGTGAGCAGCTCGCTGAACTCGTCGATGACCAGGACGAGGGAGGGGATGGGGGAGAGCGGGGCTCCGGCCGCGCGGGCCTTCTCGTAGTCGTGGATGTTGGCGTAGTTGCCGGCGTCGCGCAGCATCTCCTGGCGCCGGTTGAGCTCGCCGCGGATCGAGTCGCCCATCCGGTCGACGAGGGTCAGGTCGTCGGCGAGGTTGGTGATCACGGCGGCGACGTGCGGCATGTGCGCCATACCGGCGAACGTCGCACCGCCCTTGAAGTCCGCGAGGACGAAGTTCAGCGTCTCAGAGGAGTGGGTGACGGCCAGGCCGAGCACCAGGGTGCGCAGCAGCTCCGACTTACCGGAACCGGTCGCGCCCACGCACAGCCCGTGCGGGCCCATACCGTCCTGCGCGGCCTCCTTGAGGTCGAGCATCACCGGCTGGCCGTCCTCGCCCACACCGATGGGCACCCGCAGCCGCTCGGCCTGCGAACGCGGCCGCCAGGTGCGGGAGACGTCCACCGAGGCGGCGTCGCCCAGGCTGAGCAGATCGGTGAACTCCAGCTTGGCCAGCAGCGGTTCGTCGCCGTCGTCGCCGGAGCCGACCCGCAGCGGCGCCAGCTGCCGCGCCACCGCCTCGGCCGCCTCGTAGGAGAGGGAGTCCGGGGTCCCCTCGTAGACCATGCCCTGCCCCGACTCCAGGCGCAGGATGCGCGGGTTGACGACGACCGACAGACCGCCGCGCGCCACGTCGATGTCCCCGGGGACGATCTCGACGATGGTCACGCCCTGCAGCCCCTCCTGGGCGGCCAGCAGCGAGTTGGGCAGTACCGAGGTGCCGTCCAGGACGACGACGATGTGCGGCTGCTCCAGCAACGGATCCGCGCCGGCGCTGAACCGGGGCCGCCCCTCCAGCCGGGCGGCCAGCAGCTCCTCCAGCTCCAGAGTGTCGCCGACGATCAGCCGCCGCGCTCCCGCCCCGTCGGCCTGGTCCTTGGCCTGCGCGTGCGGCAGCCACTTGGCCCAGTCCCAGGCGGGGTAGGACTCCCGGTTCGCGGCGACGGCGATCACCAGGTCCTCGGGGGAGTGCATCGCGGCGAGTGAGCACAGCAGCGCGCGTGCCTCGGCGTACACCGAGTCGGGGTCACCGCTGACGGTCATGTGGTAGAAGGCGCGCAGCGACACGGCCATCGGGAGCCCGCCGAGGGTGGCGTGGGTGTTGATGAACTGGTGCATCGCGCCGACCGTCAGCGGCTCCAGCTCGTCGACCGGCGCCGTCTCCGGGCTGATCAGCGGGGTGGCCAGCTGCTGTACGCCGAGCCCGACGCGCACCTGCCCGAAGTCCACGTCGGAGGGGCGTCGCTCCCACACCCTGCTGCCCTCGGCCACCAGGGACCACAGCTGGTCGGGCGCGGGGTGCAGATAGAACTGGGCGTCGCGCTGCTTGAGCGCCGTCCTGCGGACCGTACGCCGGGTCTGTGCCAGGTACTTGAGGTAGTCGCGCCGGGACTGCGCCATCTCCCCCTGGGTGCCCCGGCGCATCCGCACGATCATGGCGATGACCATGGTGAGCGTCGAGAACAGCATCAGGACACCCATGATCTTCATCATCGGGTGGGAGTTCATGCCGGGCATGAGGAAGTACACGCTGGACCCGCCCATGCCGAGCATCGGCAGGAGCTGCATCCACATGCCCTCCTGCTTGTTCTTGGGCAGCTCGGGCGGCGGCTCCAACCGCAGCTCTTCGGCGGGCACTTCGGGAGGCAACGCCCGAGGCGGACGCTTGACGACGATCTGGGTCACTCGCGCACCAATTTCCCTTGCGTTCCCTTGCGTTCCCTGGGTTCCTACGTCGGGCCCATGCCGGTTCCCGTCGGGCCCCGCGCCGGGTTCCTGCGTAAGGGACCCCATTTTCGACCAGGCCCCCGGCCCCATTTTGCTGCCCCTGGGCGCCCCGCGTCCCTGGTGCGGAAGGAACGGTTCGGTGCCGGCACCCCCGTGGCGACTCCCTCTGGACGGCCCCCTCCGCGGCTGGTGATCCTAGTGGCACGGTGAGTTGACCGGGAGCGGTAGGGTGTCGCGCGCTGCCGCCATGACCGCGGCAGCCGCCCAGCAGGCTCTTCGAGGGGGACACACAGGTGAGTACGACGGCTTCCGCCGCGGCCACCGGATCCGGCGGGCAGCCGGGCTCCGGCGGTGCCCGAGGTGCGGCCGGTCCGTCCGGCCGGGCGGCCGGGTCGGCCCTGGACACCGGCTTCAGCCGGGTGACCATCGTCGCGCCCGACAGCCGGATCGACGTCGCCCTCCCCGAGGACATCCCGGTCGCCGACCTCTACCCCGAGATCCTCCGGCTCTCCGGCCAGAGCCCGGCCGAGGGCGCGCCCGTCGGCTACCACCTGGTGCGCCGCGACGGCACGGTCCTGGACAGCTCCCGCTCGTTCGCGGCCCAGCGCATCCTGGACGGCGAGGTGCTCAGCCTGCGCCCGTTCGCCGAGTCGCTGCCGCCCGCCGTCTTCGACGACGTCTCCGACGCGGTCGCCTCAGCGGTCACCCGCGACCGCCGGCTGTGGGGCGACGGCATGCTGCGCGCCGCCGGGCTGATCGGCGGCGGGGTGCTGCTGGCGCTGATGGCGGTCGTGCTGTGGTTCTCCGACCCGACAGGGCACGACATGCACGGCCTGGCGGGCGTCCTGGCCGCGGTCACCGGCGTGCTGCTGCTTGCGCTGTCCGCCGTACGGGCCCGCGTCTACGACGACCGGCCCAGCGCCGTCACGCTCGGCCTGGCGGCCATGCCGCATCTGATGGTGGCGGGCAGTGGCCTGCTGCCGCTGGAGGACGGCCTGGGCATCGGCAGGCTGCAGTTCCTGCTCGGCTGTGTGTCCGTACTGCTGGCCGCCACGATCCTGATCGCGCTCACCCCCAACGGGGACGGCCCGTTCGTCGCCGCTGCCTTCACCGCGACCATCGGCACCGTGATCACCTTCATCGCCATCGTGACCGACCTGCGCCCGGTGGAGACGGCCGCCATCTGCGCGCCCGTCGCCGTCGGCGTGCTGGCGTTCCTGCCGGGGCTCTCGACCCGCTTCGCGCGGCTGCCCATCGGGTTCGAGGCCACCCGCACCCAGATGAGCGACTACGACGCCGACCCGGACGCGGCGCCCGAGACCCAGGGGCCGATCGACGCCGAGCGGATCGCGGCGCAGGCGCGGCGCGGTCACGAGCTGCTGGTCGGGCTGGTCGGCGGCTGCGCGGCCGTGGTCGTCGCCTCCGCAGCGGTGCTCAGCTTCTCCCCGTCCGGCTGGGGGCAGCTGCTCACGCTGGCGACGGGCATCGCGATGCTGCTGCGCGCCCGCCTCTTCCGCTACACCTCGCAGGTCAGCAGCTCCCTGATCGCCGGTCTCGTCGCGCTGCTGCTGCTCGGCGCCGGCCTGGCGGGGGACTTCCCCGCCGGCGGTGACGCGCTGCGGACCGTGTGGCTGAGCGCCGCGCTCGCCGGTGCCGCGGTGCTGGCCGTCGCCATCGGGCTGGCCGTCCCGAGCAAGGGCGTGACTCCCTTCTGGGGCCGGTTCGTGGAGATCCTCGAGACGTTCGTGCTGCTCACGCTGGTGCCGCTGTGCCTGGCGGTGATGAACGTCTACTCGGCGGCCCGCAGTCTCACCAGCTAGCCACTGGTACCCTGTACCGGCCTCCCGAGTATCGAAGACTCCCCTGTGAAGCAGACCAGGGGCGCTCGGCGGCCCGAACCCCTGAGGAGTACGAGTGTCGTCTCTCGACGCCGCGACGAAGAAGCAGATCATCTCCGAGTTCGCCACCAAGGAGGGTGACACCGGCTCCCCCGAGGTCCAGGTGGCGCTGCTCTCCCGTCGCATCAGCGACCTGACCGAGCACCTGAAGACCCACAAGCACGACCACCACTCGCGCCGTGGTCTGCTGCTGCTGGTCGGCCAGCGTCGCCGCCTGCTGCAGTACCTCGCCAAGAAGGACATCCAGCGCTTCCGTGCACTGGTCGAACGCCTCGGCATCCGCCGCGGCGCGGCGGGTGCCCGCTAGTACGTGACGAAGGGAGCGGTTCCCGGACCCGGGGGCCGCTCCCTTCGCCGTATCGCAGTACGGCCGCTCGCCGTATCGCAGTACGACGGCATCTCGCGGAACGTAGATGCTTTGTAGTCTTGTCACGCGGGACAACGCCGCGAGACAAAGCAGTAGGCACCACCACCGACAGCCAAGCAAAGGAGCGCGCCCGAGACGCCGGTCCTCGGTAGTGGCCCCCGGACCCGTGGAAACCCCGCGGAGGCACCGGGAGCTTCGATCGAAGACCGGCCCGCACCGGGAGCGCTCCACCAGTACAGAAGTCCGCCGCAGAACGAGCAGCGGACGCAGACGAGGAGATATTCCTGGTGGAGAACGAGACCCACTACGCCGAGGCCGTGATCGACAACGGCTCCTTCGGCACCCGTACCATCCGCTTCGAGACCGGCCGGCTGGCCAAGCAGGCCGCAGGATCGGCCGTGGCCTACCTGGACGACGACACCATGGTGCTGTCGGCCACCACCGCCTCGAAGCAGCCCAAGGACCAGCTGGACTTCTTCCCCCTGACGGTCGACGTCGAGGAGCGGATGTACTCCGCGGGCAAGATCCCCGGCTCCTTCTTCCGGCGTGAGGGCCGCCCGTCCGAGGACGCGATCCTCACCTGCCGGCTTATCGACCGCCCGCTGCGCCCCTCGTTCCGGAAGGGCCTGCGCAACGAGATCCAGATCGTCGAGACGATCATGGCGCTCAACCCCGACCACCTCTACGACGTGGTCGCCATCAACGCCGCCTCCTGCTCCACGCAGCTGGCAGGACTGCCCTTCTCCGGCCCGATCGGCGGCACCCGCATCGCCCTGATCAAGGGCCAGTGGGTCGCCTTCCCGACCCACACCGAGCTGGAGGACGCGGTCTTCGACATGGTCATCGCGGGCCGTGTGCTGCCCGACGGTGACGTGGCCGTGATGATGGTCGAGGCCGAGGCGACCGAGAAGACCATCGAGCTCGTCAAGGGCGGCGCCGAGGCACCGACCGAGGAGGTCGTGGCCGCCGGTATGGAGGCCGCGAAGCCGTTCATCAAGGTGCTGTGCAAGGCACAGGCCGACCTCGCCGCGAAGGCCGCCAAGCCCACCGGCGAGTTCCCGATCTTCCTGGACTACCAGGACGACGTCCTGGAGGCCCTCACCGAGGCCGTCCGCGACGAGCTCGCGCAGGCGCTGACCATCGCCGCCAAGCAGGAGCGCGAGGCCGAGCTGGACCGCGTCAAGGCGCTGGCCGCCGAGAAGCTGCTCCCGCAGTTCGAGGGCCGCGAGAAGGAGATCTCCGCTGCCTACCGGTCGCTGACCAAGACCCTGGTGCGCGAGCGCGTCATCAGGGAGAAGAAGCGCATCGACGGCCGCGGCGTCACGGACATCCGCACGCTGGCCGCCGAGGTCGAGGCCATCCCGCGGGTGCACGGCTCGGCGCTGTTCGAGCGTGGCGAGACGCAGATCCTGGGCGTCACCACGCTGAACATGCTCCGCATGGAGCAGCAGCTGGACACCCTCTCGCCGGTGACCCGCAAGCGCTACATGCACAACTACAACTTCCCGCCCTACTCCACCGGTGAGACGGGCCGCGTCGGCTCCCCGAAGCGCCGCGAGATCGGCCACGGTGCGCTCGCCGAGCGTGCGCTGATGCCGGTGCTGCCGACCCGCGAGGAGTTCCCGTACGCGATCCGGCAGGTCTCCGAGGCGCTGGGCTCCAACGGCTCGACGTCCATGGGCTCGGTCTGCGCCTCCACCATGTCGCTGCTGAACGCCGGTGTGCCGCTGAAGGCCCCGGTCGCCGGTATCGCCATGGGCCTGATCTCCCAGGAGATCGAGGGCGAGACGCACTATGTGACGCTGACCGACATCCTCGGCGCCGAGGACGCGTTCGGCGACATGGACTTCAAGGTCGCCGGCACCAAGCAGTTCGTCACCGCGCTGCAGCTCGACACCAAGCTGGACGGCATCCCGGCCTCCGTGCTGGCCGCGGCCCTCAAGCAGGCCCGCGACGCGCGGATGCACATCCTCGATGTGATGACCGAGGCGATCGACGTTCCGGACGAGATGTCCCCGAACGCGCCGCGGATCATCACCGTGAAGATCCCGGTGGACAAGATCGGTGAAGTCATCGGCCCCAAGGGCAAGATGATCAACCAGATCCAGGAGGACACCGGCGCCGACATCACCATCGAGGACGACGGCACCATCTACATCGGTGCCGCCGACGGCCCGGCCGCCGAGGCGGCCCGCGCCACCATCAACGGCATCGCCAACCCGACGATGCCCGAGGTAGGCGAGCGCTACCTGGGCACCGTCGTCAAGACGACCACCTTCGGCGCCTTCGTCTCGCTGCTGCCCGGCAAGGACGGTCTGCTGCACATCTCGCAGATCCGCAAGCTCGCCGGCGGCAAGCGCGTGGAGAACGTCGAGGACGTCGTCGGCGTGGGCCAGAAGGTCCAGGTCGAGATCGCGGAGATCGACCAGCGCGGCAAGCTCTCGCTGATCCCCGTCCTGGACGAGGCCGAGTCCGACAGCGGCGCCGCCGAGTCCGGTTCCGCGACCCCCGAGGACGAGACCGCGAAGTGACGCGTACGTTCCGTACGACGGCCCGCCCCGCCACCCCGGCAGGGCGGGCCGTCGCCCGTACCAAGGCCCCGGCCAAGACCCGCACCCGCACCCTGATCCCGGGGCAGAACGGCGCGGGCACCGTCCGCAAGAGCGTGCTCCCCGGTGGGCTCCGGGTGCTCACCGAGACGCTGCCGACGGTGCGCTCCGCGACGTTCGGCATCTGGGCACATGCCGGCTCCCGCGACGAGACGCCGGCGCTGAGCGGGGCCACGCACTATCTGGAGCACCTGCTCTTCAAGGGCACCGAGCGGCGCAGCGCACTGGAGATCTCCGCGGCGCTGGACGCGGTGGGCGGCGAGATGAACGCGTTCACCACCAAGGAGTTCACCTGCTACTACGCGCGGGTCCTGGACGCCGATCTGCCGCTGGCCATCGACGTCGTCTCCGACATGCTCACCAGCTCGTTGATCGACCCCGGCGAGGTCGAGTCCGAGCGCGGCGTCATCCTCGAAGAGATCGCTATGACGGAGGACGACGCGGGCGACTGCGTCCACGATCTGTTCGCGCACGCCATGTTCGGCGACACCCCGCTGGGCCGCCCCGTGCTGGGCACCGTCGACACCGTCAACGCGCTCACCCGCGACCAGGTGGCCCGCTTCTACAAGAAGCACTACGACCCGCCCCGGCTGGTGGTCGCCGCAGCGGGAAACCTCTCCCACGAGAAGGTCGTACGCCAGGTGCGGGCCGCCTTCGACCGCGCGGGCGCGCTCGACCGCACGGCCGGCACCGACCCGGTCGGCCCCCGTTCGGGCAGCAGGACGCTGCGCGGCGGCGGACGCGTCGACTTCCTGGACCGGCCGACCGAACAGGCACATCTCGTACTGGGCATGCCCGGCGTCTCCCGGCACGACGAGCGCCGCTGGCCGCTGGCGGTCCTCAGCACCGCGCTCGGCGGCGGAATGAGCTCCCGGCTCTTCCAGGAGATCCGCGAGCGGCGCGGCCTGGCCTACAGCACCTACGCCTACACCTCCGGATACGCCGACTGCGGCCTCTTCGGCGTCTATGTGGGCTGCCGCCCCAGCCAGGTGCCCGATGTGCTCAAGATCTGCCGCGAGGAGCTCGACAGCGTCGCGCGGCACGGTCTGAGCGACGACGAGGTGCGCCGCGCCGTCGGACAGCTCTCCGGCTCCACGGTGCTCGGTCTGGAGGACACCGGCGCTCTGATGCACCGCGTCGGCAAGAGCGAGCTGTGCTGGGGCGAGCAGATGTCCACGGACGACATGCTCGCCAAGATCGCCGCGGTCACCCCCGACGACATCCGCGAGGTGGCCCGCGACGTACTGGACCGGCGCCCCTCGCTGGCCGCCATCGGGCGGCTCACCGACCGCCAGACCTCCCATCTGCACGAGGCCGTGGCCTGAGTCCGGCGGACCGGCCCTCTCCTCTCTCAGACGTCTCTCACACGTAAGGAACGAGCACAATGAGCAAGCTGCGGGTAGCCGTACTCGGCGCGAAGGGACGAATGGGCTCCGAGGCCGTACGGGCCGTCGAGGGCGCCGACGACATGGAGCTGGTCGCGGCCCTCGGCAGCGGCGACCCGCTCGACGCGCTGACCGAGACGGGCACCCAGGTCGCCGTCGACCTCACCCGCCCGGACGCCGTCATGGGCAACCTGCAGTTCTGCGTCGCCAACGGCATCCACGCCGTCGTCGGCACCACCGGCTGGACGGACGAGCGGCTGGCCACCGTACGCGCCCAGCTCTCCGAGTCGCCCGGCACCGGCGTGCTCATCGCCCCCAACTTCGGCATCGGGGCCGTGCTGACGATGCGCTTCGCGCAGCAGGCCGCCCGCTTCTTCGAGTCCGTCGAGGTCGTCGAGCTGCACCACCCCGGAAAGGCCGACGCCCCCAGCGGTACGGCCGTGCGCACCGCACAGCTCATCGCCGAGGCCCGCGAGGCAGCCGAACTCCCGGCCCAGCCCGACGCCACCACCACCTCGCTGGAGGGCGCCCGGGGCGCCGACGTGGACGGGGTGCCGGTGCACGCCGTCCGGCTGCGCGGCCTGGTCGCGCACCAGGAGGTCCTCTTCGGCGACGAGGCCGAGACGCTCACCATCCGCCACGACTCGCTGCACCGCAGCTCCTTCATGCCGGGCGTGCTGCTGGGCGTACGCAAGGTGCCGGGCGCTCCGGGGCTCACCTTCGGCCTCGAACACTTCCTCGACCTGGACTGACCGCACCGACGGAGCACAGCAGCATGCGCGCGAAGATCACCTACTTCCTCCTGGCCGCCGTCCTGGTCGTCTACTTCGTCCTGGTCGGCAGCCGGGGCGTGCTGCTGATCGAGCAGGGCACAGCCCTCACCACCGCCTTCGGCGTCTCGGTGCTGGTGCTGCCCTTCATCGGGGCCTGGTTCCTGTGGCACACCACGCGCTTCGCCCGGCGAGCCGGACGGCTCGCCCGGCAACTGGAGGCAGAGGGCGGACTGCCCGTCGACGAACTCGAACGCACGCCCTCAGGGCGCATCGACCGCGCCTCCGCGGACGCCGTCTTCGCCCGTCGCCGAGCCGAGACGGAGCAGAACCCCGACGACTGGCGCTCCTGGTTCCGCCTCGCGGTTGCTTATCACGACGCCCGCGATACGCCGCGGGCCCGCAAGGCGATGCAGCATGCGATAGCTCTGCATGAGGCGGCCCACCGCCGGTGAGGGGGTGCCCCTGCGTGTTGTTTGCGGTCTGCGGGTGCGTTCGTGGCTGGTGGGGGCACCCCGTGCCCGAAGAGCTTGGGGGAGCAGTTCCCCGCGCCCCTGAGAAAGGGCCCCTCACCCCGATTCGGCGGCCCAGCTCTCAATCACATCGGCGGCACGGTCAAAAGCCCGCGGGCGGGACAGAAAGTCGGCATTGCGGCTGGTCAGCAACGTCCGCTCGCTCACGCCCTGCCCCGCAGGGACCAGCACCAGCGCCTGCCCCTGGACCGTACGCGGCAACCCGAGCCACCGCACGGGCCGCTGCACCGTACGCACCGAGACCACCTCGCTCCACCGCAGCGTGGCCGTACGCAACAGCCCCACGCGGCGCAGCCCGGACGAACTGACCCACACCCCGGCCCGCAGCATCCGTACGGCGAGGGCTATCAGCAGCACGCCGCAGCCCGCGCATATCGCCCCGCTGGGCCATCCGCCGGCGAGGGTGATGATGAGCGCGGAGAAGAGTACGTACGACGCGAGAAGCAGCAGCAGCGCGCCACCGCCGACCCGCCACGGGCCCGGGCGGTAGGGTCGCCGCCACAGATCACGGTTGGCCTCGGCGAGAGTCACCGACTGGGCCGCCAGCACGGCGTCTTCGCGGTCGGCTGTCACAAAGGGCAGGGGCACGGCAGAGGTCCTCGCTCGCTCACGACAGTGGCTTGACCCGCGGCTGCTCGCCGCAGCGGTGTGAGCGGTGACATTAGCGAGGCCGGTCGGCCCCGGCCACCCCCGGGTGGTGTTCCCGGGGGTGGCCGTCGGTCAGCGGCCCTCGGCCGCAGCCGGCTGGTCGTGCGCCGGGCTCTGATTTTCGCTGAGCGCCGGCAGCCCGAGCACTACCGATCCCACGAGCCCGGCGACGATGGTCAGCCCCACCAGGGCACTGCCCGCGATCTCGCGGAAGCTGCGACGGGCAGGGGGCGGCGGGGTGACATTGCTGCGGAACCGGTCGGCGTCGGCTATGAAGGCGAACGGGACTGACTCTCCGCGGCGGGACATGAAGGTGCGCTCCTGCTTGATCGTTCTGGGCTGGTTATGGGGTGAACGTCCGAGTCGGCGGCAGAGTGCCCGCCACCGCCGGTTCCCTGTGAAAAATATCAATCGGGGCGAAGGGCTTTGTCACCGGGGTCGCGTTTCTTCACCCTGAGACTCGTTTGTCCGGTTAAGCATGGGCAAAGTGGGCTATCTTCCCCGCCCGACTCCGGCTGTCGGACCC
>NZ_JADKMA010000097.1 GCF_017676365.1 Streptomyces oryzae
GAGGTGGGAGAAGGCGGAAGGAGACGGCCGAGGCGGCGGCCCTCACGCCGCCTCGACCATCTCGGCACGTACGGCGCGCTGCCACTGCCCGCGCAGCCGGTCCAGCTCGGCGAGAGCCTCCTTGGACCAGAGGGTGCGGCCCGCGACGAACTCCCTGATCGCGTCGTTGGCCGCGGTGACGGAGAGCTCCGGCGAGGGCACGCGGCCCGCGCGGGTCTCCAGGGACCGTCCGGGCTCTCCGGGCCCGGTGGAAGT
The DNA here is from genome assembly GCF_017676365.1 of Streptomyces oryzae. GTDB lineage: Bacteria > Actinomycetota > Actinomycetes > Streptomycetales > Streptomycetaceae > Streptomyces > Streptomyces oryzae. The sequence goes on from NZ_JADKMA010000097.1 coordinate 256, forward strand.
CGTTGTCATACGGACTACAGTACGGCCCGCCACTGACAACTGCAGTTCGTTAACGAGGCGCTCAAGACGGCTGGTTGGTGCTGCGTCGCAGGTGTCGGCGGTGCACCGCGCCAAGGTGCTCCTGCCGGGTGTGAGATGAATCGCTCCAGATCCCCTTCGTACGGGGGAGTAACCACCCGTTTCGTCAACCCGACGTAAGCTCGCGTTGTGCCGCTGCTGGAGTGGATATCGATCGTTGCCGCCGCCGGTTACGGCGCCGCGGCGGGCTCCCTGCTGCCACGCGCCGTCTACCGCCTCTCCGTGGAACCCGGGGAGCCCTGGCGCAGCAGCTGCCCGCGGGGGCATGCGCTGGGCGGGGGAGTGCGCGGCGCACTCGGTCCGGCGACGTGCGCCGCCTGCGCCGGGAGCCAGGAGCCCCCGGGAGCGTACGGGCGCGGGCAGGGCGCTCTCGCCGTTTTCGGCGCACTGATCTGCGCGGGGCTGACGGCAGCCGTCGGACCGCGCCCCGAACTGGCGGTGTGGCTGCTGGCCGTGCCCGTCGCGCTGCTGCTGGCGACGGTGGACCTCGCCGTGATGCGGCTGCCCGACATGCTCACCCTCCCCCTCGCCGGCGGCACCGCGGCCCTGCTGGGGCTCGCGGCCCTGCTGCCCGGCGCCGGCGGAAGCTGGCTCCGGGCGCTGCTGGGCGGACTGGCGCTGGCCGGAGCGTTTTTCGTGCTGTTCCTGATCAGCCCGCGCGGAGTCGCCTTCGGCGACGTCAAGCTCGCGCTTTCGGTCGGGGTAGCCCTTGGGTGGTACGGGTGGGGGGTGCTGTTCGCCGGAGCCTTCCTCGGCTTTCTGGCGGCTGCGGGCTATGGCGTCACGCTGATGGTGACCGGACGGGCACGCCGCAACAGCGCCATGGCCTTCGGTCCCTTCATGGTGCTCGGGGCGATGGCGGGGGTCGCGCTGGGCGGCCTGGCGGCCTGAAACTCGCGGATTGGCTTGCCCGACACGGTCGTTGGTGTGCGGAACATCGCGTCCGAGGGGCTATGGTGGGAACCCCCCCTCGGGCCGGTCCGTATCCCCCCACGGACCGGCCCGCTTTTTGTTGCCCTGCTTACGAGTTGCTGCCGGCGGCGCTGCTTACGAGTTGCTGCTGGCCGACCAGATGTTGGTGCCCGGCTCCGACACCGCCAGCTCGGCGATCTCGCGCAGCTCCTCCTCGGTGAGCTCCGGCCCGTGCAGCGCCGCGACATTGGCCTCCAGCTGGGCGACGGAGCTGGCGCCGATGAGGGCCGAGGTCATCCTGGGGTCGCGCAGCACCCAGCGCAGGGCCAGCTGCGCCAGGGACTGCCCGCGCCGCTCGGCGACGCCGTTCAGGCCGCGCAGCCTGCGTACGACCTCGTCCGTCAGCAGCGCCGGGTCCAGCGACTTGCCCTGGGCGGCCCTGGACCCCTCCGGGATGCCGTCGAGATACTTGTCGGTGAGCAGCCCCTGGGCGAGCGGCGCGAAGGCGATGCAGCCCATGCCCTCCTGCTCCAGCGCGTCGAGCAGCCCGTCCTCCTCGGTCCAGCGGTTGATCATCGAGTAGGACGGCTGGTGGATCAGCGCGGGCACACCCATCTCGCGCAGCAGCCGGGCGGCCTCCCGGGTGCGTGCCGCGCTGTAGGAGGAGATGCCCGCGTACAGCGCCTTGCCCTGGCGCACGGCGGAGGCGAGGGCGCCCATCGTCTCCTCGAGCGGCGTCTCGGGGTCGTAGCGGTGCGAGTAGAAGATGTCGACGTGGTCGAGGCCCATCCGGCTCAGCGAGGCGTCCAGGGAGGAGAGCAGATACTTGCGCGACCCCCACTCTCCGTAAGGGCCCGGGTGCATCAGGTAGCCCGCCTTGGTGGAGATGACCAGCTCGTCGCGGTACGGCCGGAAGTCCTGGGCGAAGATGCGGCCGAAGTTCAGCTCGGCGGAGCCGGGCGGCGGGCCGTAGTTGTTGGCCAGGTCGAAGTGCGTTACGCCCAGATCGAAGGCGCGGCGCAGGATCGCCCGCTGGGTGGCCAACGCGCGGTCGTCGCCGAAGTTGTGCCACAGGCCGAGCGATATCGCGGGCAGCTTCAGCCCGGAGCGGCCGGTGCGGCGGTACTCCATGGCGGCGTAGCGCTGCGGATCCGCGCGGTAGAGCGTCTCGGACGGTACTGCTGCGGGGTCGGGGACGGGGAAAGCGGTGCGGTGCGTGCCGTGCGTCATATGCCATTTCCTATCACCGCACCGTGACCGGCCCCTTCGCACCCGTGAGGGGCCGCCCTCGCACCCGTGACCGGCCCGGTTCGTACGCTCGGGCGAACGGCAGTAAGGTGCTGGGAATCCCGACTCGGCACGGAGAGGCTGGCCGTTCCCATGAAGTTGCGCGACCTGGTGTACAAGCTCTATGCGCGCCGGGTGGAGGACCGTCTCGATCACGCCCAGGTGCCCAAGCACATCGGCGTCATCCTGGACGGCAACCGGCGCTGGGCGCGGGCCGCGGGCAGCACGACCGAGCAGGGACACAAGGCCGGCGCCTCGAAGATCGAGGAACTGCTCGGCTGGTGCGCCGAGACGGACGTCGAGGTCGTCACCCTCTGGCTGCTGTCGACGGACAACCTCAGCCGCCCCGAGAGCGAACTGCTCCCGCTGGTCGGGATCATCGAGGACACCGTCCGCGACCTCGCCGCCGACGGGCGCTGGCGCGTGCACCACGTGGGGCAGCTCGATCTATTGCCCGCCAGCACCCAGAAGGTGCTCAAGGAGGCCGAGCAGCAGGCCGGCGACATCGACGGGATACTGGTGAACGTGGCCGTCGGCTACGGCGGACGGCAGGAGATCACCGACGCCGTGCGCTCGCTGCTGATGGACCGCGCCGCGCACGGGATAAGCCTCGACGAGTGCGCGGAGAGCCTCACCGTCGAAGACATCTCGGAGCACCTCTACACCCGCGGGCAGCCCGACCCGGACCTCATCATCCGCACCAGCGGGGAGACCCGGCTGTCGGGCTTCATGCTGTGGCAGAGCGCGCACTCGGAGTACTACTTCTGCGAAGTGCTGTGGCCCGGGTTCCGCAAGGTCGACTTCCTCCGAGCCCTCCGCGACTACGCTGCGCGCCACCGCCGCTACGGGGGCTAGCCCTCCCGCCGCCCTTCCCCCTCGGCTGCGCCGCACTGCGCCGGCTGCGCCGTGCCGCGTTGGCTGCGCCGTGCTGCTGTGCTGCTGTGCTTGGGCAGTCTGCGCCAGCTTCGCTGTGCGGCGCGCGCTTCGCTGTGCTTGGGAGGTCTGCGCAAGGCGCAGGGCTGGCAAGCGCAGCGCACCGGCCCGCACTCGGCGACGATGCATCAGCCCCTGCAAGGGGCGGCCGCCGCTCGGGTGGGGCCGGTTTCGTGGCCGCCTGCGGCTCGGTGGGCTGCGCTTGCCCACCCTGCGCCCTGGGGGTACCCCCTGCTCGAAGAGCTCGGGGGAGCAGACTGCCCAAGCTCCGCATGGGCAGCACAGCCCGGCGCAGCTGATGGCGCAGCGCATGGTGGGCCCGCGAAGCACGGCGGAGCGGGGTTGTTCGGGATGCGGACAGGGCATTGCATGGCTCGGCTTCCGGGAGGGAATATCCCTCACGACCGTGCCCCTCGAAGGGGTGACGGTCGCCGGGAGGCCCTTTGGACACCACGGATGCCTCCGGACCGCGCGGCGCTCTCACCCGCACGGACCGGGCGCAGGACACGGAGGGCCGGAGTCCGGCCCGCGTGGTGCGGGTCATCTCCGGTCTCTTCCCCCGCGACGCCGTCGCTCCCCGACCTCATCCGAGGGGGTTCGTCCCACCGTGGTGATCAGCAAGAAGCGCAGCGAGTCCGACCGACGCACGTATGTGATCGACACCAGCGTGCTGCTGGCGGATCCGGCCGCCATGGACCGGTTCGACGAGCACGAGATCGTGCTCCCCGTGGTCGTCGTCACCGAGTTGGAGGCCAAGCGCAACCACCCAGAGCTGGGCTATTTCGCCCGGCAGGCCCTCCGCAGGCTCGACGAGTACCGCATTCGCCACGGCCGGCTCGACGCGCCGATCCCGATCGGCGACACGGGCGGCACGCTCCGGGTCGAGCTGAACCACTCGGATCCGGGGGTGCTGCCCGCAGGCTTCCGCCTCGGGGACAACGACTCGCGGATCCTGGCCGTCGCCCGGAACCTCCAGGCGGAGGGATACGACGTCACCGTCGTCTCCAAGGACCTGCCGCTGCGCATCAAGGCGTCCTCCGTCGGCCTGCTGGCCGAGGAGTACCGCGCCGAGCTGGCCATCACCGACTCCGGCTGGACGGGCATGGCGGAACTCACCCTTCCGGGTGAGGACATCGACGAGCTGTTCGCGGCGGAGAGCGTGGCGATGCCGTACGACGCCCCCGAACTGCCCGTGCACACGGGGCTGGTGCTCCAGTCGGAGAAGGGCAAGGCGCTCGGCCGGGTGACACCGGACGGCCGGATCAGGCTGGTGCGCGGCGACCGGGAGGCGTTCGGTATCAAGGGCCGCAGCGCCGAGCAGCGCATCGCGCTGGATCTGCTGCTCGATCCCGAGGTCGGCATCATGTCGATGGGCGGCCGGGCCGGCACGGGCAAGAGCGCGCTGGCGCTCGGCGCGGGGCTGGAGGCGGTGCTGGAGCGCAGGCAGCACAGCAAGGTGATGGTCTTCCGGCCGCTGTACGCCGTCGGGGGCCAGGATCTGGGCTACCTGCCGGGCACCGAGGCGGAGAAGATGAGCCCCTGGGCGCAGGCCGTCTTCGACACGCTCTCGGCGGTCACCAGCCGGGAGGTCATCGAGGAGGTCGTGGCCCGGGGCATGCTGGAGGTCCTGCCGCTGACCCACATCAGGGGGCGCTCGCTGCACGACGCGTTCGTCATCGTCGACGAGGCACAGTCGCTGGAGCGGAACGTGCTGCTGACGGTGCTCTCCCGGATCGGCACCGACTCGCGGGTGGTGCTCACCCATGATGTGGCGCAGCGGGACAACCTCAGGGTGGGGCGGTACGACGGAGTCGTCGCCGTGGTCGAGCGGTTGAAGGGTCATCCGCTCTTCTCGCACATCACCCTGACGCGTTCCGAGCGTTCTCCCATTGCCGCACTGGTGACCGAAATGCTGGAGGAGGGCCGGGTTTGACCGGCGCATTCCGCCACGTAGCGCTCAACAGAGCCGCATAGCGGCCTGCGTTCGACCGGGCCCCGTGCGAAATGGGCACAGCACCCTAGCCGCACGGGGCCCGGTCGCGCGCCTATTTCCGAGATTCCCGTGCCCCAAACGCTGTGTGAGCTTTCCCACTCAGCGCAGAATTGCTTCGGCGCGTCCGGTTCCGGCAGGGTGTGGGTCCTGTCAGGCCCCGCATACGGCACACCCGCACCACCAATGGTGCGACACCGCAAGGCAGTACAGAACTGAACAGCAGTCGCGCCGTATGCCGCCCGAAGCACCACGCGGGCTCTCCTGTCGGGGAGACCCACCGGGCCCGTGCCTCCCGTGGCCAGTACGAGGGAGGCCAGTGTCAGGGGCACGATTGCGTCCGCGAGGTCACCCCAGCGGGCATGTTGGAAGGAAACCGTGTGACTGCTCGGATTTCGGTCCGGGGATTCGCCGTGGCGTCCGCCACTGCGGTCACCACCGTCGGCGCCGTCGTCGGTGTTGCCGCAGGCGCCGACCAGGGCCAGGCGTCCGGTGACGCCGAGGCCACCGCCGCCGAGGCGACGCTCCTAGAGGACATACCAGCCGGGTCACAGACCCATGCGCAGACGGCAGCCCTCACGCAGCAGGCGGACGCCGCATCGTCCGCAGCCGACGCCGAGGCCAGGAAGTCCGCCGAGGAAGCCGCCCGCAAGCAGGCTGCCAAGGACGCGGCGGCCAAGGCGGAGAAGGCGAAGAAGGATGCCGCCGCCGAGGCGGCCGCGAAGAAGGCCGCGGAGCGCGACAAGCTCAAGACCGCCGCGAGCCGGTCCTCGGACCGTACGGACTTCGCCCAGAAGGGCTCGTACACCACGGCCGAGGTCCAGTCGATGGCCAAGCAGATCGTCGGCGCCGGCCAGTACCAGTGCTTCTCCGAGATCGTCTCGCGCGAGTCCGGCTGGAACTACAAGGCGACGAACGCCTCCTCGGGTGCCTACGGCCTCGTCCAGGCGCTGCCCGGCTCCAAGATGGCCTCGGCGGGCGCCGACTGGCGGACGAACCCGGCCACCCAGATAAAGTGGGGCCTCAACTACATGAACGACCGGTACGGAAGCCCATGTGGCGCATGGGACTTCTGGCAGGCCAACAACTGGTACTGAGCCGGACGGGCCCACCGCGACTTACCGGACCCTGAGTGTCCGGACGGGATGCCCCCTGTGGCGATCGTGACGATCAGCCCAGGGGGCTCCCTCATGTCCGCACACACTCTGCACGCCCGCCCCTCCGCAGGGGTCCTCCGCACGGCTTCCGGTTCGGGAAGCAACCATCGGCGCGGGTAACGTCGTCCCTCACACGGCGAAGGCGCACCGGCCCGGGGGCGGAGGAAGCGGAATGACGAGCAGCATGGACAGGCTCAGAGCGGCTGCGGGCCGCTGGGCCGCGAAGGCCGCCGAGCGGCGTGCCGAAGCGGAGCGCAGCTCCCGTGCCGCCCGCAGGGCCGACGGCATCGACCCCGAGCTGTCCAACACCGAGGCGGGCCGGGCGCAGGCCGAGGCGGAGGCAGAGGCCGAGGCGGAGGCCGGCGGCGCGGAGAGCGGGAGCGGGAGCGGCTATGTGCCGCCGCCCCCGCAGTACGCGCCCGCCATAGCGGCCAAGCCCGAGCCGTCCGCCGCCGTGCCGTGGGGGATGCGGGTCGCGGCCGAGGCCGGCTGGCGGCTGCTGATCCTGGCCGGGGTCATCTGGGTGCTGATGAAGGTCGTCAGCACGATAAGCCTGGTGATCATCGCCTTCTCCGCAGGGCTGCTGATCACCGCGCTGCTCCAGCCCACCGTCGCCCGGCTGCGCCGGATAGGCCTGGGGCGCGGGCTGGCCACCGCCATCACCTTCATCGGCGGCTTCGTCGTGATGGGCCTGGTCGGCTGGTTCGTGGTGTGGCAGGTGATGGAGAACCTGGACACCCTCACCGACAAGGTGCAGGACGGTATCCAGGAGCTGAAGAACTGGGCCTTGAACGGCCCGTTCCATGTCTCCGAGGACCAGATCAACGAGATCGCCCAGAACCTCAGCGACTGGATCGGGGACAACAGCAAGGAACTGACCTCGGCGGGCATCGAGGGCGTCACCGTCATCCTGGAGTTCCTCTCCGGCGCCCTGCTGGCGATGTTCGTGACGCTCTTCCTCCTCTACGACGGCCGCCGCATCTGGGAGTGGACGCTGAAGTTCGTCCCCTCGGCGGCGCGGGACGGTGTCGCGGGTGCGGGCCCGCGTGCCTGGGCGACGCTCACCGGCTATGTGCGCGGCACGGTGATAGTCGCGCTGATCGACGCGGTCTTCATCGGGATCGGGCTGTACTTCCTCAAGGTCCCGATGGCCGTGCCGCTCGCCGTCTTCATCTTCCTCTTCGCCTTCATCCCGATCATCGGTGCCGTGGTCTCCGGCGCGCTCGCCGTCGTCGTGGCGCTGGTGACGGACGGCATCGTCACGGCGCTGCTGACGGTGGCCGTGGTGCTGGCCGTCCAGCAGATCGAGAGCCACATCCTCCAGCCGTTCATCCTCGGCCGGCTGGTGCGCGTCCATCCGCTCGCCGTGGTCCTCGGCGTGACGGGCGGCAGCCTGATCGCCGGGATCCCCGGCGCGGTGGTGTCGGTGCCGCTGGTCGCCGTCACCAACACCGTCGTCGGCTATCTGCGGGGGTACGCACAGGAGCAGACTCTGCGCCGGCTGCAGGAGGCCGCTCCGCAGCAGGAGGGCGCCGGGCCTGCGGGCCCCGCGCCAGGCCCTGAGCGACCGGAACTGCCCGAAGGCAACGGCAACCAGTCATGACCGGGGCCCGGGCGCTGCCCCGGGCGACGCACGCGCCGTCGGCTCAGTAGGGCGCCTCCCGCTGGTCCATGAAGCGGCGCAGTGCCTCCGTATCGGCTTTCGTCCAGCCCTTGGCGGGGGCGACCGCTGCCCAGCCCTCGACGGAGCCGTTGCCGTAGCGGTGGCCGTGCGGGGCGCCGACGCCGTAGGAGACGGCCATGTCGACCGTCGTCTGCCAGAAGGTGACCAGCGGGAACCAGTTGACCTCGTCGGTGATGTCGGGCCCCAGCGGCTCGCGCAGCCAGCGCGGCGGGTCGAGGGCGAGACCGGGTGACCACCACACGATGGCGTCCGAGGCGTTCTGGAGGTAGACGACGCGCGGCGCCCGCCACCCGGAAGCGGACTGCGGCCCCGGCCGTGCCAGGTCCTTCTTCGGCCACTGGGCGAACCGGAAGTGGCGCCCCTTCTCGTACTCGGGCCGCCAGATCGGGGTGCCTGGGTCGCGGTGTGCGGTCAGCTGCCGGCGGATGGGGGAGAAGTTGGGCGTTCCGGCGAGCAGCGCGCCGTCCACCTTCTTCAGCATGTCGTCGGGGCCGTCGAAGGACGCCTCGATCCCGTAGGCGCCGAGGGACTCGCCGAAGACGACGAGTTTCGGCCGCTCGTGGGCCGGTATGCGCAGCCAGCGCGCTCGTACCGCCTCGACCAGCGCCCGGGTGGCGCGGCCCGCCTGTTCCTTGTCCACCATGAAGGAGGCCCAGCTGGGCAGGTAGGAGTACTGCACGGCGACGATCGCGGTGTTCCCGCCGTGGATGTACTCCAGCGGTTCGGCGTCCGTCGAGTTGACCCAGCCCCGCCCTGTGGTGCCCGCGATGGCCAGCACCTCACGGTCGAACGCGCCGGTGCGCTCCAGCTCCCGTACCGCCAGCGCGGCCCGGGAGGCGAAGGTGGGCGCCGACTCCTGGCCGATGTAGACCCGGATCGGCTGTACGGCGGGCTTGCCGGTGACGGTGCTGATCTGGTGCGGGGTCAGGGACGAGCCGGTGAAGTTCCGCCCTTCGTAGCCCAGCTCCTCCCAGCGCACCAGCGAGGAGCGGCTGCCCGAGACGAGGTGTGAGGTGGGCTGGACGATGCCGTCCTTGGTGCTCTGGTCGGTCTTCTCGGCCAGCCGCGCTGCGATGTCGATGATGCCGCGGTCGAAGACGACGTCGCGGGTGCCGAAGACCACGACGACGGCGCTCACCAGCACTCCGGCGGCAATGGCCAGCGGGCGCGGCACGAACCGGCCGAGCAGCCGGATCAGGGCGCGGGTGCCCAGCCGTACGGTGCGGCCGATCGCCACCAGCACGCCGCAGATCGCCATGGCGAGCAGCGCGATCATCATGGAGTGCCAGGTGAGGGTCTCCGGCATCTCCTGGAGCCGGCGCAGCTCCCGCTGCGCGTCGGCGCTCCAGGACAGCGCGGCGATGGTGAGCACGGTGCTGAGCAGGTAGTACGCCAGCCAGCCGCGCGCCCGCCAGTGCGGCCCCGGCCGCCCGGGCAGCACGCGGAGTACGCGGCGGCGGTATCTGCGGCACAGAGGTCCCAGCGCCAGCCGCAGCAGCCACTCCGCGAGCCCGCCGACGGCATATCCGATGGCGGCCGTTATCCCGCCGATCACCCCTTGCAGCAGCCAGGGCCTGGGCACGAGGGAGGGCGTGAGCGAGAGCCAGAAGAACAGCGTCGCGCAGCACATCGCCGTCAGCCCGGGCCAACGGCGTACGACATACGCGGAATCGGGCGCCTCCCAGTACGGCCGCCGGGCGAAGCGCCGCACGAGGCCGAGCGCGCGCCGGCGTATCCGGCGCAGCACCAGCATGCCGCGCGGCGGCCGGATGCGGACCGGCGGCTCGGCGTGCGGGGGCCGGGCGGCGGTGTGGAGCGGGCCGGTGTCCTCGTGCGGCTCCTGGAGCGGTTCCGCGCGCGGCGCTGTGGTGAGCTGGTCGTCCGCTGCCTGTCCCATCGCCCACTTTCCCGATCGATGTCCGCAAACGAGGCCGACCGCCCGTTTCGGCGGCCCCGTTGGCTGACGCAGCCAGGGGCGAGGGGGTTGCCCGTGGCCCCCAACGCCGGTGCGGCGGCGGGGCCGTGGCAAGCAGGGCCGTGGCTCTGCGGGACTGCCCGGCACTGACTATCCACAGGGTGTATACACGTAGTGTATAGTTTCGGTATGTCGATCAGTCATACGTTGCTCGGCTTGCTGGAGATTGGGCCACGCCATGGGTACGACCTGAAACGGGCCTTCGACGAGAAGTTCGGGCAGGACAGGCCGCTGCACTACGGGCAGGTCTACTCGACCATGTCGCGCCTGCTGAAGAACGGGCTCGTCGAAGTCGAGGGCATAGAGTCGGGGGAGGGCCCGGAGCGCAAGCGGTACGCGATCACCGATGCCGGGATCACCGATGTGGAGAGCTGGCTGTCCACGCCGGAGAAGCCGGAGCCCTATCTGCACAGCACGCTCTACACCAAGCTGGTGCTCGCCCTGCTGACCGGGCGGGACGGCGCCGCGCTGCTGGACACCCAGCGCTCCGAACATCTGCGGCTGATGCGCGAGTTGACCCGCCGCAAGACGGCCGGCGACCTCGCGGACCAGCTCATCTGCGACCACGCCCTCTTCCACCTGGAGGCGGACCTGAGGTGGCTGGAGACGGCTGCCGCCCGGCTCGACAGGCTGGCCGCCCAGGTGCGCTCATGACCGCCGCTCGGTGCCGGGGCTCCGTTCCTGGCCGCGCACTCCCTGGCCGCTCCCTCCCCGGCTGCTCGTCCCTGGCCGCTCGCCCGCTGCTGCCGGGGGTTGGCACGGCCCGCCTCCAGGCGTTAAAGTGCTATCACTTTGCTAGAGGCGCGCCGGCCCGCCCGGGCTGCGTGCCCGCCTGACCGCACAACCGACCGCACGCACGACCGACCGGGGGGAACGCGATGAGCCTTGACCAGCCGACCGACGCACCTGAAATGCCTACGCCGGAAGTGAAGGAGACGACAGCGCACAGCATCCCGGGCGGGCTCGCCCTGCTGCTGGGGCTGATCGGCTTCCTGCTCGGCGTCGGCGCCGTCATCGCGGGCGGCGGCCTCGCCTCGGACGGCAGCGGAGCCGGCGGCGGCGTACTGATCGTCCTCGGCATCGTGCTGGTGATCGCCGCCGTCTTCGGCATGGCGGGGCTGAACATGGTGGCGCCGGGCGAGGCCCGCGTCGTCCAGCTCTTCGGCCGCTACACCGGCACCATCCGCGCGGACGGCCTGCGCTGGGTCAACCCGCTCACCAGCCGCACGAAGATCTCCACCCGGGTCCGCAACCACGAGACGGCGGTCCTCAAGGTCAACGACGCCTACGGCAACCCGATAGAGCTCGCCGCGGTCGTCGTCTGGCAGGTGCGGGACACCGCGCAGGCCACGTTCTCGGTGGACGACTACGTGGAGTTCGTCTCCACCCAGACCGAGGCCGCGGTCCGCCACATCGCCATCGAGTACCCGTACGACGCACACGACGAGGCGGGCCTCTCGCTGCGCGGCAACGCCGAGGAGATCACCGAGAAGCTGGCAGCCGAGCTGACGGCCCGGGTGCGTGCCGCCGGTGTGTCGGTGGTCGAGTCCCGCTTCACCCACCTCGCCTACGCCCCCGAGATCGCCTCCGCCATGCTCCAGCGGCAGCAGGCGGGCGCCGTGGTCGCGGCCCGCAAGCAGATCGTGGAGGGCGCCTGCGGCATGGTCGAGGACGCGCTGGCCCGGATCACCGCGCAGGACTTCGTGGAGCTGGACGAGGAGCGCAGGGCCAGCATGGTCAGCAACCTGCTGGTGGTGCTGTGCGGCGACCGCTCCCCGCAGCCCGTCATGAATACGGGGTCGCTCTACCAGTGACGGCAGACGGCGAGGGCAAGGGCAGGCCGCAGCAGCGCAAGCAGGTGCTGCTGCGGCTCGACCCTGCCATGCACGACGCGCTCGCCCGCTGGGCGGCCGACGAACTGCGGTCCACCAACGCGCAGATCGACTATCTGCTGCGCCGGGCCCTCAAGGAAGCCGGCCGCCTCCCCAAGGAGGCACGCCCGCACCCGCGCCGCGGCCGCCCGCCCAGCGAGGGGTGACCCGCCCCGCCAGGGGCGACGGGCGCCGCTAGGGCAGTACGGGCCGTACGGGCAGCGGCCGCATCGCGGCCCGCAGGGCGTCGCCGAAGGCGCGGAACTCCTCCTCGCGCGCCGCACCCTCCCGCATCGCCAGCGCGATCCGCCGGGACGGCGCGGGATCGGCGAAGTGCGCCGTACGCAGCGACTCGTTGCGCCCGGCCTCCACCCGGACCGCCGTATGCGGCAGCAGCGTCACGCCCATGCCCCCGGCCACCAGCTGCACCAGCGTGGAGAGGCCGGCGGCGCTGGTCGTCACGCTGGTCGACTCGGTGCGGCCGGCCTCGCGGCAGATGTCGAGGGCCTGGTCACGCAGGCAGTGCCCCTCGTCGAGCAGCAGCAGATCGAGTTCGCGCAGCAGGGAGCGCGGCAGGTCCGAGCGCCCGGCGGCCGGGTGGCCGTCCGGAGTGACCAGCACGAAGTCCTCGTCGAACAGCGGCACCTCGTGCACCCACGGAGAGCCCAGCGGGACAGCGCACAGCAGCAGATCCAGCCGCCCCTGCCCCAACCCTTCCAGCAGCGAGGCCGTCTGTTCCTCGTGCACCTGCAGGTCCAGGTCCGGGTAGCGCTTGTGGACGAGACCGAGCACGGTGGGCAGCAGATACGGCGCCACTGTCGGTATCACCCCCAGTCGCAGCACCCCGGTGAACGGGGCCTGCGCCGCCTCGGCCTCCTCCATCAGCTCGCCCACGGCGTGCAGTACGGCCCGCGTACGGGCGGCCATGCGTTCACCGGCGGGGGAGAGCAGCACTTTTCGGGTGGTTCTCTCCAGCAGCTGCACCCCCAGCGTCTCCTCCAGGGCCGCGACCGCGCCGGAGAGCGCGGGCTGGCTCATGCCCAGCGCCGCTGCGGCCTCCCGGAAGTGCAGATGCTCCGCGACGGCGGCGAAGGCCCGTAGCTGCGAAAGGCTGGGCTGGCGGCTGCGCGCCGCCCGGGTGGGCGGTACGGGGACAGCGGTGGCGGTCACTGATAACTCACTCCAATCAACCACGCCCACTGTAACTATTGCCGCAGGTCAGAACGGAGTTCGGCGGGGGTGTGGGCCGCGCGACGGTGCCGCCTGACAGGTGAATTTCCGGCATGTGTCGCGTAAGGCCTCTACTAAGTGCAAATAAGAGCATTGTCGTACAAATAGGTATGACACTCACATGTACGAGGAGGAGTCATCAATGAAGAGATGTGCACGCGCCGCGGTCGTGGCCGGTCTCACTGTTGCCCTCGGTGGTCTTTCGGCACCGCTTGCCCTGGCTGACAGTGGCCTCAACTTCGGGGCGTCCGTCAACCTCCAGGAGATCCGTGAGAGCGGCCCCGGTGACCTCGCTTACGCCAACGTCGAGGACTCCCGCAATGTGAAGCTGTCGCAGCAGGACAAGTCGGTCGAGGCGGGCGACATCGTCACCAAGCTGATCGGCAAGTTCGGCCACGCTTCGGTCGCCAACGAGGTCGAGGGTGCGGAGCAGGACCAGGGCGAGCAGGGGTGAACTGATCGCCACAGGCGGCCCGGACCGTTCGCCGGTCCGGGCCGCACGGCTGTCCGGAACGCGTCCCCGGCCCCCGCTGATAGCTTCCCCCGATCAAACGACTCGCTGCGGGCTATTTCCGCGATCAATGGCGCATGTGGTTAGGTGGTGGCGACCAATCTCCAGGAATGCCTGCAATCCGGGCATCCTGGCCGCAAGTGCAAGGAGTTGTACGTGCTCACTGTCGGTGACAAGTTCCCTGAGTTCGAGCTGACCGCCTGCGTCTCTCTGGAGAAGGGCAAGGAGTTCGAGACGATCAACCACAAGACCTACGAGGGCAAGTGGAAAGTCGTCTTTGCTTGGCCCAAGGACTTCACCTTCGTCTGTCCCACCGAGATCTCCGCGTTCGGCAAGCTGAACGAGGAGTTCGCCGACCGCGACGCGCAGATCCTCGGTTTCTCCGGTGACTCGGAGTTCGTGCACCACGCCTGGCGCAAGGACCACCCGGACCTGACCGACCTGCCCTTCCCGATGATGGCCGACTCCAAGCACGAGCTGATGCGCGCGCTCGGCATCGAGGGCGAGGACGGCTTCGCGCAGCGCGCCGTCTTCGTCGTGGACCAGAACAACGAGATCCAGTTCACGATGGTGACCGCCGGCTCCGTCGGCCGTAACCCCAAGGAGGTCCTGCGGGTCCTCGACGCGCTGCAGACCGACGAGCTGTGCCCCTGCAACTGGACCAAGGGCGAGGAGACCCTCGACCCGGTCGCGCTGCTGGCTGGTGAGTGAGCAGCATGGCTCTCGATGACCTGAAGTCGGCCCTTCCGGACTACGCGAAGGACCTGAAGCTCAACCTCGGCTCCGTCATAGGCAACTCCCAGCTGCCCGAGCAGCAGGTCTGGGGCACCGTGCTGGCCTGCGCCATCGCGTCCCGCTCCGGGATCGTGCTGCGCGCGCTGGAGCCGGAGGCCAAGGAGAAGCTGAGCGGCGAGGCGTACACCGCCGCGAAGTCGGCTGCCGCCGTCATGGCGATGAACAACGTCTTCTACCGCACCCGGCACCTGCTGTCGGACCCTGAGTACGGCACGCTGCGCGCCGGGCTGCGGATGAACGTCATCGGCAACCCCGGTGTCGAGAAGACCGACTTCGAGCTGTGGTCGCTCGCCGTCTCCGCGATCAACGGCTGCGGGCAGTGCCTCGACTCCCATGAGCAGGTGCTGCGCAAGGCGGGTGTGGACCGCGAGACGATCCAGGAAGCGTTCAAGATCGCTTCCGTGGTCCAGGCGGTGGCCACCACCCTCGACGCGGAGTCCCAACTCGCCTGACCGAGTTGGGACCTCAGCTGCGCAGCGCACCGGCCCGCACCCGGCGACGATGCCTCAGCCCCCTACAAGGGGCGGCCGCCGCCCGGGTGCGGGCCTTGGCGCGAGGTCACAACTCCGGTTCGGGTTCGGGAATGGGGAGCTCGAACCAGACGACCTTGCCCGTGGAGAGCCGCGTGGCCCCCCACCGCCGGGCGAGGCGGTTGACCAGATACAGCCCGCGCCCGCCCTCATCGGTGGCGCGGGCCTGCCGCAGCCGGGGGAGCTGCGGCACATCGTCCCCCACCTCACACCGCAGCATGTCGGTACGCAGCAGCCGCAACGTGATGGGACGTTCGGCGTACCGCACGGCGTTGGTGACGATCTCGCTGACCAGCAGTTCCACCGCGTCCGACAGCTCGTCCAGACCCCAGCGGGCCAGCGCTCTGCGGGCCAGCCGGCGGGCCTGGCGCGCGGTCTGGGCGCGGGGGTCGAGGAACCAGTAGGCGACATCGCTGGGAGCGATCCCATCGAAGCGTGCGGCCAGCAGAGCGATGTCGTCGTCCCGGTCGCCGGGCCCGAGAATGTCCAGCACCTCGTCGCACAGCGGCTCCAGCGGGGCCGAGGCACCGGGACGGGTGAGTCGCGCGGTGGCGGCCAGCTTCTCGCGCAGGTGCTCGATGCCGGTCCACACGTCGCGCTGCCGCGACTCGACCAGTCCGTCGGTGTACAGCAGCAGCGTGGCGCCCGCCGGCGCGTCCAGTTCGACGGCCTCGAAGTCGACGCCGCCGACCCCGATCGGCGCACCGGCCGGTATCCGCAGCACTTCGGCCCGGCCGCTGCGGTGCAGCATGACGGGCGGCGGATGGCCCGCGTTGGCCACGACGATGCGGTGCGCCACCGGGTCGTAGACGGCGTAGAGGCAGGTGGCCATGCGGTCGCTGCCGAGCCGCTGGGCCTGCTCGTCCAGATGGTGCAGCACTTCCTGGGGCGGCAGGTCGAGCCCGGCCAGTGTCTGCGCAGTCGTCCGCAGCTGGCCCATGATCGCCGCGGAGGTCATCGAGTGGCCCATCACATCGCCGACCACCAGCGCCACCCGGGAGCCGGGCAGCGGGATGGCGTCGTACCAGTCGCCGCCGACCCGGGCGGTCTCGGCGGCCGGCAGATAGCGGCTGGCGAGGGTGACGCCGGTGGGCTGCGGGAGTTCGTCGGGCAGCATGGTGCGCTGCAGCTCGTCGGCGATGTACGCCTCGCGCCCGTAGAGCACCGCCTTGTCCACGCCGAGTGCCGTATGGGTGGCCAGCTGCGCCGCGATGAGCAGGTCGTCCGGCTCGAAGGCGGGGCGGTCCGGGCGGCGCAGGAAGACGGCGGCACCGATGACCCGGCGGCGTCCGCGCAGCGGCGCGAGGATGGCGCGGTGCCCTGCGGGCACCTCCCGGTCGGGGCCGAGGAGTTCGGGCAGCGCGGCGCTGGCCGCGGGGGAGTCGGCGAAGACCGGCCGCACCCCGCGCAGCACCTCGGCCAGCGGGCCGCCCGGACGTACCTCGGTGAGCTTCGCCGCGCTCGTGGACGCGCCGCCTGCCGCCATGCCGGCGGCCATGCCCAGGGAGAGCCCCGCGGCCTCGGCGGCCACCTGCCCGGGGAACCCGGCGGCCTCGGCCGGCTGCCCGGCGCCGTCCGCGCTCCGGCCGCCGGAGACCGCCGCCTGCGCCTGTGCGGCCTGCAACGCCTGTGCGGCCAGCGGATCCTCGGGAATCCGGTCGCTGCGCCGCAGCCGCAGCACGAAGGGCCCGGTGGGCCGCTCGTCGCCGACCGGCAGCGGGTCGCGCAGATAGACGAGGATCGCGTCGGAGTACGCGGGCACACTGGCGCGGCACAGACCCAGGACCGTCTCGTCCAGATCGACGCCGCGGGCGATGCGCCGCGTCGCAGCGCCGACGAACCGCAGCCGGTCCCCGCCACGGCGCTCGCGTTCGGAGCGTTCGCTCCCGGAGTCCTCGGCGGTGGGCGGCTCGGCGGCGAGGGGCGGCTCCGGCGGCTCGGCGGCGAGCGCCGGGTCGGTGGGTCTTGCGGACTCGCCGGGCTGCGGGGGATGCGGCCGCGGCCGGGGCGGGGTGCCGTCGCGCCCGCGCGCGGCCGGCTGTCCCTCGCCGCCGCCGGGGCCGGTGTGGGCGTTGGCCGACGGTGTGGGGGGCGTCGGTTCTGTCGTGCTGCTCGCCGCAGGTTTCTCGTGCTCCGTCACGCGTTCGGTTTCCATCCATCCGGGGCTGCGCGTCGGCGCACGCCCTGCGCTGGGTGCTCGCGGTCTATGGGCGTCGTCGGCACTGCAAGAAAAGCTGGATCTCGGGTGGTACATCCGTGCTCGCAGGAGCGTACGCGCGCGCGTCCTCTCCTACGACATCGAACCCCGCGTCGTGGACCACCGCGCGCAATTCGTCCCGCAGATAGCCGGATACCCGGATCGAGTTGCCCAGGAACGGGATCGCGAAATCGTTCACGTCCGCCTCCACCATGCCCAGGGCCAGCGGCCCCTCGCCGCGCAGCTGCCCGTGCAGGGCCCGCAGGGCGAACGGGATCTCCGGGCGGGGCAGCATCAGCAGGGAGAAGAACGCGACGGCGCCGTCGAACGGTCCCAGGCACGACGACTCCAGGTCGGCCACATCCAGCTTGCGGCACTCGCTCTCCGGGACGTTGTCGCGGCACAGTTTCAGCATCGAGGACGACAAGTCGATGCCGACGACCTTCAGCCCGGCGTCGGCGAGCTGGCGGGCCGTCGGCAGCCCGGTGCCGCAGCCCACGTCCAGCACCCGGGAGCCGGGCGGCAGTTGCTCGGTCAGCCAGGCGGCGCAGGCGATCTGGCCCTCCTTGTGGGGAAATGCCTCGTCGTACCGGTCCCCGATGGCGTCGAATGCCGCAGCCTGGCCCGACCTGTCGATGTTCGTACGGTCAAATCCGTCATATGCCCCGGCACCTGCCCCGGACCTCCCGCTAGCCCCAAAACCCGCAGAGCTGCTCACGGCTGGGCTCCTTCCTGGCTGCCGGTCAAGTCCCCGGGGGGTGAGGGGAGTTGTGCAGCGTACGATTACAGACGTTGATCCTACGTTTGCAGTATGGGGGCGTATCAAGGGGCACCGGGAGGCCGGTGCGCACACGCGTTGAACGGCGGCCTGTCCCAGTCGTCGGGCAGCTCGGGAACCGGCCAGGCCGGATCGGGCCGCCACCGCTCCCAGCCGTCCGCGAACGGTGACCCCCACGAGCGCACCGCCTCCACGGCCTGCCGACCCGCCTCCCTGATCCGCGCGGCCTGCGCCTCGTCCAGCAGCCCGGCGTGCTGCGCAGCGGCGAACTCGTCCTCGTCCAGCCACTCCCAGCTGCCGTCCGGGCGCACCGCGAGATCCAGGAAGTGGTCCTCGGAGTCCACCCCGCCCGGCCAGCGCAGCCGGGGCTCCTCCAGATTCACGTAGAAATTCTTGAACCGCCAGCCGTTCTCCCAGAACAGCCACACCGACCACGGCTCGGCCGGCCGCGCCAGCTTCAGCACGCCCATGCCGGACCAGTGGGCGAAGGCGGTCCGGCGCGGCTTGGTGTAGCGGGTGGCCAGCGGCTCCCGGGAGATGGGCGTGCCGTCGGCGAGTTCAGGTCTGACACACGGCGTACCGGGCGCCATCCAGGCCGCCAGCAGCTCCGCGGTGTCCCGTACGACGGTGACGGGGCGGCAGATGTGGGGGTGTTCGGCACCGTTGGCGCGGTAGCGCCACAGGATCTGGGTGCCTGTGGCCCAACGCTGCCGGGGCGCCAGCTGTTCCGCTGTCATGACGGGATCTTAGGTGCCAAGGCCGCCGGCCCGCCGTGAGCTGTGCCGCAGCGGTGCGGGCGACGCTGCGTCAGAGAGGTCTGCGGGCAGGGTGTGGTGTGTGCGTCAGGGGTGTGTCATCCGCAGTACGTCCAGCGCCTCGTCCAGCTGTTCCAGCGTCAGCTCGCCCCGCTCGACGTAGCCGGACTCCAGCACGGCCTCCCGGATGGTGAGCTGCTCGGCCATGGCCTTCTTCGCGACGGCCGCCGCGTTCTCGTAGCCGATGTATTTGTTGAGCGGAGTGACGACGGAGGGGGAGGACTCGGCGAACTCCCGTGCGCGTTCCGCATTCGCGGTGATGCCGTCGACGGTGCGGTCGGCCAGCAGCCGCGCCGCGCCCGCCAGCAGCCGTACCGACTCCAGCAGGTTCTTGGCGATGACGGGCAGCATCACGTTCAGCTCGAAATTGCCCGCGGCGCCCGCCGCGGCCACCGTCGCGTCGTTTCCCGTGACCTGCGCGGCGACCATCAGCACCGCCTCAGGGACGACGGGGTTGACCTTGCCCGGCATGATCGAGGAGCCCGGCTGGAGGTCCGGCAGCGCGATCTCCGCGAGCCCGGTGCGCGGCCCGGAGGCCATCCAGCGCAGATCGTTGCAGATCTTGGTGAGGCCCACCGCGATGGTCCTCAGCTGCCCTGAGGTCTCCACCAGCGCGTCCCTGGCGCCCTGCGCCTCGAAGTGGTCCCGCGCCTCGGTCAGCGGGAGCCCCGTGGCTCGGGCCACCTCCTCGATGACGGCGGGAGCGAAGCCGGGCGGCGTGTTGATCCCGGTGCCCACGGCCGTACCGCCCAGCGGCAGTTCGGCCAGCCGGGGCAGCGTGGCCCGCAGCCGTTCGACGCCGTACCGCATCTGGGCCGCATAGCCGCCGAACTCCTGGCCCAGCGTCACCGGCGTGGCGTCCATCAGATGCGTACGGCCCGACTTGACCACATCGGCGAACTCGCCCGCCTTGCCCTCCAGCGACGCGGTCAGCCGCTCCAGCGCCGGGATCAGATCGGCGGTCACCGCGGCCGTCGCGGCGATGTGGATGGAGGAAGGGAAGACGTCGTTGGACGACTGGCTGGCGTTGACATGGTCGTTCGGATGCACGGAGGGCGCGTCCGCGTTGGAGGCCGCCAGCCGCTCGGTGGCCAGCGTCGCCAGCACCTCGTTCATGTTCATGTTGGAAGAGGTGCCCGAGCCCGTCTGGAACACATCGACCGGGAAGTGGTCGTCCCACGATCCCTCGGCGACCTCCTCGGCCGCCGCCCGCACGGCGTCGGCCCGCTCCTGGTCGAGCACCCCGAGCCGGGCGTTCACCACCGCTGCCGCCGCCTTGATCCGGGCCAGCGCCTCGATATGCGCCCGCTCCAGCCGCTGCCCGCTGAGGGGGAAGTTCTCCACGGCCCGCTGCGTCTGCGCCCGCCACTTGGCGTGCGCGGGGACCCGCACCTCGCCCATCGAGTCGCGCTCGATGCGGTGGCCGGACCTGTTCTCACCGGTGCTGTCGGTCATTGTGCGTACACCTCCACACGGTTCAGCATCCCGTACGGCCGCACACATTCCCGACAGCACGACGCCGGTCCGCCGAGGGCGGGCCCTCGGCGGACTTGTGGGGAGGGGGTCCGCTACTGCGGGGCGGCGGACTGCTCGGCGAAGATCTCGTCGGCGGTGGTGGCTGTGATCGCGTTGTCGAACCACTTGCCGAGCACATCGCTGTCTTCGCAGGAGGCGATGCGCTCCTTGTCGTCCTCCGAGAGGGAGAGGTTCCGTGCTGCACAAACCGTCAGCAGGATCTCCCTAGCCTTCCGGAACGCACCCAATTCGCGGTAGTACTCGGCGAACCACGTCTTGCTGTTGGGATCGGCGACCAGCAAGGTCACTTCTCCGTGCCTTCAGCGAAGATTTCCTCAGTGGTGCCAGCTGTGCCTGCCTTGCGAACCCACCTGCCAAGTCGTTCGAGGTCTTCGCAGGCGGTGATGCGCTCCGTGTCTTCCTCCGAGAGGGGGATGCCGCGAGCGGCGCACAGATTCAGCAGATCTTCCTTCCGCGACTCGACCCGACCCAATTCGCGGTAGTACTCCGCAAGCCACGTCTTGCTGTTCGGGTCCAAGGTCAGTGCGCCCATGAGATTCCTCCACAGGTCGGCCGAAGGGGAGCCGGAGAGTCCGGCGGAGATCAGTTCGGTTGCTAGCTCGGTCGGGAACTCCTCGGGGGCCTTCTTCATGGCCGTCGCCAGGATTTCCAGTATGTCATCGATACGGGCGTCCTCGATGTGTGTCACTGCCGAGAGGACGGCCAGTTCCAGGTCCTCGAGGGCCTGGTCGACATCCTTCACGGCGGGGACGTCCTCGGGGCCGAGGACGAACGGGGTGACGTGCAGATTGGCCTGGGAGCCGTGGCCGATCCGGAAGGGGCCCTTCGCCCAGCGGGCGGTGTGCCGGTTGCGGCAGACGACCAGCAGCATCGGATGTGCTTCCGGATGCTTGCTGGCCAGATACGTCAGGTAGTAGCCCCAACTGCGGGCTTTGGCCGGGTCCTTCTTCGTCTGGGACTCGACAATCAGCAGGTAGGTGCGTGAGTCGGCACACCGCTGGCGCAGCAGCGAGTCGACGCGGCGCTCGACCGGCTGGATTTCCGTCAGGTCGCAGTTGAGCGACTCCGCCTCGGTCGGCCCGGGATCGGGTAAGCCGAGGAGGGCGAAGGCGCGACGGTAGAGACCGGGAAATTCCCGGAATGTACGGTGATGCGCCTCATGAGTTGAGTTGACCATGGACAGGACGCCACGGCGCGGAAAGCCACCATGGCGTACATACGAATGACGTTCGCCCGTTCGAGCGAGCGCGGGAAAGGCCCCGCGCGCCGCCGGGTTCAGCGGGTGGCGCGCGGGGCCGATCCGTATTCCGTCAGGAGCCCTGGCGTACCGGAATCGAGGTGACGAAGGGCTGCTCGGGCGCCGGGTCGGCGAAGAAGTCGTTGCCCTTGTCATCGACGACGATGAACGCGGGGAAGTCCTCGACCTCGATCCGCCAGACCGCCTCCATGCCCAGCTCCTCGTACTCCAGGACCTCCACCTTCTTGATGCAGTCCTGGGCCAGCCGGGCGGCCGGGCCGCCGATGGAGCCGAGGTAGAAGCCGCCGTGCTCGGCGCACGCGTCGGTGACCTGCTTGCTGCGGTTGCCCTTGGCGAGCATCACCTTCGAGCCGCCGGCCGCCTGGAACTGCGCGACGTAGGCGTCCATCCGGCCCGCCGTGGTGGGTCCGAACGAGCCGGAGGCGTAGCCCTCGGGGGTCTTGGCCGGGCCCGCGTAGTAGACGGGGTGGTCCTTGAGGTACTGCGGCATCTCCTCGCCCGCGTCCAGCCGCTCCTTGATCTTCGCGTGCGCGATGTCGCGCGCGACGACGAGCGTGCCGGTCAGCGACAGCCGGGTCTTGACCGGGTGCTTGGTCAGCTCGGCCAGGATCTCGTCCATCGGGCGGGACAGATCGATCTTGACGGCGTCGAGGTCGGCGCCCGCGCCCTCGGTCAGCTGGGACTCCGTCGTCTCGGGCAGGAAGCGCGCCGGGTCGGTCTCCAGCTGCTCCAGGAAGACGCCCTCGGCGGTGATCTTCGCCTTGGCCTGGCGGTCCGCCGAGCAGGACACCGCGATGGCGACGGGGCAGGAGGCGCCGTGCCGCGGCAGCCGCACCACGCGGACGTCGTGGCAGAAGTACTTGCCGCCGAACTGTGCGCCGATGCCGATCTTCTGCGTCAGCTCGAAGACCTTCTCCTCCAGCTCCTTGTCCCGGAATCCGTGCCCCGAGGGCGACCCGGACTCCGGCAGCTCGTCCAGGTAGTGCGCCGAGGCGTACTTGGCGGTCTTGAGCGCGTACTCGGCGCTGGTGCCGCCGACGACGATCGCCAGGTGGTACGGCGGGCAGGCGGCCGTGCCCAGCGAACGGATCTTCTCCTCCAGGAACTTCATCATGGAGGCTTCGTTCAGTACGGCCTTCGTCTCCTGGTACAGGAAGGACTTGTTGGCGCTGCCGCCGCCCTTGGCCATGAACAGGAACTTGTAGGCGTCCCCGTCGGTCGCGTACAGCTCGATCTGCGCCGGCAGGTTGGTGCCGGTGTTCTTCTCCTCCCACATGGTGAGCGGAGCCATCTGCGAGTAGCGCAGATTCAGCTGCGTGTAGGCGTCGTGGATACCGCGCGAGAGGGCTTCCTCATCGCCGCCTTCGGTCAGCACCTGCTGGCCGCGCTTGCCCATCACGATCGCCGTGCCGGTGTCCTGGCACATGGGCAGCACGCCCGCCGCCGCGATGTTGGCGTTCTTGAGCAGGTCGAGTGCGACGAAGCGGTCGTTGGCGCTGGCCTCGGGGTCGTCCAGGATGCGGCGCAGCTGGGCCAGGTGCTCGGGGCGCAGATAGTGCTGGATGTCGTGGACGGCCTCGGCCGCCAGCTTGCGCAGCGCCTCCGGCTCCACCTTGAGAAAGGTGCGTCCGTCCACCTCGAAGGTGCTCACGCCCTCGCTGGTGATCAGGCGGTACGGCGTGGGGTCCTCACCGGTGGGGAGCAGGTCCGTGTAGGAGAACTCCGGGCTGGCCGGTTGGGAGCTGGCAGACATACGGGGACTCTTCCTCTCACACTTGCGGCTCTCGGCGATGGGAGCGCGTCTCACAGCGTAGAACCCGCCTGCAAGAGGCCGCTGCGGGGGTAGTCGCGATCTATCGCGTTTGGGTACGCTGCTTGTGTGACTGAAGACTCATCGCAGCCCGCCTCGCTCCAGAAGCAGCCGTCAGCCGAGCGGCCGCCTGCGCCCGCGGCCACGCCCTCCCCGGCTCCCGCCCCCGCTCCCGCGGCGGACGCCGGTGTCCGTGCCTCGGACGCGGACCGGGACCGGGTCGCCGACATCCTCCGCGAGGCCCTCGCCGAGGGCAGGCTGGACGCGGAGGAGCACGGCGAGCGGATCGAAGCCGTCTACGCCGCGAAGACGATGGGCGAGCTGGAGCCTCTCGTCCGCGACCTCCCCGCCGGCCGCTCGGGTGTCTCCGGCGCGGAGCACGACAGCGCGCAGCCGGGTGCGAGCGGTCAGCGCTCCTACGGCACCTCGTTCGCGAACTTCGCCGCCTCGCACACCTCGGGCCCGCCGGTGCCCGGCTACGGCCCGAAGGAGAACCTGGTCGCGATCTTCAGCGGCGCCGGCCGCAAGGGGCGTTGGCGGGTGCCGCGGAAGATCAACGCGTTCGCCTGTTTCGGCGGTATCGAGATCGATCTGACCGAGGCGCTGTTCGAGCACCCGCACGTGCAGATCAACGCCACTGCGATCTTCGGGGGAATCGAGATCCGGGTCCCGGAGAACGTCACCTTGCAGCAGAAGGGCGCCGGGATCTTCGGCGGCTTCGACGTACAGGTCACCGACTCCCCCGATCCGAACGCACCGGTCGTCCTGGTCGAAGGGGCCGCTGTTTTCGGGGGCGTGGACGCCAAACCGAAGCGTGGCCGACTCGTCCAGAACCTCCGCGACCGGTTCCGCAAGGAGCTGTGAGAGCGCGGGCGCACGCGGTATTGACGGCGCGCTGGGGGGCGCACGCCTGAGCGCGTATCGGACGACACGCAATGCATACCGGCGCGTACAGCGGGTAGGGCTCGTGCATCCGTCTTTCGTACGGCATGAGTTTGCGAGTCGGCCCCCGAGGGGGCCCGTGGGGGAACCGTGAACTGCCGTGTGCTGCAAGACGGGTGAAGGGGAAACAAACCTCCGTCGTCGCGTCAGGAGCAGACCGTGCTGCACACGCCGCATCAGTCCCCACAGGCCGCCGCCACCATCCCCGTACAGCGAACGCCTGAGCGAGATGATCAAGCGGGCCCCTGGCACGCGGAAGCCGTTTGCCGCCGCGACGAGGCGGGCCTCTTCTTCGCTCCCTCCAAGGAGCCCACCGCCGCCCGGCTCTCCCGGGAACAGGCAGCCAAGCGGGTCTGCGCCCGCTGCCCCGTCCTGGTCGAGTGCCGCGAGCACGCCCTGGTGATGCCCGAGCCCTATGGGGTCTGGGGTGGGCTCACCGCCGCGGAGCGGCGAGTGGTGCTCACGCGCCGCCGTAAGACGGCGTCCGCGTCTGCTTCTGCGGGGCAGCCCAGTTCGGGGGTGCCCCGCATCGCTTAGGCGCCTCCCCCTGGTGGTGACTTGACCCGCGCGCGGCTGCGGGTCGTGCTGTGGTTGCTCGCGCAGTTCCCCGCGCCCCTTTCGGGGCGCGGGCGGGGCGGAGCCCTCAGCGGGCGCGGTCGAAGTCGACGGCGCTGTAGGCCCGCAGCTTCGAGAGCCGGTGAACGGACTCGATCTGCCGAATGGTGCCGGACTTCGACCGCATCACCAGCGACTGCGTAAAGGCGCGCTCGCCGCGGTAGTGGACGCCCCGCAGCAGGTCGCCGTCGGTGATGCCGGTCGCGACGAAGAACACGTTCTCCCCGCTGACCAGGTCATCGGTGAGCAGCACCCGGTCCAGATCGTGCCCGGCGTCGAGAGCGCGCTGCCGTTCCTCGTCATCCTTGGGCCACAATTTGCCCTGTATCGTCCCGCCGAGGCACTTGATCGCGCAGGCGGCGATGATGCCCTCGGGGGTGCCGCCGACGCCCAGCAGCAGGTCGACGCCGGTCTCCTCGCGCACCGTCATCACGGCACCCGCCACATCGCCGTCCGAGATGAATTTGATCCGTGCGCCCGCCTCGCGGATCTCCTTCACCAGCCCCTCGTGCCGCGGGCGGTCGAGCACGACGACCGTGACGTCCTCCACACCGCAGCCCTTGGCCTTGGCGATCCGCCGGATGTTCACCGCGGGCGGTGCCGTGATGTCCACGAACTCGGCCGCCTCCGGCCCGGTCACCAGCTTGTCCATGTAGAAGACCGCGCTGGGGTCGAACATCGAGCCCCGCTCGGCAACCGCCAGCACGGAGACCGCGTTGCCCATGCCCTTGGCGGTGAGCGTCGTACCGTCGACCGGGTCGACGGCCACATCGCACTCGGCGCCCGTGCCGTCGCCGACGCGCTCCCCGTTGTAGAGCATCGGGGCCTCGTCCTTCTCGCCCTCGCCGATCACCACGACGCCGTTCATGGAGACGGTGGAGACGAGGGTGCGCATCGCCTTGACGGCCGCGCCGTCCGCGCCGTTCTTGTCGCCCTTGCCGACCCAGCGGCCCGAGGCCATCGCGCCCGCCTCGGTGACCCGTACCAGCTCCAGCGCCAGGTTGCGGTCCGGGGCCTCCGGGCTGACTTCGAGCTGGGAAGGCAAATGGTTGTGTTCGGTCATCGGAACACACCTTTCTGTACGGCGACTCTTACGGCCACTGCGGCGACGTGAGCTGTGCCGATTCGGCGAGGGTGGGCAGAATTTTACCCGTCGGCCTCCGACTGAGCAGGGGCGCCCACGGATGAGCAGGCCGGGGCAGCCCCGGGGCGGACCGGGGGTGTACGCCAGGCGTCCGCGGCCATAAGGGACGATGGGGGCGTGGCAGCAGACAAGAAGCGCGGAGCACAGGCCGTGCGTGACATGGTGCTCTCGCTGGCGTTGATCCTTCTCGCCGCGTGGGTCATCTACCTGTTCGTCCCGCACGATGAGAAGAAGGACCCGGTCAAGCCGGTCAGTTACGGCGTGGAGCTGGCGTCGGCGCGACGTGCGGCGCCGTATCCGGTGGCCGCGCCGCAGGGGCTGTCCAAGGAGTGGCGCGCCACCTCCGTCCGCTACACAGCCGACGGCCCGACGGGCTCCGTCTGGCACCTCGGCTTCATGACACCGGACAACGAGTACGCCGCAGTCGAGCAGAGCGACCAGCGGCGGCCGGTCCGCTTCATCGACGACGTCACACAGGGCGCCGAGGAGACGGCGAAGAAGCAGCGCGTCGCCGGTGAGGAGTGGACCCGCTACCGGGGGAAGAAGTACGACGCGCTGGTGCGCACCGCAAAGGACGGCAAGTCCGTGACCGTGGTCACGGGAACGGCGAGCTTCCGGCAGCTGGGCGAACTGGCCGGAGCGCTCCAGGCGAAGTCGGAGAAGCCGGCCAAGTCGGAGAAGCCGTCGGAGTCCGGGAAGCCGTCGGAGTCAGGGAAGCCGGCTGAGCCGGGGAAGACGGCGTAGCGCGCGAACGACGGCGTAGGGCCCGAAAGCCCCCCGCGCGAGGGGGGA
>NZ_JADKMA010000098.1 GCF_017676365.1 Streptomyces oryzae
CCCCTCCCCCTGCGGCCCCGCCGCCCGCCGACTCGGGGGCCAGCAGCGCCGACGGGTCGGCGGGCAGCGTACTGCCGACCAGCGGGCGCAGCAGCGGATAGCCGGAGGTGTCGCCGACGAGGATGCCGCCGAGCAGCGTCTTGGCGTCGTCGGAGACCACGAGCTTGCCGTAGGTGGCGGCGACCGGGTCGTTGAGCACGACCTCCAGCGCGCCCGGCGTGGTGGCGTGCGCGTCGCCGAACGAGGCCACGCCGACGCCCAGCAGCTTGAGCTGGGTCGCGGTGTCGGCGCCGGGGAAGGCGGCCTCGCCGCCCAGCAGCCGGTCGGCGACCGTCTCGGCCATCGCGTACCCGGGGGCCACCAGGCCGAGGGTCCGCCCCTCGATGCAGGCGACCTCGCCCACCGCCCAGACGCGGGGGTCGGTCACGGTGCGGCAGGTCTCGTCCACGACGACGCCGCCGCGCTCCCCCACCTGAAGGCCCGCCTCGCGGGCGAGTTCGTCGCGGGGCCGCACGCCGGCGGCGAAGACCACCAGATCGGTCTCCAGGAAGGTGCCGTCGGTCAGCTCCACGCCGGTGGCGGCGCCGGTCTCCGGGTCGGTGACCACCTGCTTGGTGCCGGTTCCGGCGTGTACGGCGACGCCCAGCTCCTCCACCATGCGGCCGAGCAGCGCGCCGCCGCCCTCGTCGAGCTGAACGGCCATCAGATGCGGGGCCATCTCCACGACGTGGGTGGTCATCCCCAGCAGCCGCAGCGCGTTGGCGGCCTCGAGACCGAGCAGCCCGCCGCCGACCACGACGCCACGCCCCGTGGCCGACTCGGCGGCCGCCGTACGGATGGCGTCGATGTCGTCCAGGGTGCGGTAGACGAGGCAGCCGGGCGCCGTGGAGCCGGGCAGCGGCGGCACGAACGGCCGCGATCCGGTGGCCAGTACGAGCGCGTCGTACGGCACCCGCTCGCCGGAAGCGGTCAGTACGGCGTTCGCGTCCCGGTCGAGCGCGGTGACCGGGTCGCCCAGCCTGAGGTCCACCCGCGCGGGGTCGTGCTCGGGCAGCCGCAAGGCGCTCTCGTCGGCGCCGTCGAAGCAGGCGGACAGGGCCACCCGGTCATAGGCGGGCCGGTGCTCCTCGGCGAGCACGGTGACCTCCCACTGCCGGTCCGCGTCCCGCGAGTCGAGGGCTTCGACCAGCCGGTGGCCGACCATGCCGTGGCCGACGACGACGAGCTTGCGCACGGCTTCGGAGTGCTGGGGCTGGAGGATGGTCATGGTGTTCACCTCGGGGCGGTCGTGGCAGGGGTGTCACGGCTGGAGAGCGGGTCGGTCTCGGCGAGCCAGGCGGCGATCTTCTCGACGGCGCCGCGGCAGCCACCGCAGCCGGTGGTGGCGCGGGTGGCGTCGGCCAGTTCGCGGGCCGAGCGGGCGCCGTCGTACCAGGCGGAGCGCAGGGCGCCCTTGGTGACGCTGTTGCAGCGGCACACCATCGCGTGGTCGGGCAGCGCCTCACCCGCCTCGCCCGCCGACTCGGGCGGCAGTGCCCGGCCGAGCATCAGGGCCAGCCGGTCGGAGGGCGCAGGGGCTCCCTTGTCGTACAGCTGGACGAGTCCGGCGGCGGCGTCGGGCACCCCGAGCAGGATGGCGCCGGTGACCCGGTCGCCGTGCAGCACCAGCTTGGCGTAGCGCTCGCGGGCCGGGTCCTCGAGCCGCAGCACCTCGGGGCCGCCGTCGTCCGGGAAGTCTCCCTCCCCGAGGCCGCCCTGTGCCGGGCCGGCGCCACCGGCCGGTGCGTGTCCGGCGAAGCCGTCGTCGGCCACGAACGGGTCGCCCAGGCAGGCCAGTTCGATACCCGCCGCCTTCAGCCGGGTCACCCGCGGGCTGCCCAGATAGCGCGCGTACGGGTCCTCGCCGGTCAGCCGGCCGGCCAGCACGGCGGCCTGTTCCCACCCGGGCTGGACGAGCCCCGGCTCGGCGTCGGCGCAGTCGCCGAGTGCGTAGATGTCGGGGTCGGAGGTGGTGAGGGTGTCGTCGACGGCGATGCCCGCCGGGCTGGTCTTGAGCCCGCACTCCTCGGCGAGCCCGGTCTCGGGCCGCGCGCCGGTGCACAGCAGCAGCCCGGCGGCGGCCAGCACGCTGCCGTCGTCCAGGTGCAGCCCCTTGCCGGGCTCCCAGCGCACGGCCATCACCCCCAGCCGCTGCTCTATGCCGGTACGCCGCAGCGCCCGGCCCAGCACCCGCCCGGCGGGCGCGTCCAGTTGCCGGTCCATCACATGCGGCGCCGGGTGGACGACGGTCACCGCGACGCCGCGGGCGACCAGCGCGCGGGCCGCCTCCAGGCCGAGCACGCCGCCGCCGAGCACGGCGATCCTGGCGCCGACGGCGCGGGCCCGGTCGGCGAGCCGGCGCAGCCGCCGCGCGTCGGCGAGGGTGCGCAGCGCGGTGACACCGCGGGCGAGCACGCCGCCGCCCCCGTCCGTCTCGTCCCGCAGGCCCGGCAGCGGAGGCACGGCGGTGGCGGCGCCGGTGGCCAGTACCAGCCTGTCGTACGGGAGTTGCCGCCCGTCCGCGGTGCGCACGGTGCGGGCCGCGCGGTCGATGGCGGTGACGGTGGTTCCGGTGGCCAGCGGCGTCTCGCCGGACGCCTCCGGGGTCAGGTCGGCCTCGGTGAGCGAGCCGGACAGCAGCCCGGGCAGCAGCACCCGGTTGTAGCCGCCGACCGGTTCGGCGCCCAGCACGGTCATCCGGACCCGCCTGCTCGTCTGGTCGCGCCGCAGCGTCTCTTCGT
The DNA here is from genome assembly GCF_017676365.1 of Streptomyces oryzae. Lineage (GTDB taxonomy): Bacteria > Actinomycetota > Actinomycetes > Streptomycetales > Streptomycetaceae > Streptomyces > Streptomyces oryzae. The sequence continues at coordinate 2,781 of NZ_JADKMA010000098.1, forward strand.
ACAGCCGCGCGCCGACCATTCCGTTGCCGACGACCACGACGTTCAGTGCCCGGCTCACACGGCCTCCTTCCGTTCGGCGGCGGCGCCCCCGTCGGCGCGCTCCAGCCGTACGGCGCTCAGCTTGAACTCGGGCATCCGGCTCACCGGGTCGAGCGCGGGGTTGGTGAGCGCGTTGGCGGCGCCGTCGCCCGGGAAGTGGAAGGGCAGGAAGACGGTGTCGGTACGCAGACTCGCCACGCAGCGGGTCCGCGCCAGCACGGCACCGCGCCGGGAGACGATCCGCGCGGTGTCCCCGTCCGCGAGCCCGGCGCGGCGGGCCGTGTCGGGGTGCACCTCGACGTACACCTCGGGTGCAGCGGCCGCCAGTTCGGGCACCCGGCGGGTCTGCGCGCCGGACTGGTAGTGCTGCAACTGCCGCCCGGTGGTGGCGTACAGCGGGTGCTCGTCGTCGGGCAGCTCGGCCGCGTCCCGGTGCTCGACGGGCAGAAAACGGGCCCGCCCGTCGGGGTGCGCGAACCGGTCGAGGAACAGCCGCGGCGTGCCGAGGGCTTCCGTGCCGTCGCCGGTGGCCTCGGGTGCGGGCCCGCTGGTCGCCTCGCGGCCGGAACCGGCGATCGCCTCGCGGCCGGGACCGCCGGCGGTCGCCCGCACGGGATCGCCGGTGGCCTCACGCGCGAAACCGTCCGCCGCCTCCGGCACGGAACCACCAGCAGCCTCACGCGCGAAACCGCCGGCGGCCGCCCGCACCGGCCAGTACACCGCCTCCCCCGCGTCCAGCAGCTCCGGTGCCGCGCCCGCGTAGTCGGCGGTGCCGCCTGCCGAGGCGCGGCGCAGCTCGTCGAAGACCGGCGCCGGGTCGGCGGGGAACTCGTGCACTGAGCGGCCCAGCCGCACGGCCAGCCCGTGCAGCACCTCCAGGTCGGTCCGCACGCCCGGCGGCGGGGCCTGTGCGGCGCGGCGCCGCAGCACGCGGCCCTCCAGATTGGTCATGGTGCCCGACTCCTCGGCCCACATGGTCACCGGCAGCACCACATCGGCGAGTTCGGCGGTCTCCGAGCGGAGGAAGTCGGCGACGACGAGGAAGTCCAGCGCCCGCAGCCGCTCCACGGCGCGGCGGGCCCGCGGCGCGGAGACGGCCGGGTTGGAGCCCATCACCAGCAGCGCGGCGGGCCCTTCCGGGGTGCCGAGCGCGTCCAGCAGCTCCCAGGCGCTGCGCCCGGCGCCGGGCAGCGACTCGGGGGTGACGCCCCAGATCCCGGCGATGTGCTCGCGGGCCGCCGGGTCCTCGATGTGCCGGTAGCCGGGCAGCTGGTCGGCCTTCTGGCCGTGTTCCCTGCCGCCCTGCCCGTTGCCCTGCCCGGTCAGACAGCCGTATCCGGAACCGGGGGTGCCGGGCAGGCCGAGAGCGAGGGCCAGGTCGATCCAGGCGGAGACGGTGTCCACGCCCTTGCTGTGCTGCTCGGCGCCGCGCCCGGTGAGGATGTGGGCGCGCCGGGCGCGGGCCAGCGCTGCGGCGGCCCGGCGCAGATCGGCTGCGGCCACCCCGGTCAGCCGCTCCGTACGCTCCGGCCACCAGCGCGCCGCGCACTGCCGCACGTCCTCCCACCCCACGGTGCGCTCCGCGCGGTAGGCGGTGCGCTCCGGGGTGTCCAGATAGCCCTCGACCAGCGCGACATGGAGCAGCCCGAGCGCCAGCGCGAGGTCCGTGCCGGGCGCGGGCTGGAGGTGGATGCCGCCACCGTCCAGCGCGGCCTGCGCGGTCGCCGTGCGGCGCGGGTCGACGACGATCAGCCGCGCCGGGTCGAAGTGCCCCATCAGCGGCGGCATCGTCTCCGCGGGGTTGGCGCCGACCAGCACCACGGCCTGGGACTCGTCCAGGTCGGTGACGGGGAACGGCAGCCCCCGGTCCAGCCCGAACGCCTTGTTGCCGGCCGCAGCGGCCGACGACATGCAGAACCTGCCGTTGTAGTCGATCTGCGAGGTGCCGAGCGCGACCCTGGCGAACTTGCCGAGCGCGTACGCCTTCTCGTTCGTCAGCCCGCCACTGCCGAAGACCGCCACCGAGTCCGCGCCGCGCGCCCCGCGCAGCTGGGCGAAGCGCCGGGCCACCAGGTCGAGGGCCTCGTCCCAGCCGGCCGCACGGAGCTCGCCGCCCTTGGCGTCCCGGATCAGCGGGGTGGTCAGCCGCTCCGGGGAGTCCAGCAGCTGCGCCGAGGTCCAGCCCTTCTGGCACAGGCCGCCCCGGTTGGTGGGGAAGTCGCGCGGGGTGACGCTCAGCCGGGCCGGCGCCGGCCCGGGCTCCGGGGTCAGGGTCATGGCGCACTGGAGGGCGCAGTACGGGCAGTGGGTCGCGGTACCGGTCCCGCTCCCGGTCGTGGTGCCGGTCGCGGCAGCGGCGCGGACGGTGGCGGTGGTCACTCAGGCTCCTCGCTCGGCGGGCTCGCGCTCCGGCTCCGGCTTCGGCTCCTGCTGCTGTGCCCCGGTCGCCCGGCCGGCGCGTTCCGCCGCGGGCCGCCGTACGTAGACGGCCCAGGTCACGGCCAGGCACAGCAGGTAGAAGGCGAGGAAGCCGGCGAGGGCCGAGCCGGCGCCGCCCGTCTGCCGGTACGACTCACGGAAGGCGAGGTTGATCGCGACGCCGCCCAGCGCGCCCACAGCGCCGGAGACGGCGATGACGGCGCCGGAGATCCGGCGGCCCCGGGTGCGGGCCTCGGTGGGGTCGGCGCCCGCCTCCACGGCGCTTTCGGCGCGCGCCGCGTAGATGGCGGGGATCATCTTGTACGTCGACCCGTTGCCCAGCCCCGTCAGGACGAACACCACGGCGAAGACCGCGACGAAGACGGGGAACGACCCGGCGTTCGAGGCGGCCAGCGCAGCCGCGGCGCCGCACGCCAGCGCCAGGAACGACCACGCGGTCACCCGTGCCCCGCCGAACCGGTCGGCCATCGCCCCGCCCAGCGGCCGGAACAGCGATCCCAGCAGCGGCCCGAGGAAGGTGAACGCCGCCGCCTGCACGGGGCTCTTGCCGAACTCGTTCTGCAGCAGCAGACCGAAGCCGAAGCCGAAGCCGATGAAGGAGCCGAACGTCCCGATGTACAGCAGCGAGATGGTCCAGCAGTGCCGGTCCCGCACGGCGGTGCGGTAGGCACCGTAGTCGGTCCGGTTGGTGGCCAGGTTGTCCATGCCCCGCCAGGCCAGCAGCGAGGCCAGCAGCAATGCCGGGACGAACAGCAGCGTCAGCAGCTCCGGATGGCTGACCCCGGCGGTGGCCAGCACCGCCAGCCCGAGCAACTGCACCGTGGCGACGCCGAGGTTGCCGCCACCGGCGTTCAGGCCCAGCGCCCACCCCTTCTCACGCTCGGGGAAGAACCCGTTGATGTTGACCATGGAGGAGGCGAAGTTGCCCCCTCCGATGCCGGACACCGCCGCACACAGCAGGAGCACCCACAGCGGCGTCTGCGGCCGCTGCACCAGCACTGTCGCCAGCACCACCGGCACCAGCAGCGCCAGCGCGGAGCACACCGTCCAGGTGCGTCCGCCGAACCGGGTGACGGCGAACCCGTACGGCAGCCGCAGCAGCGCGCCCACCAGCGACACCAAGGAGACCAGCAGGAACTTGTCGTCCGGGGACAGCGTGAAGCCCGCCTCCGGCGTCATGAACAGCAGCAGCACCGACCACAGGCTCCACACCGAGAACCCGATGTGCTCGGCGAACACGGACAGCCACAGATTCCGCCGGGCCGTGCGCCGCCCCTCGCGCTCCCAGAACCCCGGGTCCTCGGGTTCCCATCGAGTGATCCACCGTGCCCTCACGTCGCCTCCTGTCGCTGGAAGGATCCCGACGCTAGGAGCCCGCTGTTTCGCCCTGCGTGTCTTCCCGTAACACGCAGGAAAGCGACTGCTCACTCCGGCGCGGGGCGCGATGTGAGAACCGGGCCCCGCTCACGGAGCGCGGCCGACCCGGCAGCGCCGGCGGCCTGGCGCTCGCTGCCGCTCCGCACCACGGTCAGCACGCGCCGGAACGGCGGTTACTCCTCTGCGCGGGCGCCCGGACGACTTGCGGGTAAGGCGCTGTCGACATCAGCCTGAGCACCAGATACACCCCATCCCGTGCCCGATCCCCGCCGGCACAGCGGGCCACTCGTCGAGTAGCGCGCCCGCCCGGTGCAACACCGGTGGCGGCGCACAGCGCCTGGATGAGGCGATCCTGGTCGTGGGCAGCGTGGTCCAGTCCTCCCCTGACACAGCGGCCAGCTCGACCGGTCCGCGCCCGGCCAGGGGATGCCCGAGCGGAACGACAAGGTCCAGAAAGTCGTCCATGAGCGGACGCTGTACAAAGCGCAGGTCATCCACCGCAGGGCTGTCGGCGTGCATCAGTACGACGATGTCCGCCTGGTTCGCCAGAAGCCGCTAGTAGCTGCGTTGCGTATCGGACTCGTGGATCCGGACGCGGAAGGGCAGACGTGCGCGCAGCAGCTCGCAGGCGGTCGGGGCCAGCAGAGAGGCAACGGTGGTAGGAACCCATCGCTGCGCAGCGTCCGCCCGTCCTCCCAGCCGTGCTCAGCCAGGCGGCGCCTGCCCCCACTGTGGCTGCAGCACGTCCGCGTGGCGCAACAGTGCCCGCCCCGCGGGAGTCAGCCGCAGAATCTGCCCGTCGTGGCGCAGCGACTCGGCTTCGTCTGCTGAGCCAGCTGCCGAAGCTGCTGGGCGTCGGCGGAAGGGGACAGATCCAGAGCCCGCGCCTCAGCCGTCACGGTGCCCCCGGAGTGGAGTACGTGCAGGGTGTGCAGCAGCCGTAGGTCGATCATGCACCAATTCAAAACGATCGCGTGCACAAAGATGCGATGGACTTGCATGCCCACCGGGCGTGACGCTGTCCGCATGGACAATCTTCGTCACCCCGGCGTCGACCGGTGCGCCAATTGCGGCTGGCCGCTGCACGCCCCGTACGAGACCGTCTCCTGCCACTCGGTCACCGAGGGAACTGTCGTCTATTCCCGATGCGCCTGCGGCACCCTCCGGGTCTGGCTCCAGCGGCCCGGGGCCGGCGACCGACTGCTCATCGGCGCCCGCCGCACCCGCCGGGACGGCACGGGGACCAGTTCCGATGGTCCCGGAGGCTGAACCGGCCCCTTGGCGGGCCGCCGGAACGCGCCGCGACAGCCCCGACCCTGCTGTGCGTTATGGCGCCTTCGACCGCTCACCGGCCCTTCCCTACGTTCCCCAACGACTGCCGGAGGGCACTCCGATATCTCCGCCCAGCGCACCCTGCTGAACGCAGCCCCTCCGCATCAAGAAGCAGGGGACGCCCGGCGTATCGTGGGCACAATGGTGGATCTGTTTGGACGAGGCAGACGGCGAAGAGCCGCCGCGGCGCAGTGGGAGGCACTCCTCAACGCTGCCGTTCGACAAGCCGGTCAGGACGTGCACATCGCCGCGTCGAGTCGGTCTACCAACGAGCAAGGGCTGGTGACAAAGCCTGGATCGTCTGGCACACAACCGGCGTGCGGCAAGACACCTGGTTCCACGGAGGCGCACCGTGCCCCGCTGGTAGGTATGTCCTGCTGGGCGGCTCGGTGGGATTCGGACCCCATAACAACAACCCTCGGGTGCTCTACGTCAACCCAAGCGACGTTCGCGGTACCGCTTCCGCCAAATCTCTCAAGGAATGGCAGCGGCAGGCCGACCGCGGCTGACTCAGGGGAGCCATCGGCGGGCCTGCTCACGGCTGACGCGCGCCGCGTCGACGTACCACAGTCGCTTCGGTGCATCCCATCGCGCCCTGAGCTGTCTCTTCGCTTCGTCCTTCTCACCGTAAGGAACGTCGAGATAGAGCCGACCGTCCACGACGTCACCGGGCGAAACCCCGTTGTGTGAGGGCGTTGGCGACTTGGCCGTGCCCCGCACCTGGCCACTGCCACCGCCCGCCGCTGTTCGCGGGTTCCACGCGGCACGCTCCTTGCGGGCGCGTTCGATGACCCGGCTGACCCGTTCACACGACGCAGGGTCCGTGAATCGCATCATCAGGTCTGTCGGCCCAGTGTTCGCCAGGAGGTTGAGCGAGCCGTGCCACAGCACCGCGCCGTCGAGTATGAGGACCTTCTCGTGCATTCGCTCCCGGAAATCCACCTCGCAGCCGGCCGACTGAAGTTCATCGATACGCTGCCGGTGGCGCTGAGCAGCGGTTTCGTCGCGCTGTTCCTCAACAGCTCGGGTGTAGACGACAACCTTGACACCGTCGGCAGCGCGACCGCCCAGCAACGCAGACCATCTACGGACCGGTCGCGGGTCGAGGAACGGGCAGTAGAGCTCGATACTCGTGACCGCTCGCGCAATGTCCCACTCCACGGCCGCATAGACCTCATCCGCCGGAAAGAACGCGGGCCTCGCCAATTCCTCTTCGGAGAGCGTCGAAAGCTGGGCCGCGTCCCGCGTGGGCACGAGCTGATCTGCGGAGATCAGCTGGGCATGGCTCTCCAGGTGGTCCAGCATGACTCGCGCCTCGCTGTGCGGGGTGAGATGCCTTCGCAAATGGTCGAGGTCGGCCACCACTATCAGATGGTCCTGGGCCCGGCTGAGGGCGACATTGAGCAGACGACACGTATGTGATGACAGGCCCGTGCCTTGGTAGAAGAAGCCGGGGTTTTTACCCGAACCGACCGCGGTGTCGAACACAACGATCGGACGCTGGCTTCCCTGGAAGCGGTGAATGGTGTCGACCAGGCCCTCGTACTCCTCGCCGAACCGGTACTTGAGACTTCCCTTCAGGGCGTGGACCTGTGCCTTGTAGGGAGCAATAACACCCAGTCGGTCGGTTGCACGCTGGCCAGCTGCGACGCCCTCCCACTTCCGGCCCGGAAGGACGCCCTCATACTGGAGCCCCCGGACCAGTTCATGGACGACTGCCTCGTTCACCGTGTTGGCCTTGTGGTCGGGCCCGGGAATGCGTTGTTTGGATGTGTCGATGAGGATGACGGGTGCGTCGACCAGTGGGTTGAAGGGGATCTGGCTGTGACCGTCACGGCCCGTGGCGAGTGGCGCATCCGGGTAGGCAACGACATTCACGACATCGCAGATTGGCTGGCGCATCCGGTACTGCGTATCGAGCGCCACGAGTCGCGGGTCCTGGCGTACCGATCCGGACTCGCTGACGAGGCCAGCGGCATGGAAGGCGTCACGGGACGCCCACCTCCGGGAGTGGGCACGCTCCTGCTCCGTCGCCTTCTTGTCACCTTCACCTTTGGTCACGGCGGGGAGCTGTCGGAAGTCTCCTGCGACGACGACGCGCTTTCCGGCGAGTCCGGCGGCAAGCCAGGCGGACGGCAGATCGACCATCCCCGCTTCGTCCATCACCACGACATCCACCCGGTCCAGCAACTTCCGCGACTGCACGGCCTTGGCGACGGTGGCACCCATCACCCGGCACCGGGAGCGCACGGTGTCGTGGAGCTTCCTGCGCTCTTGATCGAGATTGTCGATCCGTCCCTGGAGGCTTTCGGCTTGCTGGGCCAGCACCTGGCGTGTCGCCACGCCGACGAGTCCGGCTCGGGCTGCGTCGAGACTCCCGGTCAGTTCGCCGATATTCGCCGCGGCCTCCATCGCATCCCGTTCCGCCTCCGCGCCCTGCGTGAGCGCACCTTGCGCAGCCGCCTCGGCCTGCGCGAGCTCACCTCTCAAGGAAGCGAGCTGGGCTTCCTTCCGCCTCGCGAACAACCCGCTCGGGGTGCCGAACTGGCTGATTTTGAAGCGGAGTTGCGCCACATCGGCTTCGGCCCGCAGCCTGCCCTTCTCGGCGGCCTCCTTCGACGTCGTCGCCGCAGAGAGGGCCGTACGGGCGGAGGCGAGCGCCTGTTCCAACGACGCCACCTCGTCGTGCAAGGCGACGGCCGCGCGAGTGTTGTTCAACGCATCCGTCGCTTTGGAGAGGCTTTCGTCGAGCTGAGCGGAGATCCTCGCGGCAATCTGCTCGGGGTCGACAAATTCGCCGTATCGGTCACGCAGGGACGGCACCTCGATGTCCCCGACGCGCTGCACGAGACCCTCGCTGAAGTGGTCTTCCTCCTTGAGGAGATCGCACATACGCTCCAACGCCTGGTCGACGGCGACCTTAGTAGGCGCGAGGAACAAGATGTTGAGTCCTTGCCGGAAAGAACCTTCGACAATGTGCCCGACGACGTCCGTCTTCCCCGTACCGGGCGGGCCCCAGAGGAACAGGATCTGACTCGCGAGGGCGTGTTCAATGGCAAGCCTCTGGCGGGGATTCAGCTTCAACCCCTGCCAGTTGGACACCCAGCGACCAGGGTCGGCCTCTCTGGCGACGGTCGGATTTCCGAGTCCGACAATCCAGCCGGCGCTTTCGACGCGGACGGGGCTGTCCGCCTGTCCAACCGATTCCAGCCGCTCGGCCACCAGGGCCAGGCCGGCCGTGCCGTCCTGGCGAATCTGGACGTTGGGGACGGATTTACCCAGGTCCTCAATAGCTATCAGCCGCACTTTCCCGTCCGGCATGCGGGACGCTTCTGCCGTCACCCAGAGCCCCCGAGAACGCGAGGCCCGAACGAGTACGGAGGCGCCGTCCAGGGACTGATCCCACTTCTTGCATACGAAGGCATATTCGAATCGCCCAGCAGAAGTAGAGACAAGTCGGCCACTGGAGAGCGACACCTTCTGCCCGTCCTGGCCATCGCTGCGCCGCTCAGCCCGAATTTCCGAGCGAACCGCCAGAAGAAGCTCCCTCACCGGGTACGGCTGATCACTCTCCGTCATGCATTCGCCCCCCATAACTCCCCAGTCAGCACAGCCACGCCACCGCGCGATACAAACATCTTTGAGCCGCCCCTCGAAAGTAGGCGGGGGACATATCTGCACAGTCATGGTGATTCCGCTTCAGCAGTGCGGTTTTCGATGGCTGGACGCCACTACGCACCGCGGGATGACGTCGATCCCAGCTCGGGCGCATGCGCGAGCCCCCGACTCACCCCCACAACCATTACGATCTGAGCCGGGGATATGGCTGCCGAGCAGCCGAAATCAGCACAGATCGGCACAGATACGAAGCGGGGATGGCGCATGCGGGAGGGCCGGTGGGTCACGGTCACCGAATCCGAGTTCCAGCATGAGCGCCGGGGGCTGGAGGCCATCAGGGAGAAGCTCCCCGACAACGATCCGTGGCGGGCCTGGTCGAACTTCACTTTCACCGCGCACAGCGGCCACGTCCGGGAAGTGGATCTCCTCGTGGTCGCCCCGGGCGGGGTCTATCTGATCGAGTTGAAGGACTGGCACGGCTCGGTCGAGTCCCGTAACGGCACCTGGCTGCAGACCCAGCCCGGCGGACGGCAGATCACGCACGGCAACCCGCTTCACCTGGCCAACAAGAAGGCCAAGGAACTCGCGGCCCTTCTCGCCCAGGAAGGCGAGCGGGTGTGGGTGTCGGAGGCGGTCTGCTTCACCGACTCCTCGCTGAAGAACCGGCTGCCTGCCCACGATCAGCACGGCCTCCACACCGTCCACCAGCTCGCCCGGATACTGGCGGAGCCCCCGCACGACGAGCGCCGTCGTATCGACAGGTCGCGCTCGCGCCGGATCAAGTCGGCCCTGGAGCGAGTGGGCATCGCCCGCAGCGACGCCGAGTACAAGGTCGGCCCCTATCTGCTGCACCGGAAGTCGTTCGACTCGGGACCGACATGGGCGGACTATCTGGCCCGGCACAGCGAGCTGCCGGAGGCCGCCCGGGTCCGCGTCTACCTGCGGGAGCGCGGCTCCGACGCCGAGCTGCGGGCCTCGGTGGAGCGGGCGGCGCGGCGCGAGGCCGCGGTGCTGCGGCGCTTCCGGCACCCCGGTGTCGTCCAGCTCAAGCAGTACGACCCGTCCGGGCACTCGGCAGGGCCTGCGCTGATCTTCGACTTCGATCCGCGGACGCTGCGCCTCGACGAGTATCTGGCGCAGTACGGCGAGAAGCTGGACATCCTCAGCCGCATGGCGCTGGTCCGGCAGCTCGCCGAGACCGTGCGTTCGGCGCACGGCCGCCGGATCTACCACCGCACCCTCGCGGCCCGCGCCATCCATGTGATGCCCCGCCCCCGGGGCCGGGCGGCGGGCACGGACGGGCACGGGAACGCGCAAGGCGAGGAGGCGGCTTGGCTCAACCCGTATCTGCAGATCTCGGACTGGCAGGTCGCCGTCCAGCGCGGCCCGGGCTCCGGCGCACCGAGCGGCGGTGAGCGGTTCGCACCCACCACGCTCTCGCGCGCGGGCGCCCATCTCGCGGAGGGCGCGGACCCGTATCTCGCCCCCGAACTGACCGCGCTGAAGGCCGACCCCGTCGCGCTGGACATCTACGGTCTCGGCGTCCTCACCTATCTGTTGGCTACCGGTAAGGCCCCGGCCGCCAGCCAGGCCGAGCTGCTGGCCCGTTACGAGGCGGGCGAGGGACTGCGGCCGAGCGCCGTGGTCGACGGCCTCTCGGAGTACATCGACGAGCTGGTGCAGGCGGCCACCGCCTACCACGTCGACGACCGCCTGGACTCGGTGGACGACTTCCTGGAAATGCTGGAGGTCGTCGAGGCGGTACTGACCGAGCCCGCCCCCGCGGAACCCGTACGGCCGGCCGAGCCCGAGAAGGACCCGCTCGAAGCAGTCGCGGGCGATGTGCTGGCAGGCCGCTGGGAGGTACGGCGCCGCCTCGGTACAGGGTCGACCAGCCGCGCCTTCCTCGTACGGGACCTGCGGGCGGGCCCTGACGTGCGTTTCTCCAAGACCCTCGCGGTGCTGAAGGTCGCCAACTCGGACAGCAAAGTCGAAATGCTCGCCCGCGAGGCCGAGATCATGGGACGCCTGCGCCCCGACTCGCGGATCATCCGCCTCGTCGAGCCGGAGCCGCAACGCATCGGCCCCCGCACCGTCCTGGTCATGGAGTACGTCGGGAACGAGCGCGAGGCCGACGGCGAACCGGCCGCGCCCGGCGAGCACAGGAGCAGGCGGCGCGAGGAGACCGTCGCCCGCCAGCTCCGGGAGTTCGGCCGGCTGTCCGTGGACCAGCTCGAGGCGTACGGCGACTATCTGTTCGGCGCGGTGGATTTCCTCGAAGGCGAGGGCGTGTGGCACCGGGACATCAAGCCGGACAACATCGCCATTCGCATCCGCCCGAACCGCACCCGCGAGCTGGTGCTCATCGACTTCTCGCTGGCCGGTTACCCGGTGCAGGAGACCAGCGCCGGGACGGAGGGCTATCTGGACCCGTTCATCGGCACCCTCACTGAGCGCTCGGTCTACGACGGACACGCCGAGCGGTACGCCCTGGCCGTCACCCTGCACGAGATGGCCTCCCGCGAGCTCCCCGTCTGGGGCGACGGCAGAGTGTCGCCGCGCCAGACCGACCCCGAGAAGGAGCCGTACCCGAGGATCGCGGCCGATGCCTTCGACCCGGCGGTACGTGACGGCCTCGTCGAGTTCTTCCGCAAGGCCCTGCACCGCGACGCGGCTCGGCGCTTTCCCGATCTCAAGCCGATGCGGGACGCCTGGAAGAAGATCTTTCTGGCCATGGACGAGGCGAAGCCCTCGTCGCGCCGCTCCCGCCAGCCCGCTGCCGCGCCGGGCGGAGCGGGCGGCACGGGCGGCGCCGGGCAGGCGCCGGCAGAGGCGCGGGAAGCCCCGATCCCGGCCGCCGAGGAGGAGAGCGCCGAGCAGCAGCGCGACCGGCTGGCGGCCGAGGCCGATCGCTCGACCCCCATCTCGGCCTCCGGCCTCAGCCCCGCCGCCCAGTCCTTCGTCTACGGACTGCACGTCAACGACGTCGGCGGTCTGCTCGACTACAGCCGCCATCAGCTCGTCAACGCGCCCGGCCTGGGCGCCAAGACCCGTAAGGAAGTCCTCCGCCGTATCAAGGAGTGGCGGCAGCGGCTCGCCGAGCAGCCCGCCGCCCCGCTCACCCCCGAGGGGCGCAAGGCCGCGAAGGAGGAGCTGTCGGTCGCGGAGGAGGCACTCGCGACCGCGATGGCGGAAAACGGTGACGCGGAAGGCCTGCCCGAACGCGCCCTGCGCAGGGTCACTTTGGACACGCTCGCGACCATCTTCGTACCGGAGCTGAAGAAGGACGGGGCGAACCGCAACGAGTGCGAGATGGTGCGGCTGCTGCTCCGGCTCCCCGATGAGCGGGGCACCCTGCCCGACATCGGCGTCTGGCCCAAGCAGAAGGACGTGGCGAGCGCGCTGGGGCTGTCGGCGGGCCGTATCCCGCAGATGCTGAAGCCGCAGCGCACCCGGTGGAAGAAGCACCCGGCGGTGCAGGTACTGCGCGCCGAGATCCTCAGCCTGCTGCGGAACCTGGGCCGGGTCGCCTCCGCGGCGGAGATCGCCGATGCCCTGGCGGTACGGCGCGGCACCCAGCTCCCCGAACGCGCGCAGCGCCGGGCACTGGCGCTGGCCGCCGTCCGCGCGGTGGTCGAGGTCGAGCAACTCGTACCGGACGAGGCCGAGTTCCAGCACGCGCCGAACCGTGACGCGGCCGACGAGGGCATGGGGGCTGGACTGCTGGCCCTCGAGGTCGGTCCCGACGACGCTCCCGAGACTCCGTCAGGCCCTGGTCTGCTCTACTACGCCCAGAAGCTGGGCAAGGTCGCCGACCGGCTGGCGAAGCTCGACACCTTGCCGACCGCGGCCACGGTGCTGGCCGAGCTGGGCGCCGTCACGCCTCCGAGCACGGCCGTGGAGTGGGACGAGCGGCGCATCGTCGAGATCGCCGCGGCCGCCTCGCGCCGGGCCGCCGCGACGCCCCGTCTGGAGATCTACCCCCGCGATCTGCCACTGGTGCGGGCGCTGCGCCTCACCCAGGCCGGCCTGGTGCCGCGCATCCCCGGCATGCCGGACGAGCGCCAGCCGGGGCTGACGCCCAAGGACATCCACGAACGGGTACGGGCACGCTTCCCCGAGCTGCTGAACGAACGGGGCGGGCACGCCCTGCCGACGGACGGGCCGCTGACACGGGCGCTGCGGGACGCCGGGTTCGACCTGGAGCTGAAGACCCGCGAGGGGCATGGGACGCTGCGTTACATCCCGCGCCAGCGGGACGGCGGCTCCTCCTATCTGTCGTCCGACGCCGCCCGCCAGGCAACCGGACTCCTCATCGCCCACCGCTACTCTGACGACCCGCAGCTCGCGGGCGCAGCGGTGGCCGAGGAACGGCTGCTGGCCTCGGCCCACCGGGACGGCTTCCGGGTGCTGACTGTACGGACAGGGCTGGCGAGCCACGCGGTGCGCGAGCTGACGACTGACCGCTTCGGTGCGGAAGTCGTCTCGGTGACCGACCTGTTCCTGCAAGCCCTGCACGAGCAGGTCGACCCGAGGCCGAAGCCGACGTGGGAGACGATCCTGCGCGCGGACGCGGCGGAGCCGGGTTCGAGGGCGGCGATGCGGTTCGGTGAGTACGCGCGCACGAGCTGGGGCACTGTGGAGCCCCGGCTGAGGGAGCTGGTGTCGGGGACGCGGGGGTCGTCTGCTTCTTCTGCTTCCCCTGTGCTGCTGACGGACGCGGGGGCGTTCGCGCGGTACGACGCGATGGCGGTCCTGGAACGGCTCGCCGACGTGGCGCGGGACGGGGGGCGCGGACTGTGGCTGCTGTGCCCGCAGAGCGACCCGGCGCGACCGCCGAGACTGGGCTCGGTCGCTGTGCCGTACCAGTCCGGGCTGGGAGAATGGATCGAACTGCCCGAGTCGTGGGTGGCCAACGCGCACCGGGCCGAGTCGTCGGCGGCGGGTGCAGGTACAGGTGCGGGTGCGGGTTCGCCGGGGGACGGCTAGCGGCGGGACGGGAAGCCGCCGGGACAGTGGCAATGGGCACATTGGGGACAACGGGGCACATGGGAGATGTGACGACGTGATTGACGCTGCCGCGCTGCGGAACGATCTGATCAAGCAGGTCAAGGCGATCGAGGTGGATCTCGCCAAACAGGTCAAGGACGGGGAGTCGGTCCTCAAACCGCTGCGGCAGGAGTTCGAGAAGGCGAGCAAGGCGGACCCGGCGACTCCGAGGTGGAGTGCCTGGCTGGACGCGCGGTTGGGTTCGGGTTCGGCTGAGGGCGAGCTGTCGGCGGACCGCGTCGAGCGGGTGCGGGCGGCGGACTCGGTCGCGGGCCGGCTGCGGGCGGAGTACGACGAGGCACGCAAGCTGGGGCGTACGGCGGCGACGTGGAACGCGTGGCTGGACGAACGGGTCACACAGGTCGCGGTGGCGTGGGTACTGGGCACGGTGTTCGTCCGCTTCTGCGAGGACAACCGGCTGATCGCCGAGCCGTATCTGACGGGGCCGGACGCGGAGCGCCGGGACTTGGCGGAGGCCCGGTACGCACAGTACGTGGAGGAGGACCCGGACCCGACATACCGGGGCTGGCTGGAGCGGGCCTTCGAGGAAATCGGCGCGGGCCAGGCCGGAAAACTGCTCTTCGACAAGCGGCGCAATCCCCTGTACCAGATCCCGTTGTCGCACGACGCGGCTCGGTCGCTGGTGGAGTTCTGGCGCGAGCGCGGCGAAGGGGGCGAGGGCGAGGATGCGGACCGGCTGGTCCATGACTTCACCGATCCACTGGACGAGAACGACCCCACGAAGGGGTGGGACACCCGCTTCCTGGGCGACCTGTACCAGTGGCTTTCGGAGTCGGCCCGGAAGACGTACGCACTCCTCCAGACCCCGGAGTTCGTAGAAGAGTTCATCCTCGACCGGACCATGGACCCGGTGGTGCGGGAGCTGGGCGGCAAGTTCGGCGAACTGAAAATGATCGATCCGACGTGCGGATCGGGCCACTTTGTGCTGGGCGCGTTTCGGCGGATGGTCCGGCTCTTCGCGGAACGGGAGCCGGGGCGGGACGTACACGAGCGAGTGCGGGATGCGCTGAACGCGGTGCACGGGGTGGACATCAACCCGTTCGCGGTGGCGATTGCCCGGTTCCGGCTGCTGGTCGCGGGGATGGCGGCTGCGGGAGTGCGCACGCTGGAGCAGGCGGGTAAGTATGAGTGGCCGATTCACCTGGCGGTGGGCGACTCCCTTATTAAGGCACGGCAGCTTGAACTGACGCTGCTGGGTGAGGAGTCGGGCGACCCGCTGGCGGAGTTCTCGTACGCGACGGAGGACGTGCACGAATATCCGCACATTTTGGAACAGGGGCGCTACGACGTGGTTGCGGGGAACCCGCCTTACATCACGATTAAAGATAGGAATCTCAAGGGGATTTACAAAGACCTATACAAGTCGTGCAATAGGCAGTATCAGATGACCGTCCCCTTTGCGGAGCGATTCTTCGAGCTAGCCAAGATCGGAACCAATGATGGGAGAAACTTCGGACGCGTTGGACAAATCGCATCCAACGGATTCATGAAGCGCGAATTCGGAAAGAAGCTTATCGAAGAATTCTTTGCGCACAAAGTTGAACTTACAGAGGTTATTGACTCTTCTGGGGCGTACATCCCCGGACACGGGACTCCGACGGTTATTTTGATCGGACAAAGGAAGTCTCGCGACAGATCGCCCACCGTACGAACCGTAATGGGAATCCGAGGCGAGCCTCAGGTGCCTGAGGACCCCGCACTTGGTTTTGCCTGGCAAGCAATCTTGAATCAGATCGACAGGCCCGGCTCAGAAAGTGCTTGGGTCACCAGCGCAGAAACTCTTCGGACGAAACTTTCGAAACACCCGTGGAGCATGTCGGGAGGTGGAGCATCCGACCTGCGCGATCGTCTTGAAAATTTGCCGGGAACTTGTCGACTGAAGAGCATTATTGCCGACTGGGGAAACATGCTCAACACCCGCGAGGACGACGCCTATGTAACGAGAGGAGCGGCACACCGAACTGGCACGCCTCACACGTTGACTCGCCACCTTATCGAGGGGGCCGAAATCCGGGACTGGACCCCCCAAAAGACTGTCGAGGTTCTATTCCCGTACAATAACATGGGCGGCTCCCGCGAACTCACAGCACCGGAATTTCGACTTCTTTGGCCGTCAAGGACGCTGCTAAACGTCAGAAGATCTTTGTCCGGGACACAAGCAGATCGCGGCCTTCCTTGGTATGGGTACTCTTCTTTTTCGCCCAACCGCTACACCGCAGCAGAGTCCGTCGTTTTTACCCTTGTGGCAACCCATCCGCACTTCCTTATCCGACGGTCTACCGAACTATACTCTCAAGCCGCAACCGTAGTCACCATAGACAGCAATTCGGAAGTGACTCCCACCGCCCTCCTCGGCGTCCTAAACAGTTCCGCTGCCTGCTTCTGGCTCAAAATGGTCAGCCACAGTAAGGGCACCGAGGGCCATCAATCCGGAATCAAGACGGAACTGTGGGAACAGTTCTATGAATTCACCGGTACGAAGCTGCAGGAATTCCCCCTCCCTCGCGATTACCCCACAACGCTTGCTGCCACCCTGGACAATCTCGCTCGAGAACTCGAAATGACCAGCCCGACCTCGCTGACCACTTCGAATTCACCTACACCCGGTGCGCGTTCTCTTCGAAAATGCGCTGCCGATTGGAAATCTACTAGAGGCCGGATGGTCGCTCTACAGGAAGAGCTTGACTGGCAGGTCTACTCACTCTACAACTTGCATTCGGAAGATCTCCGAGCCCCTGAAAAGGAAATCCCCGAATTGTCTCTCGGTCAGCGAGCCTTCGAAATCGTGCTCGCCCGGCGCATCGAGAAGGGCGAGGCATCCGACGAGTGGTTCAAGCGGCACAACTCCACGCCCATCACCGAGTTGCCCGACCACTGGTCCGACGCCTACAAGGCGGTGGTCCAGAAGCGCATCGAAGTCATCGAGACCTCCCGCGCCATCGGCATGGTGGAGCGCCCCGAGTACAAGCGTCGCTGGGCGACCGAGGGGTGGGATGTCCTCCAAGAGCGGGCGCTCAAGTCATGGCTGCTGGACCGTATGGAGAAGCGTGAGCTGTGGTTCTCGGACGGCCAGCCGACCATCCTGACCCGCGACCAGCTCACCACCGCTCTCTCCCTCGATGAGGACTTCGTGTCCGTCGCGGAGCTGTACGCCCCGCGCACAGAACTGGCAACCGTCGTCGCCGACCTCCTCACCGAGGAGCACGTGCCGTTCCTCCCCGCACTCCGCTACAAGCCCAGCGGTCTCAAGAAGCGCGAAGACTGGGAGCACGTCTGGGATCTCCAGCGCAAGGAGGACGCCGCCCCGGACGAGCCGGCCAAGCGGAAGATCCGGGACACCATCCCGGTGCCGCCGAAGTACACCTCGGCCGACTTCCTCAAGCCGTCCTACTGGCGAGCCCGGGGCAAGCTGGACGTGCCCAAGGAGCGGTTCATCTCGTATGCGACCGGGGCGATCTCGGGGACGCCGAAGCTGTTCGGCTGGGCGGGCTGGGATCACCGGGAGCAGGCGCAGGCGCTCGCCACGTACTTCACCAACCACGACGGGCTGTCCTCTGAGGAGATGACGCCCCTGCTCGCGGGACTGCTCGAACTTCAGCCCTGGCTCGACCAGTGGCACGACGAGTTCGACCCGCTCTACGGGAGTTCCCCTGCGGCCTTCTTCTCGGGCTATCGCGCGACCCAGCAGGGTGAACACGGCCTGACCGACGACGATTTGCGGGCTTGGCGGCCCGCCCCGGCCACTCGGGGCCGGCGCTCGGCCAAGAGCTGAGCAGCTATCCCTATGTGTCCTCCCCGCTCCCGCGCGGGGAGGACACACCCGCGTCCCGTACCGTCAACGGCGCGGTGGCCTCGATCCGCAACTCGAAGCCGTCGTCCACTACCAGAACGGCAGTGCACTCAGCACCCGACGCCGAACGCTCGCTGCCCACGCTTCGAACCGTCCGCCAAGCGCCCCACGCGTGCACCCACTGACCTACGCGGACCGCTGCCGCAGCGATCTCGGTCCCATCGCGTTCCGGAACAAGGTCCGGGGCCTTCACCTCCGCCCAGACCGTTTTCCCGATCCCGCAAGCGCGTCGCTCGAAGCCCCAACGAGCAGCCAGCGATTCCACAAGCAGCAGTCCGCGCCCGCCCGTCTCGTCATCACCAGGCGTCCGCACGACGGGTTCCCCTTCACCCGCGTCACTGACCTCCAGGCGGAGCAGACCGTCTCCGTTCAGCCACGCGATCCGTACGCCCACCAACCGGTCACGCGGCACACGCACTCGCATGGCGTTGGTCACCAGCTCCGAGAGGACCAACTCCCCCGTCTCCGCCGCCCGCCCCAGACCCCAGTCACCGAGCGCGGAATGCAGTAGCGCACGCGCCCTGGGGACGCTGCTTCGCTGCCGAGGCAGTCGGAATTTCACTTCGTAAGCGGTGGAGTGCTCTGCCATGACGCCCCCTAGGGTCGGTAGCTGTCGATCAAGTCCCCGTGCACTGATGGCGGTTCGGCCCGTTGTGAGCAGGGTGCCCTCGACACTCGGGCGTGCGCAACGTTGCATGGATAATCGCTTCTCTATTCACCTGTTCGTGCGACTTCGGAAGCCATCGAGCCCCGCTTACTGATAGGTAGTGGCGTATGCCAACCGTCAAACCCTCCACCGTGCTGGGACGCCAACTCGGCGACGAGCTCCGCAGATTCCGGGAGTCCGCAGGCCTCTCCACTGCCGAGGCAGCAGAAGTTCTCGACTGCACCAAGGGGAAGATCAGTCGCATCGAGAACGGTCACGTCCCCGTTCGCATGCCGGATCTACACGCCCTCATGCACGCATACGACGTAGAAGGAACCGAGGCACGCGAACGCCTCGCGGCCCTGGCTCGCAGAGCCAATCGGCGTCGCCGCGACGGCTGGTGGCGCCAGTACGAGTCCGTCCTCGGTGACGCGTACCGCGACCAGATCGAGATGGAGGCCATCTGCAACGGCATCCGGACCTACGAAGTGCAACTGGTCCCTGGCCTCCTGCAGACTGCGGAGTACGGGCGCGCAGTGACGGTGGCCTCGCGCTCCTGGAAGACGCCCGAGGAGATCGAACAGTTCGTGCAAGTACGGCTCACCAGGCAGGAACGACTCACGGGTAAAGCGCCTGTGGACTTCTGGGCGGTACTGTCCGAAGGAGTTCTGCGGCAGCAGGTTGGTGGTCCGGCCGTGATGCGAGCGCAACTGGATCACATGGCCGCCATGGCAGAGCAGCCCAACGTCACCGTGCAGGTGCTGCCGTTCTCGCGCGGCGCCCACTCAAGTATGTTCGGACCGTACCTGCTTCTCAGCTTTCCGCAGTTGGCATCGCTGGACCTCGTGCTGTCAGAGACTCCAACCGGCAACATCTGGATGGAGCGGGAACTCGAAGTCGCCCGCTATCGAGAACTCTTCGATGACGCACGCACAGCAGCTCTGCCGCCGACGGAATCGCTGACTCTGATCCGTCGCGTCGCCAAGGAGTACCAGTCATGAGTAACGGAACCGATATACAGCCGGACCTCATGGAGGCGGCATGGCGTACGAGCAGCTACAGCGGCGGACAGGGCAACTGCGTCGAGGTCGCCGACAACGTCCCGTGGTGTGTCTGGCTCCGTGACAGCAAGCGCCCAGCCGGCCCCGTCATACATGTCACGCGAACCGCCTGGGACGCGTTCCTCACACACCTCAGCTGAGACGGATCACCCATAACGCTCGTCGGCGCAGGACAGAACCATCGCCCCGCCCCGCACACCCATTCTCTCCCCCATGCGAACCGTTACGATCGTGGACGGGCCGCAGCCGTCGCATGGCGACTGACGACGACACACCGGGGGCGCACGGAAACCATCCGTAATCGTCGTTGCCCCGGGCCAGGGGGAGCACCCTGCTGTTCAGGCCCCCGCGCTCGTGCGCACCGCGCGAGCGCACCGCGCGCACCACGCGCACACAGGACGCAGGAACCAGGAGAAGCGAGACACAGATGGCCCCGAACGCCACCGGTACGGCACCTCTCCTCCGTGACGTCATCGACATCAAGACGTCGATCTCCACCTCCGACTTCGTGCTGAAGCTCGCCGAGGCGGTCACCGAGGAAGGCGCGGCCCGCGCGCTGCGGGACTACGTCGTCACGGAACGCCTCCTGGAGAACTTCGACGAGGCGCTCAGCCTGATCAAGGCGTCCCTCGACGGGCACACCTCGAAGGCCGCCTATCTCCACGGCTCTTTCGGTTCCGGTAAGTCCCACTTCATGGCGGTTCTGCACGCCCTCCTCCGGGGCGACCCGGCCGTCCGCAGCCGTGGGGACTTCGACCCGGTGCTGGCCAAACACGAGTGGCTGGGCACCGACGGGAAGCGGTTCCTCCTCGTGCCGTACCACATGCTCGGTGCGAAGTCCCTGGAGCAGCGCGTCCTGGGCGGGTACGTCAGCCACGTCAAGGCGCTGCACCCGGAGGCCCCGACTCCGCAGGTGTACCGGACCGACTCCCTCTTCGAGGACATCCGCTCCCACCGCCGGCGCGTCGGCGACGAGGCCTTCATCGCCGGGCTCGCGGACGCCCCCACTCCCGGCGGCGCCGAGGAGGATGACGACGACGAGTGGGGCGAGCCGTTCACCTGGACGCCGGAACTTCTCGACGCCGCGCTCGACGCCGAGGAGCTGGACGGCGGCGAGGTGAACCTCAACCTCGTCAACCCCAGCACCCCGGCGGAGCTGCGCGCGAAGCTCGTGCACGACGCGAGCGTCACCTGGTTCCCCGGGTTCGCCCGGAACGCGGCGGAGGACGAGCACGGCTTCATCTCCCTCGACGCGGGCCTCGCCGTCATCGCCGAGCACGCGAAGTCGCTCGGCTACGACGGGCTGATCCTCTTCCTGGACGAGCTGATCCTGTGGCTCGCGAACCGGATCCACGACCAAAAGTTCGTCTCCCGCGAGACGGACAAGATCACCAACTTCGTGGAGGGCGCCGACTCCCGTCGTGCCATCCCGATCGTCTCCTTCATCGCCCGCCAGCGGGACCTGCGCGAACTCGTCGGTGAGGAGACGTCCGGCGCGGCCGAGACCGCGATCCAGGACAGTCTGAACCTGGCCTCCGGCCGCTTCGACAAGATCACGCTGGAGGACCGGAACCTCCCCCAGATCGCCCACGCGCGCCTGCTCACCCCCAAGGACGCGGAGGCGGCCGCGAAGCTGGGCGAGGCGTTCGCGAAGATCAAGCGGGTGGGGCCGCAGGTCTGGGACGTGTTGCTCGGCTCGGATGAGACGACGACCGGAGCCGACGAGGAGTCGTTCCGGCTGACCTACCCCTTCTCCCCCGCCTTCATGGACACGCTCGTCCACATCTCCTCCGCCCTGCAGCGCTCCCGCACCGGCCTGAAGCTCATGGGCCAGCTGCTCGCCGACCACCGGGACGACGCCACGCTGGAGAACCTGATCCCGCTCGGCGATCTCTACCCCGTCATCGCCGACGGTGGCGACAGGCCGTTCGTGGACAGCCTGAAGGTGGAGTTCAAGGTCGCGGACAAGCTGTACCGGACCAAGCTGCGGCCGCACCTTCTCGCCACGTACGAGATCACCGAGGAGGACGTCGAGCGCTACCAGCACCGCCGCGCGACCATCACCGACCAGCAGCTCCTCAAACGCTGCGAGGGCTTTGTCGGCGACAACCGGCTGATGTGCACGCTGCTGCTGTCCGCTCTCGCCCCCGGGGTGCCGGCCCTGCGCGATCTCACCATCCGGCGGCTCGCCGCGCTCAACCACGGCTCGGTGCTCTCCCCCATTCCCGGGGCGGAGGTCGGGATGATCAAGGCGAAGGTCGACGAGTGGGCCACGCACTTCGTGGAGATCAAGGCGACCGGCACCAAGCTCAACCCGGGAGTGCGGCTCGAACTGGCCGGAGTGGACGTCGACTCCGTCATCGCCAACGCGAACGTGAACAACAACCGCTCCAACCGCCAGGCCTTGGCCAGGCGACTCCTGGGCAAGGAACTGGGCCTGGAGGGGAACGGGCGGTTGGGCAGTGCGGACGATCTGACCCTCGTCTGGCGCGGCTCGAACCGCACGGCGGAGGTCGTCATCGACGATGTCAACGACCATGAGAACCTGCCCGACCACGAATTCGCCCCGAGCCAGGACGGGCTGTGGCGGCTGGTCATCGACCTGCCGTACCAGGAGAGCGAACACGGTTCCGTCGAGGCGGTCAACCGGCTGCGCACGCTGCGAGAACAGTCCGGTACCGGGACCCGCACCGTGGGCTGGATCCCCGCCTATCTCTCGGCCCCCCGTTACAAGGACTTCCAGAGGCTGGTCGTCATCGACTACGCGCTGGCCGACCAGCGGCGCTTCGACACCCACTACGCCCAGCACCTCAACGCCGACAACCGCGCGCGGGCCAGGGTGCTCCTCGAAGAGCAGCGGGGGTCCCTGATCAAGACGGTGACGGCAGCTTTCAAGCAGGCGTACGGCTGTGCAGAGAAGAAGGCGTCCGATGTCGATGTGTCCTTCGAGGATCACTTCGAGTCGCTGCGGGACGTTCCCGATCTGAAGGTCTCCATCGGGCAGACGCTGTCCGACGGGGCCCGGCACATCGTGAAGAAGCTGCTGGCGCACCAGTACCCCGCGCACCCCGACTTCGACCCCGACGGCAAGAACGAAGCGGTCACGCCCACGCAGGCCCGCACGGTGTTCGGACACATCCGCTCGGCGGCGGAATCCGCCGAGCGACAGGTCGAGGTGCCCTCCAAGGACCGGCCCCTGATGCGGCGGATCGCCGCGCCCCTCGGACTCGGCCAGCAGGGGGAGGTCTACTTCCGGCCCTCCAGCCGCTGGGTGGACCACTTCAATCTGCAGGCCCGCACCGACGGCGGTCCGGGCGACCTGAGCGTGGTCAAGCTGACCGAGTGGATCGACCGGCCCGAGCCGATGGGTCTGGACACCTTCCTCGCCAACCTGGTCATCGCGTCCTACGCGGAGATGGACGACCGGGTGTGGGTGCGGGCCGGCTCACTGCTCGACCCCGCGCCCGAACTCTCCGCCATCAAACCCCAGGACGGCCTGCGCTCCCAGCCGCTGCCGGACGAGGCGGTCTGGGAGGAGGCCGGGCGCCGGTTCTGGGACATTTTCGGAGAACAGCCCCCGAAGCTGCGCCGCAGCCGGCTGGTCAGCCACTTCGCCCGGCAGATCACCAGCAAGGCCCGCGAGTACGAGCCGCACGTGGACACGCTCGTCGAGGAGTTGGAGAAGCACGCGAAACTGCTCGGCCTGGACGGAGCTGACGAGTCCGCGTCGGGCAGGCTGACGCTCGCCCGGCGCTCACGCGACCTGCTCAAGGAGCTGCGTGACCTCTCCGAGAGCACCGCGGGAGGTTCGGCGGCGGCCAAGCAGGTCATCACCACCTTCGCCGCCTTCGACCTGGGCGAGGTGTCCGCCGGCCGCTACGGGGCGTCGATCAAGCAGGCCAAGACCGTCGCCGACGCGCTGGTCGTCGCTGCCTGGGACATGCTGAAACTCGCGCCCAACTACGGGCCACAGGGCGAGGCCGTTCTGGAGGCGCTGCGCGGCGCGGCACGCGCGGATCAGCGCACGATGCGGCTCGAGGACGCCTTGCGCGACGCGCGGAAGTCCATCGTCTCCGTCATCGAGCGCAGCCAGGCGGCAGCCCGGCCCCAGCCC
>NZ_JADKMA010000099.1 GCF_017676365.1 Streptomyces oryzae
GGCTCGGGTGAATCGCCGGGCTCCCCGGAACCGCCGGTACCGTGGAAGGTGACGGTCAGGCCCTTGCACGTGCTGCACTGGCGCACCACCTGGTTGCCCCGCTCGGCGTCGTGCTTGGACCATGCGTACGCCGTGGGGCACTGCTTGGTGAGCGCTTCGCTGTACGCGGTCTTCGCGTCCCGGTCCGGGTTGACGCACACCAGCGGCTTGCCCGTGCTGCTGTCCTTGGACAGATTGCCGGCCGGGCAGTGGGCCAGCAGATCGGTCGGGCAGCCCACCGAGGCACACTCGCCGCCGTTCTCGGGCGGGGTCACTCCGTCGGGGGTGATGGTGATCGGCGTCGAGACGGCGTTGACGTAGCTGACGTTGTACCAGGGTGCGGCCCTGTCGGCCGTGTCGAAGTTGAACTCCGCGAGGCTTACCGGCTCTTCGCCCGTGGTGCAGCGGTCGGCGTACGGGCCGCAGTCGCCCACCGCGCAGTGGAACGTGCTGCCCTCCTTCCCCGTACAGCCTTGCCGGGCGAACAACTTGCCGCGCCAGTGCCCGGCGTCCGAGCGCTCCGGGACGGTGATCTCCGCGGACTTTCCCGGGTCGAGCACGGGCAGCCCGGTGAGCGTCGAGGAGCCGTCGGCGTTGGCCGTGGCCCCGACCCAGATCCGGTCATCCGTCTCGTTCCGCACGGTGACGGTGTGCTCGGCACCGCCCGTCGGGTCGCCGGAAGCCTTTCCGGCCTGCGCCGAGGTCGCCGCCGTCACGGCGGCGACCACCAGCAGGAGGGCGAGCAGCAGCGGGCGGAATGATCGAAGCGTTGCAAGTGGTCCCTCGCGCACGGAGCTTGCCCTTCGGGGTCGGGTCGGTGTCGGCTACGCACGCATCACGGATGGGGGCGGCGGATGGTTCACCGGCGGGCGGCCCTCCGTACGCCTGCCGGGTACGGTCTCAGTGGGCCGGGGCGGCCGTTGACTCGGCGATGAGCAGCCGGACCATGGGCCGCGCTGCCAGGCGGGTGCTGAGGGGGGCGGCCAGCAGGAGTGCGGCGACGAGGATGACGGGGCCGAGCCAGACCATCGTCTCCACCGGCAGGGTGTAGGCCCCCACGACCTTGACGGCGCATTCGCCCAGCAGTGCCGCGCCCCAGATGGCGGAGAAGCGCCTCTCGGCCCGGACGAAGGCCGCAGCGGCGGGCACCGCGCCGGAGGCGAGGCGGTCCCAGGCGGCGTGCCGTGCGGGGTCGTTCCTGACCAGGAACGGCTTGAGGCCCTGGGTCATCATGGGCCTGCCCGCCGCCACGGACAGCAGCACACCGACGCCGATCACGCTGCTGATACCGCTGTCCTTGACGAGCATCAGCCGCGGGTCGCCTGAGACGAAACTCAGCGCCAGGCCGACCACGTTGACCGCCAGGATCAGCAGCGCGAACACATTGAGGCGCCGCTGCCGCACCACGCTCCACACCGTACGCACGGCCGGCACCGTGCTGCTCAACGCCAGCGCGGCGAAAGTGCTCACCCCGAAGGCTTCCTTGAACAGGTAGTAAGCGCCCAGCGGCACCCCCACGTCCACGAGCAGCGGAGCGTATGCCTTGTGGCGCTGGTGGGTGTTCCTGCCCTGGTCAACCGTGATCGTCGTCATGCCCCAAGCTTCGCCGTCCGGCCCGCCGCCGCAGTAGAACCGACCGTCAGCACCTCGGCATGACACATGTCATCGTCACGCCACGCCAAGTCACGTCACGCCACGTCACGTCACGACGTCATCGTCGTCACTCCGGCCGCCCGGAGATGTGGAAGACGGATTCGAGTCCGTCCGTCTGCACGGTGATGCCCAGGCCGGGCCCGGCCGGTGCGGCGCCGCGGCCGTGCCGGGAGCGCGGCTGGTGGCCTGCGACGTGTCCGTCGGTCCAGTCGTTCATGAACGAAGCGTTCTGGAAGTTCTCCGGCTTGGTGCTCGCCGCCAGGTGGCCGACTGCCGCGCTGACGACGTCGCCGCCCCAGGTGTCCTCGACCGAGACCATCATGTCGAGGTCCTGCATGAGGTCGCGCATCCGTGCGGCCTGGGTCAGCCCTCCCACGCGGCTGATCTTGATGTTGACGGACACGGCCCCCGCCTCGTTCTTGGCACGGAAGACATCGGCCGTACCGAGAACGGACTCGTCCAGCACCAGCGGAAGGCTGGAATGGCGCATCGCGAAGACGCAGTCGTCGGTCTCGCGGCAGGGCTGCTCGACGTAGACGGGAAGTTCGGCCATGGCGGCAACGGCGATCTGGGCCGCACGCAGGTTCCAGCCGCCGTTGGCGTCGGCGACCACCAGGGTGTCGGGCGCGGCCGCGGCCACGACGGCGCGCGTGCGCTCGGCGTCCTCGCGTGGATCGTTGCCGACCTTGAGCTGGAAGCGCTTGATGCCGGCCTCCTCGCGGCGGACCACGAAGTCGGCCATCTCCTCCGCCGACGTCAGGGGAACGGCCTCGTAGAGGGGAAAGTCCTGTTGCAGCACGCCGCCGAGCAGTGCGGCGACCGGCAGTCCTGAAACCTTGCCGAGCAGGTCCCAGCACGCGACATCGATGGCGGCCTTGGCGTAACCGCCGCCGAGGAGTACGCCGTCCAGGGTGCGCCGGATCGCGGACAGATTGGTCGGGTCCTCGCCGAGCAGCGCCGGGGCCATGGTGTGCAGAGCGGCGCGCACCTCGGCCCAGTGGGTGGGCAGATACCGGTTGCCGAGGGGCGTGATCTCCCCCCAGCCCTCCAGCCCCTCGTCGGTGCGCAGCCGGACCAGGGTGCCGATCTCGGAAGTCGCCGCACGGCCACCCGACATGATGTATTCGCCGTGCGCATAGCGAAGGTTGTAGCCGAAGCAGTCGAAGCCGACCACTTTCATTGCTGGCTTCCTCCTTTTTCGGGTGGCCGCGGCGCTTCCTCTTATCCGCGACCGTTCACTCGGCGGTCTGCTCGCCGGCTTCGGCGGCTTGCTGTTCCTTGCGCCATGCGGCCCAGCTGAGCCAGACCACGGCCAGTACGGTTCCGCCGAAGAGAATCAGCGTCCAGATCACGGTTTCCGTATCCACGGTCAGACCTCCTCTCCCTGGCCGCTGGGCACCGGCTGTGCGGCGCCGTCGGTGGTGAGTGAGCCGCGGTCCGTCTTACGCGAGAAGAAGTTGTTGAGCAGCAGCATCACGACGAAGAGGACCGTCCACTGGAGCACCATCGTGCCGATGCTGAATGTCTGGAACGGGTCGTACCAGGTCTGCGAGGAATCGGTGATGGACAGATACATGAACCAGCCGAACACCACGGCGAACATCAGCGGGAACAGCCCTGTCAGCACCTTCCACCACGCACCGACCTTGAAATCGCTGGTGAGATCCAGCGCGCGGCGCGCACGCTCGAGGCCGAAGCGCATCATGGCGATTGCCGCGAACAGGCCGCTGATCAGCAGTCCGACGCCCCAGACGTTGTCCTGGTTGGTCAGCACATCCAGATCGAGTGCGGAGGGTATACCCCCGACGAGCGTGACCAGGACGACCGCGACAACGGCCTTCTTCCGCTTGACGCCGAGGTCGATGACGTTGCGCACGGCAAGTTCCATCATGGCGATCAGGCTGGACAGCCCGGCGAGTACGAGCACGAGGAAGAACAGCGGCCCGAAGAACCAGGTGCCTCCGGGTATCTGGCCGAACAGTGCGGCGAGGTAGACGAACATCAGTCCCTGATCGCCGGCGGCGACCGCCTCCTCCGCGTACTGCGAGGACTGCACCGCGAAAACCGTGCAGATGACCGCGATTCCGGCGAGCAGCGAGGCCAGATGGTTCCCTGCGACCACGATTCCCGAGTTGAGCGCGAAGTCCTCCTTCTTGCGCATGTACACCGAGTAGGTCAGGTAGAGGCCCCAGCCGGCTCCGGTGGAGAAGGCCATCTGCACAAAGGCGCCGAGCCACATCTCCCCGTCGAGCATCCTGCTCCAGTCCGGCACGAACAGATACCGCAGCCCTTCGCCCGCGCCCGACAGGGTCATCGCACGGACCGCGAGCAGCACCAGGACGACGAACAGCATCGGCACGGTGAAATTGAGAACCTTCTCGAAGCCGCCCTTCAGCCCGCGGAGCACCACGAACCCGACGAGGAGAGCCGCGATCACGTGGAACGTGATGGTCTGCGCCGGACTTCCGACGAAGTTGTCCCATAGGTGCTGCGTCTGCTTCTTGCCCACGCCCGATGAGAACTTGCCGGTCACCGCATAGACGAAATAGCGGATCGCCCAGCCGCATATCACCGTGTAGTAGAAGAGGATGCCGACGGTGACCACGGCCATGAACCCGCCCATCCAGGCGAACTTGCGGCCCATGAACGCGCGGAACGCACCTATGGTCCCCATTCGGCTCCGGGAGCCGAGCAGCGACTCCGCCATCAGCAGCGGGACCGCCCAGACCAGATTGGCGAGCACAACGGCGATGATGAACACGCCGCCCCCGCCCGCTCCGACGTCTCGGGGGAATCGCCAAATATTGCCGGTACCCACCGCCATCCCGATGGCGGCGGCCACGAACGCGAAACGGCTGGAGAACACCTCTCGCTTCGCGTCTGATGTCTGACGCGCCATGATCAGACTCCGTTCAGCCGGGTTGGCGCGTAATGTATTACACCTCACCAGCTGAGACGCAAGGGTCGTGCACGTTCCGGAACACGGTGCCGAAGCTTGCGGGACAACCCGGAGGTCAGGCGTCACCCTCCGCGCGGCCGGCCCAGATCCCACGGCTATGAGTCAAATGCTTCCGCACAAGCTCCGCCGTCAGCTCCCCATCGCCCGCCGCAACGGCATCGACGATCGCGATGTGCTCCTCACCGGACTGGGCCAGCTCCCCCTGATCCGCCAGCTGCTGCAACCCGCGCATGCGCGCCTGGTCCCGCAACTGCCCCACCATCTCCACGAGGCGGCGGTTGCCCAGCAGCTCCAGCAGGCCGAGGTGGAACTGCCGGTCCAGGTCCAGGAAGGCGACGAGATCTCCCACACGCGCGGCGTCGGTGATCTCCTCGGCGAGCTGCCGGAACCGGGCCATGGGCGCCCGTTCCGCCCGCTCGGCGAGCTCGGCCATGGCCGGGACCTCCAGCATGGTGCGCAGGCGGAAGATCTCTTCGAGGTCGTGATCGGTGAGCACCGGCACCCGGAAGCCCCGGTTGCGGATGATCTCCACCATGCCGAGATTGGCGAGATCCATGACGGCCTCACGCACCGGCGTGACGGAGACTCCCAGCTCCGAGGCCACGTTGATGACGCTCTCCACCCGCCCGGGTTCGATCTGGCCCAGCACGATCCGGGTACGGAGCGCCTCCCGCGCCTGCTGACGGAGGCTGACCGACTTCAGCTGCGGGCTTCGGGCGGAGGTTACCGCGGGGCGAGGAGTCGTCACGCCTTATGAATAACACGGAACATCCGGGCCGTACGACGACACCTGTGCCTTCTTGCCACCGTAAGTGAGGCGTAATACCTTACCAGCCCCCGGCCGGACGCGGGCGACGAAGAAGTGGGGTGCCCATGCAGACCATCAACGTTGGCGAGCGCGAGATCCGCGAGGCCGTGACGATGGACGAGGCGATCGAAAGCGTTCGGCGGGGCTTCGTCGATCTCGCCGGCGGGGAGTTCGAGATGCCCACCCGTACCGCACTGCGGGACGGGCAGTTCCTGGTGATGTCGGCGCATCACCGGTCGACCGCTTCCGCCATGTTCAAGACGCTGAGCCTCAACTTCCAGCGCACTCCCGCCATCGCGGGCACCGTGGTCTGGAGCGAGACCGGCCGCACCGAGCAACTGGTAGCCGACGCCGGGGCGGTGACAACCCTGCGCACTGGTGCGGTGGTGGGAGTCGCCACCGATCTCCTCGCCCCGTCCGACGCCGGCCGGCTGACCTTGATCGGCGCCGGCGCACAGGCACCGGACCAGGTACGCGCCGTCCACGCGGTGCGGCCGCTGCGCCGGCTGACCGTGGTGGACGCCGACACCCGCCGCGCCCAAGCCCTCCTCGAGGCGCTGGAACCCGAACTGCCCGACGTGGAGCTGTCCACCGCATCCGACGCGGAAGCGGCCGTGGGGTCGGCGGAGATCGTCTGCTGTGCGACCAACACGACCAGCCCGCTCTTCCCCGCGTCGGCGCTGCCGGCCCGCGTACACGTCAACGCCATCGGCGCCTACCGCCCCACCATGCGCGAGCTGCCCGACGAGCTGCTCGCCGACAGCACGGTCGTCATCGACGAACTCGCTGCGATCCTGGAGGAGTCGGGCGAGATCCTGCACGCCCTGGAAGCCGGCGCCCTCACCAAGGAAGCCCTCACCGAGCTCGGCACCGCGCTGACCGCCACCGATGCGGCGTACGGCGAGCGCACGGTCTTCAAATCGGTCGGGGTCGCCGTGCAGGACTGGGCCCTCGCCCGGCTGCTGGCCGAGAAGTTTCTCCCCTGACAGCGACGCAGTCGCCGTTGGAGAGCCTGTTGGAGGGCCTGTTCAGTCGATGACTGCGGTGGCTTCGATCTCGACCAGGTGCTCGGGTACGTCCAGTGCGGCGATGCCCAGCAAGGTGGCCGGAGGTGCCGGGTTGACGCCCAGTCTGGTGGCCGCCCGGGTGATCCCTTCCATGAGCAGCGGCATCTTGTCAGGGGTCCAGTCGACGACGTAGACGGTCAGTTTCGCCACGTCGTCGAAGGAGGCACCGGCCTCGGCCAGGGCGGTTCCGACGTTGAGGTAGCACTGCTCGACCTGAGCGGCGAGGTCGCCCTCGCCGACCGTGACGCCGTCGGCGTCCCAGGCGACCTGGCCCGCCGTGAAGAGCAGCTTCGAGCCGGTCGCGATCGACACCTGCCGGTAGGCGTCGATCTTCGGCAGTCCGCTGGGGTTCACCAGGGTGATGGGCATGATGCCGGCTCCTTGCCATGAGGGCGCGCCGCGGCGCGCTTGCTCTCTTGTGGTTACTTCGAAACCATAAGAGAGCGGTCGCTGACATGGAAGAACGCACTTTTCGGTGACTGGGGAACCGTATGGTGACCAAGCAGTTCAAAGCCTCGCGCGACGAAGCGGACGTGCGGCGGGCCGGCCCTCCGGCTCGGGAGATCTTCTCGGTCGCTCAGTCCGGGCTGAACCAGCGGGTGAGGGCTGCCTTCAGGCCGTCGGGGTCCGCGCCTGCCCAGGCGACGTAGCCGTCGGGCCGGATGAGCAGTGCGGGCGCCGGGGCGTCCCCGGCTGTGGCCGTCACGCGGCGCACCCGGCCGCTCCAGGGTTCCGCGGTGGCGGCGAGGTCGTTGCCGCCGGTGAGGTCGAGAAGCAAGGGGCGGGCGTCGCCCAGGAGTTCGGCGAGGCGGCAGGTGCGTCCGTCGTCGGTGGTCAGGTCCAGGGGCGGCACGAACCAGCCGGTGGGCGCGGCGGGGTGTTCCTCGCCCATGTCGTAGCGGACATCCGCGCCCGCCGTCAGCGCGGCGACCGTGCGCAAGGTCTCGGCGCTGCCCAGGAGTTCACTGAAGAGCCGGCGCAGCGCGGTGACTTCGTCTCCGGGTGCCAGCAGCGCGGTCCCGGCGCGGGTGTGCATCAGCACACGTTCGCCGCTCGCGCGGCGTTCGGTTCCGTAGCTGTCCAGCAGACCTTCAGGGGCCCACCCCTGCAGCGTGGCGGTCAGTTTCCAGGCGAGGTTGGCCGCGTCCTGCAGCGCGGTGTCCAGGGTCGGCCCGTGGCTGACGTGTGCGGCGTCCCCGGCGAGGAGGACGCGGCCCTCGCGGTAGCGGTCGGCGAGCCGGTAGTTGCGGCCGCACATGCGGCGGAGCAGTGTGGGCGCGCCCTCGGGCGGCGGCGACAGCGGCAGGCGCACTCCGAGGACCCGCTCGACGCTCGCCTCCATCTCGGCGAGCGTCATCGGCGTACCCGGCCCCGGGAAGTCGCCTGCCGGGTGCTCCTCCCACTCGGTCGTGCTGACCAACGGCCGCTCCGGATCGTGCGCGAGGATGGTGAAGACGCCCCGCTCGGTGCGGTGGAACGCCGCCGGTATCTCGCCGAGGCCGTCGATCACGACGCGTCCTCCGGGGGCCGGCCGGACGAGGTCGCTCGGCCCGATCAGTGCCGTCCGGTCGACCATGTCGTCGTCGCTGGTGCCCGGGAAGGCGATCCCCGCCTGCTTGCGGATCAGGCTGCCGCCGCCGTCGCAGCCGATGAGATACCGGGCCGTGAGCGTGCTCCCGGCTCCGTCCGCACCGCTGGCCGCGACGTCGACCTGGTCCTCGCTCTGGCTGAAGGACAGCACGTTCCAGCCCCGCCTGACCTCGGCGCCGAGCTCGGCAGCCCGCTCGTTGAGCACCCGTTCGAGGTCGCGCTGGCTGACCGGCAGGAGATACATCGGGTTCTCCTTGCCGAGCGCGCGCAGCGGCAACGGCAGTCCGCCGAAGAAGAAGCCCGGCGCGGGCTCCGGCACTCCTCTGCCCCCGCAGCGTTCGAACAGGCCACGGTTGTCCAGCAGCTGTACGACCTGCCCGGCGAGGCCGTGCGCCTTGTCCGCCGGGTCCGGTTCCCACCGCCGTTCCAGCACCAGAGGTCTGGCCCCGGCGAGGCGGAGCTCGCAGGCGAGGAAGAGGCCGGTGGGTCCACCGCCGACGATGATGACGTCGTACATCGCTGAGACCGCCTTAGGATACGCAGCTGTATCTAACGGCGTCACCGTAGGCCGCCGCGATAAGATACGCAAATGAATCCAAAGCCCGAGAGGACCGAGGGCGGGCGCGGTACGGACCGGCGCGGTACGGAGGGGGCGCGGGAGACCGGCCGGCGTACCGGCGGCGCTTCCCGGCGGCGCGGCGCCGAACTCGAGGACGCGATTCTCCGCGCCGCGTGGGACGTACTGGTCGAGCGCGGATACCCCGGCTTCACGTACGAGGCGGTCGCCGCCGGCGCCGGCACCAGCCGCCCGGTGCTCTACCGGCGCTGGCCGCAGCGCGACGACCTGCTGCTGGCCACCCTCACCAAGTTCTGGCAGCCGGTCGCGGTGCCCGACACGGGCAGCCTGCGCGAGGACGCGATCGGCGTCCTGCGCAACGCCAACGCGCTCCGCGCGCGCATGACCACGCTGCTCGGCGTGCAGCTGATGGACCACTTCCGCGCCGCCGGCACCAGCTTCAGCGAGCTGCGCGACGCACTCCGCCCGCCGGGCGGGGCGACGCCCTTCGAGCAGATCGTCGCCCGCGCCGTCGAGCGCGGCGAACTGCCCGACGAGCCCCGCTCGTCCCGCGTGGTGAACCTGCCGTTCGACCTGTTGCGTCACGACATGCTGATGACCCTGGACGCGGTGCCTGACGAGTCGATGGTCGAGATCGTGGACGAGGTGTGGCTGCCCCTGCTGGCACCACCTCGTCGCCACTAAAGAAAACTTTGATTTTGCCATGATGCATTGTGGTGCGGGCGAACCATTGTTAGGTTCCCGCCCATGTCGAATGCCCAGCCCGACTCCCGTTCCGGCATCGGTTCCCGGCTCCGCCGCCGCAGACGGGCCCTCCATCTGACGCTCAAGGACGTGGCGGACCGGACCGGCCTCACCGAGGGGTACCTCTCCCAGGTCGAGCGCGACCAGGTCAACGCCAGCGTGCGTACCCTTCAGCGGC
Source organism: Streptomyces oryzae (assembly GCF_017676365.1). Taxonomy (GTDB): domain Bacteria; phylum Actinomycetota; class Actinomycetes; order Streptomycetales; family Streptomycetaceae; genus Streptomyces; species Streptomyces oryzae. The sequence goes on from NZ_JADKMA010000099.1 coordinate 9,616, forward strand.
TGTGCGAGGTCCTCAAGCTCACCGTGGGGGACCTCTTCGAGCAGAGTGGGTCAGCGGCGGCCCCGGTGCTGCGGTTCCGCGACGCCCACGGCATGTCCTTCGGCGAGGGCGCCACGAAGATCAAGCTCACGCCCGGGTCCTTCGACCACCTGGAAGTGCTGCTCGGCCACTTCCGGCCCGGCGGCTCCACCGGCGTCGAGCCCTACACCCACGGCAGTTCGGAAGAGCTGCTGCTGGTGCTGTCCGGCGAGGTCGAAGTGTGGGTCCGGGACCAGCGCCACAGGCTCTCAGCGCTGGATTCGCTCCACTACCTCAGCAGCGACCCCCACCGCGTCGTGGAGATCACCGGCACGCACGAGGCCAGGGTCCTGTGGGCGATCGCGCCCCCCACTTACTGAATCCCACTGACCAGCACTGAATCCCCCACGCAGCACCGCTCCGCACACTCGCCGTCCACGGCTGGAGGCACGATGACCGCATACCGAAACGGCGAGATATCGCACTGGATGAAGGCACTCCGCACCGCGGAGGGGACGGCCGGCACGTCGCGGGACCGGGCCGTCGCGGAACTGCCCCGCGAGAAGCAGGACCTGGTCATCGTCGGCGGCGGCCTGACCGGGCTGTGGGCGGCCTATCACGCAGCCGTGGACCGTCCGGAAGCGAAGATCCTCGTGCTGGAGGCCCGCGAGGTCGGCTACGGCGCCTCTGGACGCAACGGCGGCTGGCTCTCACCGCTCATCCCGGGCAACCGGGCCGTGTACGCCAGGGCCGCACACCGGCGGGGGCAGGACGGCACCGCCGCCGTCGCCTCCTTCCAGCGGGAGATGAACGGGGCTGTCGACGACGCGCTGCGCACCCTCGAGGAGGAGGGGATCCAGGCGGACCAGCACCGGGGCGGACACCTGCGGGTGGCCACCACCCCGGCTGCCATGAAACGGCTCGAACACGCCCACTCCGCTGACCTCGCAGCCGGATACCGCGCGGAGGACCTGGAACTCCTCGACGCCGACGCCGTCAAGAAGCGGATCGACATCCGCCCCGCGCTGGGCGGTCTGCTCACCCGCACCACCGCGCGGGTCGACCCCGGCAAACTCGTCCAGGGCCTCGCGGCGGCGGTGACGGCCAAGGGCGTCCGCATCGTCGAGGGGACACCAGCCACCCGGATCGCGCCCGGCGCCGTGCTCACCCCGCGCGGGACCGTACCGGCCACCACCATCCTCACCTGCCTCGAGGCGTACTCCGGCGAGGTCGACGGCGACGCCCACGGCCTGGGCAAGCGCGAGGTCATCCCAGTCAACTCCTCGATGGTCGTCACCAATCAGCTGCCCGGACACGTCTGGGAACGGATCGGCTGGCAGGGCCGGGAATGCCTGGGCGACGCCGCGCACACCTTCGTCTACGCACAGCGCACAGCGGACGACCGCATCGCCATCGGCGGCCGTGGCACCCCCTACGCCTTCAACTCCGGCACTCCCGGCCAGGGCAGCGTGGACGCCCGTACCGTGCGCACCCTGCGCGACAGGCTCCGGCTGTTCTTCCCCGACGTGGAATTCACCATCGAGCACGCCTGGCGGGGCGCCATCGGTGTGACCCGCGACTGGTGTGCGGGGATCACCTTCGACCCCGCGACCAGGATCGGCGTCGCGCGCGGCTTCGCCGGGCACGGTGTGACAGCCACCCACCTCGCGGCCAGGACCCTCCTGGACCGGGCAGCCGGCCGCAGCACCGCGCTGACCCGGCTGCCCTGGAACGACCACGACTCCGGGCGCTGGGAGCCCGAACCGCTGCGCTGGCTCGGCGTCCACGGCATGTACCGCCTCTTCGGTGTCGCCGACCGGTGGGAGGAGCGCCGGCACTCCCAGAACACGTCCCTCATCGCCCGCTTCGGCTCACGACTGGCAGGACTCAGCGAATGAGAACCACACCGCACCACGCCCGCACCAGCACCAGCACCCACACCACGGCGACCGGATCCGGGACGCGGGAGAAGCCGGGCACACGGCCTGAACCACCCTTGCGGCGGGGCCTGTGGAACATGGCCTTCACCGAGCTGTGGGAGCGTTTCTCCTTCTACGGCCTCCAGGGAATTCTCTCGTTCTACCTGCTCTACTCGCTCGCGAAGGGCGGCCTCGCCCTGGACCCGGCCGTCGCCTCGGGCATCGTGGGCGCCTACGGCGGCGCCGTGTATCTGTCCCAGGTGCTGGGCGCCTGGCTGGGCGACCGGCTCGTCAGCCCGCAGAACATGGTGCTGTACGGCGCCGTCGTCATCACGGCCGGGCATGTGGTGCTCGCCTTCGCGCCCGGATTCGCCGGGCTGGGTGCCGGCCTGGTGTGCATCGTCCTGGGCACGGGCGCGCTGAAGACGAACATCACCTCGATCGTCGGCTTCGTGCTGGAGGGGAACGAGCGCGAACGGGACGCGGGTTTCTCGTACTTCTACATGGCGATCAACATCGGCGCGGTGGTCGGCCCGCTCACCACCGGTCTGGTCCAGAACGAACTCGGCTTCCACTACGGCTTCGGGCTGGCCGCCATCGGCATGGGCGCGGCGCTCGTGCAGTACATCACCTCGATGAAACGGCTTCCCGAGCGCGCCCGGACCATCAACAACCCCCTGCCCGCCAACCGTCGTCCGCTCGCCGTGCTGGCGGCCGTCGCCTTCCTCGCCGCCGTCGGTACCGCCTTCGCCACCGGGCTGCTCCGGGCGGAGAACCTGTCCACCGTGGTGACCTTCGCCTCGCTGATCGCGGCCGCCGGCTACTTCCTCACCATGACCACCGCACCGGCGGTCAGCAGGGACGAGCGCCGGCGGATCCTCGGTTACCTGCCGCTGTTCCTGGCTTCGGGGATCTACTTCGGCTTCCTGTTCCAGAAGTTCACCGCGATCTCGATCCTCATCACCGAACGCATCGATCTGCACATCGGCGGCTGGACGTTCCCGGTCGCCTGGATCACGACCGTCAGCCCGCTGGCCGCCGTCCTCATCACGCCGCTCATCGCCCGGATGTGGAAGACGCTGGGAGAGCGCCAGCCCGGGCCGACGGCCAAGGTCGCCATCGGGCTGGCCCAGATCGGCTGCGCCTATCTGTTTCTGCTCGTCATCTCCGAGGCCACCGGGGACGCGGAGATCCCGCTCGTCCTCATTCTCCTGTTCATGATGGCGGCCGGTTCCTCCGAGGTCTTCGTCGGTCCGATCGGCCTGTCGCTGGCCACGAAGATCGGCCCCGAGAAGTTCCGCTCCCAGATGGTCGGCCTGAACTTCCTCACGCTCGCCCTGGGCTCCTCCCTGGCGGGACTGCTCGGCCAGCTGTTCACCGCGATCAGCAACCCGTCCTACTTCTCGCTCACCGCCGTGTGCGGCATCGGTCTCGGCCTGACGCTGTTCGCCACGCGCAGGCCCCTGGGACGTCTGCTGACGTCGGGCCTGGAGCACTGACCGGCACCGCCTGCCGGCGCCGGTGACCAGCACTGCTGACCACACTGCTGACCGGCGCCGGTGGCCAGTGCCGCCGAGCGGGCATGCGGGGCGAGCAGACCGGGCGTAAAATGTCCTATATGTCTGCTATGGGCGGCAGGGCGGAAAACGTCTTCGTGCTGGGCCTGGACGAGCGTAACCGCAAGCTCCTGCACGACCTCCCGCTCCTCGCCGGGTGCCGCTTCCACGCGCTGCTCGGGCGGGAGGAGCTGATGCACGGCGCGCCCGTGCCGCTGCACGACCTGCTGGAGAAGGCGCAGAGCAGGCTGGATGCCTTCGACGAGCCGATCGACGCGATCGTCGGCTACTGGGACTTTCCGGTCAGCTCGATGGTGCCGATCCTGTGCCGGCGCCACGGTCTGCCGTCAGCGCCGCTGAAAGCCGTCCTCAAGTGCGAGAACAAGTACTGGAGCCGCCTGGAACAGCAGAAGGTCTGCACAGCGCACCCGCCCTTCGCCCTGGTGGACCTCGACAACCCGGAGCCGCCGTCGGGGCCGGCCTTCCCGATGTGGCTCAAGCCGGTGAAGTCCTACTCCTCCGAGCTGGCGTTCAAGGCGGAGAACCCCGAGCAGTTCGCCGATGCGGCCGAGCGGATACGGAAGGGCATCAGCCGGGTGGGAGAGGCGTTCGACTGCGTACTCGCGATGGTGGACCTCCCGCCCGAGGTGGCGAAGGCCGGCGGCCAGGCATGTCTGGCCGAGGAGGAGATCTGCGGCCACGAGATCACGGTGGAGGGCTACAGCCGGGACGGCAAGGTCCATGTGTACGGGGTGATCGACTCCCACCTGTACCCCGGCACATCGAGCTTCCTGCGGTACCAGTACCCGTCCTCGGCGCCGCCGCAGGTCACCGAGCGGCTGATCGACGTCACCAGCCGGGTCGTACGGCAGATCGGGCTGGACAATACAACGTTCAACATCGAATTCTTCTGGGACCAGGAGCGTGACCGGATCAACATCGTCGAGGTCAACCCGCGGCTGTCCCAGTCGCACGCGCCCCTTTTCGAGTACGTCGACGGCCTGCCCAACTACCAGTGCATGATCAGCCTCGCGCTCGGCCACGAGCCGATGCTGCCGTTCCGCCAGGGCCCCTACCGGGTCGCCGCGAAGTGGTTCCTGCGGCGGTTCTCGGACGCGTACGTACGGCGCTGCCCCGGCCAGGACGAGATCGCGCGGGTACGGCGCGAGATGCCCGACACGATCGTCGACATCATCGCGAAGGAGCGCGGCCGGCTGTCCGACCTGCCCTCGCAGGACAGCTACAGCTACGAGCTGGCGGCCCTCTACCTCGGCGCCGACGACGAGTCCGAGCTGCACGAGAAGTACCGGCGCTGCCTGGAACTGCTGCCGTTCGAGTTCGACGAGTAGGAGAGCCGCATGCGGGTTGCGGGACTGAAAGCGGTCAGCTCCTCCCCCCACGCCATCAAGGAGGAGGAGCACGTCTGGATCACGGCCCGTGACGGCACCCGGCTGGCCGCGCGCGTCTGGCGGCCGCTCTCCTCCGACACCGAACCGGTCCCGGCGATCCTGGAGTTCATCCCCTACCGCAAACGCGATCTGACCGCCCTGCGGGACTCGATCAACCACCCCTATATCGCCGGGCACGGTTACGCCTGCGTACGCGCCGATCTGCGCGGCAGCGGCGACTCCGAGGGGCTGCTCACCGACGAATATCTCGAACAGGAATTCAGGGACGGCGAGGACGTCCTCGCCTGGATGGCCAAGCAGCCCTGGTGCAACGGCCGCACCGGGATGATGGGCATCTCCTGGGGCGGCTTCAACGCTCTCCAGCTCGCCGCGCGCCGCCCCCCGGGGCTCGGCGCGGTCGCCGCGCTCAGCTACAGCGACGACCGCTACGCCGACGACGTGCACTACATGGGCGGGTGCCTGCTCAGCGACAACCTCTCCTGGGCCTCCACCATGTTCGCCTACACCTCCTGCCCGCCGGACCCCCAGGTGGTCGGCTCCCAGTGGCGGGAGTTGTGGTACGAGCGGCTGGACGGGATGAGCCCGTGGCTGGCCCAGTGGCTGAACCACCAGCGGCGCGACGAGTACTGGCAGCACGGCTCCGTGTGTGAGGACTACACCGACATCGCGTGCCCGGTGCTGGCCGTGAGCGGCTGGGCCGACGGCTACTCCAACGCCGTCTTCCGGCTGATGGAACGGCTCAACGTCCCCCGGCGCGGGCTGATCGGCCCGTGGTCGCACAAGTACCCGCACCTCGGCGTGCCCGGCCCCGCCATCGGCTTCCTGCAGGAACTGGTGCGCTGGTGGGACTACTGGCTCAAGGACGAGGAAAACGGCGTGATGGACGGGCCGATGCTGTGCACATGGATGCAGGAGAGCGTGCCGCCGTCCACCTCCTACGAAGAGCGTCCCGGGCGCTGGGTGGGGGAGCCCAAGTGGCTCTCGCCGCATGTGGAACGGATCCGGTATCCACTGGGCGACCACCGGATCGGACAGCCCGGCCAGCGGCTGGAGTCGCCGCCGCTGAACGTGGAGTCGCCGCTGTCGGTCGGCCAGTTCGCCGGGAAGTGGTGCTCCTACAACGCGCCTCCCGACCTGCCCTACGACCAGCGCGAGGAGGACGGCGGTTCGCTGGTCTTCGAGAGCGAGCCGCTGGCCGAGCGCTGCGAGATACTCGGCGGCCCTGTGCTGTACGCGACGCTCGAGGTGGACCGCCCGGTGGCGATGGTCGCGGTACGGCTCTCCGACGTCGCACCGGACGGCCGGGCGACGCGGGCGACGTACGGGCTGCTCAACCTCACCCACCGGAACGGGCACGCCGAGCCCGAGGCGCTGGTCCCCGGTGAGCGGTACCGCGTGGGCGTCCAGCTCAACGGCGTGGCGCAGGCGTTCCCCGCGGGCCACCGGATCCGGATCGCCCTGTCGACCTCGTACTGGCCGCTGGCGTGGCCGCCGCCGGAACCGGTGCGGCTGACCGTGCATCCGGCCGAGAGCGAGCTGGAACTGCCCATCCGCGCGCTCGCCGAACCCGACGAGCTGCCGACCCCGCTGTTCGGGGACCCCGAAGGCGCGCCGCCGCTGTCGAGCACGGTGATCCGGCCCGGTGAGCACCGCTGGACGGTTTCGCGTGATCTGGTCGACTACGAGTCGGCGCTGGAGGTCGTCAAGGATCTCGGTGTGATGTACATGGAGGACATCGACCTGCGGGTGACCCGCCGCGCGTTCGAGCGCTACAGCTGGACCGGGGACGACTTCGGGTCGGTGCGGGGGGAGATCGAGTGGGTGATGGGCTTCGCCCGCGACGGCTGGGACGTCCACACCACCACCCGCACCGTGCTGACCTCCGATACGTCGCACTTCCATCTGCACGCCACCTTGGATGCCTACGAGGACAACCGCCGCGTGCGGTCCCGCAACTGGGAGTGGACCATCCCCCGGGATCATGTCTGACGGGACACGCCCCGCGCAGCGGCCTAGTCGCCACCTCCCCCGCCACACGAGGACCCGCACGACGAGCCGCACTGAGAGCCGCAGGAGGAGCAGGAGGAAGTGGAGCAGCTCCCCGAACCGCCACGCCGGCGCCTGCCTCCCGAAGCGCCCACCGGGACCGGTGAGGGCACCGTCCACAGGTCCCGGTCCGGACTGAGCCCCGCCTCTTCCATCAGGGCGACGGTCCGCAGGTGCCCGTCCGAGACGTGATCGGTGGTGTCCGGCCCGTCGGGATGGTGGTGCACGAAGCGTCCGAGGCGCGCACACAGCTTCGCGTACAGCGCCGTGTGCAGGATGAGGGCGTGCCAGCCCTCGTCGACCAGGCGCAGCGGCCGCATCGGCTCCGTCGGGAACTTCGCGGCGGCCACGACGAACTTCAGGGCTTCTTCCACGGCGCGCGCGGCCGTAGGCTCATCCATGCCGGGGTTGTTGTCCATGACCGTTGCGACAACACCCCTGAACGCATCAGGGGCGATCAAGTGGCGTACATCGTGCATGTGCGTGCCTTCCTTCCTGGTGTGGTTGCACTGGCGCCCGCCTCGGCCGTTCGGCCTGCCAGGATTGACCGGGCCGGGGCGGGAGTCTGCTCACCCGCTCACTCCCGGGCCGACGGCGACTCCAGGTACTGCTTGAGACGCTGCAAAGTGACGCCGATGTGGGCGCGGTTGGCGCCGATGCGGTCGGCGACACCGGTGATCAGGATGGCGAACGGAATGAACCACAGGGGCACCCGCAGCCAGTTGGTCTCCGTGACGGTGCAGCCCTCGGCCGCGGGCGCGATGTCGTACTGCCAACGGGAGATGGGGACCCCCGGCGGGGCCGTCACCTCGTAGCCGAAGCACCGGCCCGGATCGGCGTCCGTGATACGGCAGGTGGTGACCCAGCGCCGGAGGCCGTTGCGGTTGTGGCCCCGGAACCTGGCGCCCACCGCGGAGGCCGTCGCTCCGTCCAGCCAGCGGGCGCGGTGGGCCTCTTCGCCGAGCCGGATCAGGACGGGCGGGTCGCTGACGACGCGGTACGCCGCAGCCGGGGAGGTCCTGATGGCCACCGTACCGGTGGCTGCGGGGACCGGGAATCGCGGTATGCGTGACGGGCGCGGTACGGGCATCGAAGCCTCCCAACCGATGTAATCATCGATTACATCAGTACGGAGGGTGGGGGTCAAGGCTCCCCGGGGCCAGGGGAGTTGGCGATGCCGAGCCCGAACGTGTCCAGCACCTGCTCGGCCAGCTGCTCCGCCCGGTCCGGCGGCAGATACCCGTCGGTGATCATCTGCGACAGCCCGTAGACGATCGCCTGACCCGCAAGACCCACGATCGCGGGGTCGCCAGGACGCAGCACCCCGGCCTTCTGCTCGGCGACGATGATGTCGGTGTAGACCTGCTCGATGTCGGAGAGGCGCTGGTGCAGCTCGGCGGGCTGGCTGGAGCCGAACACCCGGCTCCTGATCAGCTCGAAGCGGCGCGGGTGGCGGATCGCGAAACGGATGAAGCCCAGGCCGAAGGCCCGCATCATGGAACCGTCCATGCTCTCGACCATGCCGAGCTGCCACTGCGCGAAGTCGACCAGGATCCGGTCGGCGACCGCCGTCAACAGCGCCTGCCGGTCGGCGAAATGCCGGAACGGAGCTCCGGGGGAAACCCCTGCCCGGCGCGCGACTTCCCGTACGGTCACCCCGTCCATCCCGCGCTCGTCCAGCAGCTCGATCGCCGCCGCCGTGAGCGCGGCGGGCAGGTCGCCGTGGTGATAACCAGCGCGTTCCGTCGGCTTGTCCTTCATGTGCGCAGTGCTACCACACACGGATACCGCGGGCGCTTCCCAGCCCTGCACGGCGGCGGCCCGGCACCCTGCGGGGTGCCGGGCCGCCGAGCCGAAATCCCAGGCGAACTCTCGGGACTTCAAGCGGGCCGGAGGATGCTTGCCGCCCGCGCCACCGCGTTCATCGCACTCGCCGGGGGTGAGAACTTCCGGACGTGGACGTTGTCGTTGTCCGAGGTGCTGGAGGCGGCCGCCGGCCGGCCGCTCTCCGAAGGCGCGGTCGCCGTCATCTTCCCGGACCTCGGCGCATCGGCGGATGCCTGGCCTGCGCCGCCGAACAGCAGGGCGGCGCCGCAGACCGCACCCACTCCCGCCAGTCGTCCGAACCTCTTCGTGAAAGTGTCCATCGCTTCTCCTGACTGCTCGCCACTCGGGCCGGATGGCACGTGCGATGTTCCGCCCGGGCGCCCCATGGCACCCGGCGGACTCACCTGCACCGCCCGACATTCACCCGCGCGGCGCTGCGTGGATCACTCATTGTGTGGCCGCGCACGAGCCTCATACGCCGGTGCAGAGCACGAGGCTGTTCGGCTGCCGAGACCTCTCCGCCCCGTCGAGCAGCTGATGCGTGGAGACGACGGTGAGGCCGGCCATCGCCACCAGCAGCCCCGTGACGATCAGCATCGCGAGCGAGCCCCGTGACCGTACGGGCAGACCGCGCCTCCTCCACCAGAGGCGGCCGACGATGAAGAGCGCAGCCAGCGCCGCCGCCAGGCTCCCGTAGGTGAGCACCACCCGCGACCACGGGACGTCCACCGGGCGGTTGTCGCACATGGTCCGGTTGTCCTCGCCGTTGAGGTACAGGACAAAAGCCATGGCCAAGGCCGAGGCGGCGGCGAGAAGCAAGGACGCCGACGTGGAACCGCTCGGGCCGCGGCCTGGCAGGGCCGGTGAGATCACTGTGCACAAGCCTCCATGCGGGGCGGGCAGTTGACCGACAGGTCTATCAGGGCCTCCCTGACGCACGGGGAGGGGGCAGGGCCACTACCGCGCGTACTGAGCGGGGACGCTCGTGAGTCGCGTTCGGCAATCCATTGACAAGTTCGCGCAACATTGCCGAACATGAGGTCGGCCGCTCGGCCACCCAGTGCCACAAGTGAGCCGGCGACGTGATTCCCCACAGGAGGTGATATGGCCCCCACCCTTACGGATGTGGCCAAGCATGCAGGTGTTGCACTGTCCACGGCGTCCCGGGCATTCAGCGAGCCCGATCGCCTGGGGCCGGAAACCTTGCGCAAGGTTGTCGAAGCCGCTCGGGAGCTCGGCTATGAAGCGCCCCATGGCCGCGCCGCGGGCGCGGTGACCGCGGACGAGGCGCAGGACACCGTCGCTGTGATCGTCCCCGATGTCGCGAACCCCGTCTTCGGCTCCTTCGTCAAGAGTGCCCAGCACGAGGGGTGGCACCGTCAGCTGGCCGTCGTCCTGGCCGACACCGACTTCGACCCCGGACACGAGCGGGAACTGCTCGCACACCTGCGGCACCGTGCGGCGGGGCTGGTCGTCTGCTCTCCGCGCCTGGAGGCCGACGAGGTGATCGGGCTGGCCGGTGACACCCCGCTGGTCCTCGTCAACCGGGAGACCGACCGGGCCCACTGCGTACTTGCCGACGCCGCTGACGGGCTGCGGCAGACCGTCGAATACCTGGCCGCTCTCGGCCACCGGAAGCTCGCCTATGTGCAGGGCTCCTCACGGTCCTGGTCGAATGCCCACCGCGTCGGACTCGCCCAGGAGCTGACTGCGCGGGCAGGCCTCGAACTCGACGTGCTGGGGCGGCAGTCGGAGACCGTGGCCGGCGGCAACGCTGCGGCGGCCGGCGTGGTCGCCTCCGGCGCCACCGCGGTGCTCGCGCACAATGACCTCGTGGCCATGGGCATCGTCGCGGGTGCCCGCGCCCTCGGCGTCCGGGTGCCGGAGGACCTCAGCGTCGTCGGCTTCGACGACATCCCCTTCGCCGAGGTCTCGCACCCGGCCCTCACCAGCATCTCCGTACCGATGGCGCGCGCCGCGGCGAGCGCTCTGAAACGGATCTCCACCGCCCTGTCCGGCGCCGGCGGCCCCCGCGCCGACACGCTGCGGCTGGCCACCCAGCTCCACGTCCGCGGCTCCACAGGACCGGTGCCCGCGCGGACCGCGCAGCTCGCTCGTCCCTGAATCACACCCACCCGCTCGCCCGGCCCTCGACCGACAGCCCACAGGAGCCACCCATGCGTCAGCTGCTCGCGCGAAGAGGCCAGCTTTGAGCGCCCCAACCTCCCGGCCTGCAAAGGGGAGTTCGAGATCCGGTCGTCGACGAGGACGCGCTCGATGAGGCGCTGCGCTCCGGACAGCTGGGCGGGGCGGCGCTGGATGTCTGGTACGCCTACCCGTCCGCGCCGGGCGAGCGGCGGCAGCCCAGCCGCCACCCCTTTCACACCCTGCCCAACGTCCTGATGACGCCGCACTCCAGCGGCCTGACCCGGCACACGTTCTCCGCCCGTGCGGCCGACATCGCCGCCAACATCCGGCGGCTGGCCGCGGGCGAGGAGCTCATGAACATCGTGGAGTACCCCTGATGAGCAAGCCCGACCGCATCGCGGCCGTCGACGTCCTGGTCGCCAGCCCCACGCGCAACTTCGTCACCCTCAAGGTCACCACCGAACAGGGGCTCGTGGGCTGGGGCGATGCCACCCTCAACGGCCGTGAGCTGGCCGTCGCCTCCTACCTCCGCGACCATGTGGCCCCGCTGCTCATCGGACGTGACCCGGCCCGTGTCGAGGACACCTGGCAGTACCTCTACCGCGGCGCCTACTGGCGCAGGGGTCCCGTCACCATGACGTCGGTCGGAGCGGTGGACCTGGCCCTGTGGGACATCAAGGGCAAGGCCACTGGGCAGCCGGTCTACCAACTGCTCGGCGGCGCCGTACGCGACCGGATCCTCTCCTACACCCACGCCACCGGCTGGGACGTTCCGCAGGTGCTGGACTCCATCGACGCCCGGCTCGGCGAGGGGTTCCGGGCGGTACGGGTGCAGACGGGGGTCCCGGGCCTGGAGGTGGTCTACGGCGTCACCAGGGACGGCACCGCGTACGAGCCAGCCGGACGCGGCATCGCACCCGCCGAGGAGACCTGGGATGCCGATGCGTATCTGCGCCACGCGCCCAAGGTGCTGGAGGAAGTCCGCTCCCACGTCGGCCCCGAGGTGGGGCTGCTGCACGACGCCCACCACCGGCTCACCCCCAACCAGGCCGCGCGGCTGGGCCGTTCCCTGGAGGATCTCGGCCTGTTCTGGCTGGAGGACGTCACCCCGGCCGAGAACCAGGAGGTGCTGCGCACCGTCCGCGGCAGAACCACCGTGCCGCTGGCGATCGGTGAGGTCTTCAATACGGTCTGGGAGTGCCAGAGCCTGATCACCGAGCAGCTCATCGACTATGTGCGCTGCTGCGTCAGCCACGCCGGCGGCATCAGCCAGCTGCGCCGTATCGCCGCTCTCGCCGACGTGTGGCAGATCCAGCTCGGCCCGCACGGCCCCTCGGACATCTCGCCCGTCGCCCTGGCCGCCTCGCTCCATCTCGGCCTGGCCACAACCAACTTCGCCATCCAGGAGTACATGGGCTACGACCCGCTGGTGCACGAGATATTCCGGCACGCCTGGTCGTACGAGGACGGGCATCTGCACCCGGGAGAGGCGGCAGGGCTCGGCGTTGAGGTGGACGAGGAGCTCGCCTCCCGGTACCCGTACCAGCCCGCCTACCTGCCCGTCGCCCGCCGCCGCGACGGCTCCATGACCGACTGGTGAACCCTCGCCCCCGTTGCTGCCCCCGTCCGGTGCACCCTCCGCTGGTGACCCCCGCCGCAAGGACCTTGCCCCCATGAGCACAGCCGCCGCCCGTACCGTTCCCCTGACCGCCGGCACAGCGCCGTCCGGTGCACTGCTGCACCACCGCGCCCTCGGCCCGGACGACACCGGCATCGTCCACCTCGGCCTCGGCAACTTCCACCGCGCACACCAAGCCGTCTACACCGCCGCGGCGCTCGCCCACCAGGAGGGACCCTGGGGAGTCCTGGGCGTGGCCGGGCGTTCCACCGCCGTGGCCGACGCGCTGCGGGCCCAGGATCTGCGCTACACCGTCGCCGAAGTCTCCCCGGACGGGCTGCGCTGCACCATCCCCGGGGTGCATACGGGGGCGCTGGTGGCGGCGCGTGAGCCGGAGCGGGTACAGCGGGCCCTGGCCGCCGCCGGGACCCGGGTGATCTCCCTGACCGTGACCGAGCACGGCTACACCTACTCCCCCCGCACCGGCGGCCTCGACCTGGACCACCCCGGTGTCCGGTCCGACCTGGGCGGAAACCGCACGGCACCGCACACCGCCCTGGGCCGCATCGTGCGCGCCCTCCAGCAGCGGGCCACCACACACGGCGCCCCCGTCACCGTCCTCAGCTGCGACAACCTCGTCGGCAACGGCAACCACACGCGCCGCCTCGTCGAGGAGTTCATAGCCGGACTGCCCGCCGGCGAACGCGACGAGCTCACCGCCTGGATCGGTGCGGGGAACGTCACCTTCCCCAACACGATGGTCGACCGTATCGTCCCGGCGACGACGGACGGCGATCGCGCTGCCGTCGCCGACGCGACCGGCGTACGCGACGAAGTCCCCGTTCCGGCCGAGCCGTTCACCATGTGGGTACTCGATGACCGTTTCGCCGCCTCCCGTCCGGCCTGGGAAGCCGGCGGCGCGCTGTTCGCCGACGACGTGGAGCCCTACGAACTCCTCAAGGTCCGGCTGCTCAACGGCACCCACTCCCTCATCGCCTACCTCGGCGCCCTCGACGGATGCGACACCATCCCGGAAGCCACCGCACGGCCCTTCGTCGCCGAGGCGGCCCGCTCCGTCCTGTGGCGCGAATACCTGCCGAGCCTCACCGTTCCCGACGGCGTGGACCTCGGCACGTACGTGGACCGGCTCTTCACCCGCTGGACCAACTCAGCGCTCGGGCACCGCACCCGGCAGGTCGGCTCGGACGGCTCGGCCAAGCTGCGGCAGCGGATCCCCGAGCCCGCGCTGCTCCACCTGCGGGCCGGACGGATGCCGCACCATCTCGCCCTCACCCTCGCCGCCTACCTGTGCTGTCTGGCCCCGCGCGCCGGGTTCGACCCCGGTGAGCACGCGGCGGCCATGACCGACCCGGCGCGTGAACGCCTCGGCACCCTGCGCGCCCGCACCACTGACGGCCCGTCGTTCGCCGCGGCCGTGCTCGACGACGGCCTCCTCGGCGACGAACTGGCCCACCATCCGCACTTCGCCACCCGGGCCGGCGAACTCATCGACCTCATCCACACCCACGGCCCCCGAACGGCAGCCGCCGAAGCGCCGAAGCGGCAGTTACCCCCTGAGCGCCGGGCCCGAGCGGGCCCTACCCTCCCTCGGGCACCGCACCGCCCCAAGGACGTGGGCCTCCGCAGCCCCGGCGCGGTCGGTGTCCAGATGAGCCATTTCCCGGCTTCCTTCGGCGCCCGCTACCGGTACGCCGGAGTGACGCTCATGGGCGCGATCAGCCTCATCGCCGTACGGCTGTCACCCGAGACGGTCGGCCGGAAGCCGACCGACCCCAGCGATGCCACGGCCCCCACGCAACCCTGAAAGACAGCAAGCCTCCGAGCCCGGCGACGTTGCGCAGGCCGCTGACCTGCGCAACGTCGCCTCGTTCCGGATCGATCGGGGGCGCACGGGTGACGCTATGCGCTGCTCGGCCCCCGGCGGCTCAGTTGCGGGCGCCGTTGAGCACGTCGAGCACCGCGCCGTAGGCGGCCTTCTTGCGGTAGGCGCTGTCGAAGAGCAGCGGGGTCTCCTGGGAGCGCCAGGAGTACTTGTCCGTGACGCCCCAGGTGGTGATGCCGGTGCAGCGGGAGACGGCCACGCATGCGGCGGTGACGTCGCGGAACACCCGGGCCTGCGCGGCGCCGGAGCCGCCGACGTCGAGCTCGGTGATCTCGACGTCGACGCCGAGGTCGGCGAAGCGCTGGAGGTTCTGCCGGTAGGTGCTCAGATCGGCGTTCGAGTCGAGGTGGCTCTGGAACCCTACGCAGTCGATCGGCACGCCGCGGTTGCGGAAGTCCTTGACCATCCGGTAGATGGCGTCGCTCTTGGCGTTGATCCCGTCGGTGCCGTAGTCGTTGTAGCAGAGCTTGGCGCCCGGATCGGCGGCATCGGCGGCGCGGAACGCTTCTTCGATCCAGCCGTTGCCGAGCTGCTGCTGGAGGTTGGACTGGCGACGGCTGCCGTCCCACTCGAACGCCTCGTTGACGACGTCCCAGGAGGAGATCTGGCCGCGGTAGTGGCCCGCGACACCGCTGATGTGGCCGATCATGGCCCTGCGGAGGCTGTCACCGGTCAGGCCGCGGACCCAGGCCGGCTGCTGGGAGTGCCAGACGAGCGTGTGGCCGCGTACCTTCATGCCCTTGCTGCGGGCGTGACTGACGACCTGGTCACCGGCGCCGAAACTGAACTGCCCCTGGTTCGGCTCGGTGGCGTCCCACTTCATGGCGTTCTCGGCCACGACGCTGTTGAACTCCCGGTTCAGCGCGGAGGCGTAGTCCCCCTCGCCGAGGTGGCCGGGATCGACGGCGGCGCCGAAGTACCGGCCGCTCTGGGCCGCCGCGCCGCCGAGGGTGTCGGCGGCCTGGGCGGTTCCGGCCGTCGTCAGGACGCTGACCGCCGCCAGGCCGCCGGTCAGCACGCCGACCGCCGCGGTCCGGGCGCGTTTGCGCAGGGGGCGCGTACGCGGTCGTATGCGTGAGGTCCCGCTCGTCGTCGCTGCCTTCGCTCTCTTCGTTCTCATTGCTGCTCCTTGGCTTTGTTGGGGGGAGGAGGGAGGCGGCTCTAGTTGTGCTTTCCGCTGGTCCGGTGGGTCCGGGCAGCGAGTGCGGCCTCCCATGAGGTGCCGGGGGCCGAAGCATCGCCGGCGAGGCGGTCGCGGGCGGCCGTGTCGCCGTAGAGGCTCCAGCGCAGCCAGTCCAGGAAGGTGTTCTGGGTCTGGGAGAAGGTGGGGAAGTCGGGGACCAGGTAGGAGCCGTGGTCGGCGCCGAGGTGGGTGAGGAACGCTTTGGGCGCGCGCAGTTCCTCGTACGCCTGGCGCGCGGAGGAGTAGGGGCAGGTGCCGTCCCGGTCGCCGTGAATGAACAGCACGTTGGCGTCGACCTGGCCGGCGGGGTCGCCCATGTCCACGCAGGCGACCGGGACGGCTGCCACGATCCGGTCGTCGGGCCAGGCGGTGAGCAGCCCATGGGTGGTCATGCCGCCCAGCGAGTGACCGGCGACGCCGACGCCGGCCGCGGTGTCGATACGTCCGGCGAACGGCCCGCCGGATGTGTCGTTCAGCGCGAGGGTGCGGGTGATGACCTCGGAGACGTCCCGCGACTGATTGCCGTTGTAGACCTCCTGAGGGCTGCTCGCGGGGAAGGTGGGCGCGGGGACGACGAAGCCCGCCGAGGCCGCCGCGTGGGTCTGGGAGCCGTAGCTGTCGGAGTTGCCGCCCAGGCCGTGGCTCCACTCGCAGACGGGGAAGACGCCGTCGGCGAGGGGCGCGTCCGGTATGGGGACGCCGCCGGGGCTGCCCGCGGCCGGGTAGAAGACCTTGGTGAACAGCTGGCGGTCGCCACGGTTCCAGTGGAACTCCCGTACGCCGACGGCGAATTCCTGAGTCGGCGCCTGTCGCGGGGAGGCGGTGCGGGCCGGTGCGCCATCGAGCGCGTACGCCGGTGCGGCGCCGAGCAACGAGGCGCCCGTACCGGCTGTTCCGGCCACGCCCAGGCCGAGCAGCGAACCGAGCAGGGTCCGTCTGTTCATGGGCATCCGAACACACTCCTTGTGGGGGGTGGGGGTGGTGG
>NZ_JADKMA010000009.1 GCF_017676365.1 Streptomyces oryzae
CTCCACCCCAGCCCCCGCCGCCGGTGGTCTCACTGCCTTCACCAGGTGTCCCCGCTCGCTTCGTGCTGGCCCCTGGCGGCGCCGCACGCGAGCACAGGCCGCTGACCTTCCGCACGGTCGTGGCCGCCGTCTGCCTGGTCCTCGGCGTCGGCCTGCTGGGCGGCGCGGGCGCGGGCGCCTGGCTCTCCGGCGACGCCGGGGAACGGCCCGCTGTGGCCGCCGGGTTCGACGGAGCCCGCGCTGCCTGGCACGAGCTCCCGGTCGACGAACTGTTCCCCCGCACCCTCGAGGGCGAGCGCGCCGGACCCGGCGGCGCCGACCGGCGCTGGACGCGGGTCGCGGTGGCGCCGGACAGCAACTGCAGGCACGCCTTCGACCCGCTGCTGACCAAGGCGCTGGCACCGGTGGGCTGTGCCAGGCTGGTGCGGGCCACCTACGCCGACGAGACGTCCAGCAGCGTCACCACGGTCGGGCTGATGTTCACCAAGGCCGACCCGGCCGCCATGCGCGACCTGCGGGAGCGGTTCGCAGCCCAGAACCTCGCACAGCGCACCGATCTGATGCCCCGTCCGTACGCCGCGCGCGGAACCGTCGCCGCCGACTTCGGTGACGCACAGCGCGCGAGCTGGACGGTCCGCGTGCTGCGGGACGCGCCCGTCGTCGTCTACAGCGTCTCCGGGTTCGCCGACGGCCGCGTCGTCACCGACCCGCAGGCGGCGAACGACGCCACCCGCAAGGGCGAGACCTCCGCCGCCGCGCAGGCCGGACTCGGCCACGACGCGCAGGGCATCGCCGACCGCATCGAGCGCCGGCTGCGCGAGGCCACGACCCGACGCGGGACCGGCTCCGACGACGAGGCCAAGGACCAGGGCAAGCAGGACCAGGGCAAGCAGGACCAGGGCAAGCAGGGCGAGGGCAAACAGGACCAGGGCAAGCAGGACCAGAGCAAGCAGAGTCAGGACGAGAAAGAACGGGGCAAGCAGAGCCAGGACGAGAAGGAACAGGGCGGGAAAGGCCAGGGGGAGGTCCGATGAGCCGGCTGCTGCGTACCCTCACCACCCTCCTGTGCGCCCTCCTCGCCCTCGCCCCCGTCACCGCCGGGACGGCACACGCGCAGGGCGCCGGTCTCCAGCGCGAGGAGTGGGCCCTCCGAGCCCTGCACGCCAAGGAGGCGTGGAAGACCACCAAGGGCCGCGGGATCACCGTTGCGGTGCTCGACACCGGAGTCGACGGCAGCCACCCCGACCTGCACAAGAACGTCAGCGGCGGCAAGGACATGGTCGGCATGGGAGCCAAGAAGGGCGACCGCGCCTGGGCCCGGCACGGAACCGCCATGGCCGGGATCATCGCAGGGCACGGCCACGGCAAGGGCGGCAAGGACGGGGTGCTCGGTATCGCGCCCGAGGCCCGTATCCTCCCCGTCCGCGTCCTGCTGGAGGACACCGACCCGCAGCGCGCCAAGGCACGCGGCGAGCGGAACACCGCACTCGCCGACGGCATCCGCTGGGCCGCCGACCACGGCGCCGACGTCATCAACCTCTCGCTGGGCGACGACAGCAGCGCCGCGCACCCCGACGCCCGCGAGGACGCCGCCGTCCGTTACGCACTGGGCAAGGGCGCGGTGGTCGTCGCCTCGGCGGGCAACGGCGGCGAGGACGGCGACCACGTCTCCTACCCCGCCGCCTATCCGGGGGTGATCGCGGTGGCCGCCGTCGACCGCAACGGCGCGCGGGCCGCGTTCTCCACCCGCCGCTGGTACGCGACCGTGGCGGCGCCCGGCAAGGACATCCTCATCGCCGACCCCGACCGCTCCTACTACCAGGGCTGGGGCACCAGCGCCGCAGCGGCCTTCACCTCGGGCGCCGTGGCGCTGGTCCGCGCAGCGCACCCGGATCTGAGCCCAGCCCAGATCAAGGAGCTGATCTCGGACACCGCGGGCCACACTCCGCAGGGCGGCCGCAGCGACGCGGTCGGCACCGGGGTCGTGGACCCGGCGGCGGCCATCGAGATGGGCTCCCACATCGAACCCCGCGAACAGCAGCCGCCCGTCGGCAAGTACAGCAAGGAGTACTTCGGCTCGGCCGACTCCGGTGACGAGGCCGGCCCCGGTTGGTTCGCGACTCTGGCGGCTGTGCTGGGGGCGTTGTTGATCGGTGTCGCGTTTGCGGTGCATCGGGGTTTCACCCCGCGGGTTCCGCCTCGGCTGCGTTCCCGGGTCCGGTTGCCCGGCTCGGGGTCTGGTGGGGGTCGGGGGTTTCCCGGGGGTCCTTGAGTGCGCGCACCGCGGCGCGGGCCGCGCGCTCCACGGCAGCGATCCCTTCCTGGGCCGAGGCGTGCCCGTCCGAGAGCACCGCTAGCAGCCATGGGCGGCCGGCGGCGGTGACCCGGCCGACGCTGTTGATCACCCACAGCCCGGTCGCGGTACGCGGCAGCCATCCGTTCTTCACCTCGCCGGGCGCCCCGGCGGGCTCCGGCCCGCTCTCGTCAGCGGCGGCCGTCACCCCCCAGCGCTGGGAGGGGACGACGGCGCGCATCAGCTCCCGCACCCACCGCCGGTCGGCCGGCGCGAGTACGTCGGCGCGGGGCCCGCGCCCCTGCACGGCGCACAGCAGCGCCAGTTGGTCGGCGGCAGTCGTCGTGGTCAGCCCCCAGCGCCCGTCCCGCGCCGGCCGCGTCCGGCTGAGCCCCAGCAGCCGGCCCGCCGCCGCGACGCCCTCCGCTCCGCCTGCGGCCCGCCACAGCGCGTTCGCCGCCTCGTTGTCGCTGCGCACGACCATGGCGGCGGCCCACTCCCTCTCCCGGGCGGTCAGCTCCCTCGCCGGGCCGCCCGAAGCGCCCCGTACCCGCAGCAGCAGCGCCACCAGGATGTGCACCTTCATCACGCTCGCCGCCACGAACGACTCACTCTCCCGCACCCCCACCGTCACCGGCACGCCCTCCAGCGGCCGGGCGGCCACCGCCAGCCGCGCCGACGGCCCCAGCCCCACCGGGGCCGGCAACCCGACCCCGCTCGCCCTGTCCGGCTCCGCCTCGCCGTCCGTACAGCTGTCGCCTCGCTCGCCCACCCCGCGACGCTATCGGTGCCGCCCTCCCGCGCGTATCCCGCCGCACGTATCCCGCGCGTATCGGGTGTGGGCCACCCGATACGCTCGGTGCGTGGCGCTCAAGAACATCCCGCAGCCGGCCTTCTCCAGCGACGACGGCACCGCCGACGCCGACCTCGCCGACGCGCTCGCCGCCTGGCAGGCCGACCGCCGGGCGCCGGGGGCCGAGGCCCGCGTCCTGGAGGCACTGCGCGGGGCCCGGCTGCTCGTGCCCGTCGTCGCCGTCCTCACCGAGGCCGAGACCGGCGCGGACGGGCTGCGTCGCGACAAGACCAGCGAGATGGCCGTCCCCACCCTCAACGCGCCCGGCGGCCGTCGGGCGCTCCCGGCCTTCACCTCCACCGAGGCGCTGGCCCGCTGGCGCCCCGACGCCCGCCCTGTCGCCGTACCGCTGCACCAGGCGCTGCAGGCGGCGGCGCACGAGCAGGCGGACACGCTGCTCCTCGACATGGCAGGACCTGTGCCGTACGAGCTGACCGGGCCGGCGCTGCACGCGCTCGCCGAGGGCCGCACCCACACCTCGGCGCCGGCGGACCCCGCCGTCACCGAAGCGCTGCGCACCGTCCTCGCGGCCGAACCGGCGGTCGCCGGCGCCCACCTGTCGCCGGGCGACGGCTCGCAGGACGGCACCCTCGCCCTGGCGCTCGCGCCGGACGCCGAGGTCACGGCCGTCGCCCGGCGGGTGGCCGAAGCGCTGGCCGCCGACGAGACACTGCGCGCGCGGCTGACCCGCGGCCTCGACCTGGCGCTCCTCCCCGCGGGCAGCCCACTGCCCGCCACCGCCTTCTACCGGCCCGACCGCACCTGAGAGGCCTCACCGCCCGCGGACAGCGTCTGACAGCGCCCCGACCACGCCCGAGGTGCGAGCCGTCCGGCCGCGTCGGACACTCGGGGAGAGTGCCGGGAGAGTCCGAGCCCCGGCTGTCGCCAACGACCCCCACGGGAGGTCGATATGCAGGTCAAGTCGTTGCAGGCGAGCCCCGAACAGCTCAGAGACCTGGAAGACAAGCCACAGCCGATCGCCGCGGAGTTCCTGGGCACCCTGCTGCTGGTGTTCTTCGGTGTCGGCGCTGCGGTGCTGGCCGCCGAGTACGTCGGCACGCTGGGCATCGCGCTCAGCTTCGGCTTTGTACTGCTCGCGCTCGTCTACGCCATCGGCCCGATATCCGGCTCCCATGTGAACCCGGCGGTCACGTTCGGAATGTTCCTGGCCGGGCGGCTCGATCTGGATGTGGCGATCAAGTACTGGGTCGCCCAGCTCGTGGGCGGTATCGCGGGCGCAGCGCTGCTGTTCCTGGTCGCCAAGCAGGTCCCCGGCCTGGAGACCAGCGGGAGCTTCGGCAGCAACGGCTTCGGCGACCGCTCTGCGGTGCACATCAACACCGGCGGCGCCTTCGTCGCCGAGATCATCCTGACGTTCCTGCTCGTCTACACGTGGCTGGCGGTGACCCACAGAGTGGCGGTCGTCGGCTTCGACGGCCTGCCCATCGGTATCGCGCTGGCCGTCGTCCACCTGGTCGGCATCCCGCTGACCGGCACCTCGGTCAACCCGGCCCGCAGCCTCGGCCCCGCGGTCTTCGCCGGGGGCGCTGCCCTCACCCAGCTGTGGCTGTTCATCGTGGCCCCGCTGGTGGGCGCGGCCGCCGCGGCGTACGTACACGTGCTGACGCACCCGCAGCCCAACCGGCGGCCGCGCCGCGAGATGAAGGTCGGTTGAGCGCCCGCCCGCGGCCCGCCGGAGCCGCCGGCTCAGCCGTGCACCGGGCCGGTGTACTTCTCGCCGGGCCCCTGGCCGGGCTCGTCGGGCACGGTGGACGCCTCACGGAAGGCGAGCTGCAGCGACTTGAGGCCGTCGCGCAGCGGCGCCGCGTGGTAGGAGCCGATCTCGGTGGCGCTCGCGGTGACCAGGCCGGCCAGCGCCTGGATCAGCTTCCGCGCCTCGTCCAGGTCCTTGTGCTGCTCGCCGCCCTCGGCCAGGCCGAGATTGACGGCGGCGGAGCTCATCAGGTGCACCGCCACGGTAGTGATCACCTCGACCGCAGGAACCTCCGCGATGTCGCGGGTGAGGCTGTCGAAGTCAGGGTTGTGACCGGAGGGCTGCCCGGCGGCTGCGGCGTCGCTCATGCGGGTCACCCTAAGCCCCGCGCCTGCCGTACTGTCGTACGGGCCGAGCCGCCTGCCCAGCGGCGGGTACCGCGGGGCGTGCCCGGCGCCCTGCTGCTATGCTGGGATATCGACCGGCTGAAGACCATGCCCGCCGCCAGTGACGGGAACGGCCTCCAGCCCGCAAGTGGAGGCTCCGATCTCCCACCTGGCGGCCCAGCGGGCCGCGGGTCAAAGGTCAGGCTGCGCCCCGCGGAGTTCCGCGCGGTGCTCCCGGTCTGTGAGGAGCCCCGCCTGTGATCCGTCCGGGGCGTTTTGTGCGTCCGCGAGCGGTGGTCACCCACTGATCACGTAACTTGTGCGCGGCCGTCCGCCAGACGCTCGCGCGGTGTACCCGAGGAGGCCCCATCAGCGCCGAGCCCCGCATCAACGACCGCATTCGCGTCCCCGAGGTGCGACTCGTCGGTCCCAGCGGCGAGCAGGTCGGCATCGTGCCGCTTGCCAAGGCCCTGGAGCTCGCCCAGGAGTACGACCTCGACCTGGTCGAGGTCGCGGCGAACGCCCGTCCGCCGGTGTGCAAGCTCATGGACTACGGCAAGTTCAAGTACGAGTCGGCCATGAAGGCCCGTGAAGCGCGCAAGAACCAGGCGCACACGGTCATCAAGGAGATGAAGCTCCGGCCGAAGATCGATCCGCACGACTACGACACCAAGAAGGGTCACGTCGTCCGGTTCCTCAAGCAGGGTGACAAGGTCAAGATCACGATCATGTTCCGCGGTCGTGAGCAGTCCCGCCCCGAGCTGGGTTTCCGACTGCTGCAGCGGCTCGCGGACGACGTGTCCGACCTGGGCTTCGTGGAGTCCAACCCGAAGCAGGACGGCCGCAACATGATCATGGTTCTCGGTCCGCACAAGAAGAAGACCGAGGCGATGGCCGAGGCCCGCGAGGCGCAGGCCGCCCGCAAGGCGGAGCGCCAGCAGGGGTCCGCTTCCGCTGAGGAGTCCGCCGAGGAGCCTGCCGAGGCGTGAGCCCTCCCGGGGCACCTGCCCTGGAACCTGTACGAACAACTGGCGCTTCCGCCTGCCCTTGTGACAGCGGGAGCGTCACTGACGAGGAGTGAAACGGCGACATGCCGAAGAACAAGACGCACAGTGGTGCCCGTAAGCGCTTCAAGGTCACCGGCTCGGGCAAGGTGATGCGCCAGCGCGCCGGTCGCCGCCACCTTCTCGAGCACAAGCCGTCCACGCTGACGCGCCGCCTTGCCGGTAAGACCGAAGCGGCCCCGGCCGACGCCAAGAAGATCAAGAAGCTTCTCGGCAAGTAAGTCCCCGCACGACCGGGACCCCATCGACCTGGGCCGTGAGTGAGGTCCCCTCCCGGCCCCGCCAACAAGGAGTAATCACGTGGCACGCGTCAAGCGGGCAGTAAACGCTCAGAAGAAGCGCCGGGCGATCCTGGAGCAGGCCAGCGGCTACCGCGGCCAGCGTTCCCGCCTGTACCGCAAGGCGAAGGAGCAGGTCACCCACTCCTACGTCTACAACTACAACGACCGCAAGAAGCGCAAGGGCGACTTCCGGCAGCTGTGGATCCAGCGGATCAACGCCGCCGCCCGCGCCAACGGCATCACCTACAACCGCTTCATCCAGGGTCTGAAGGCCGCCTCCATCGAGGTCGACCGCAAGATGCTGGCCGACCTGGCGGTCAACGACGCCGCGGCGTTCGCCTCGCTGGTCGAGGTTGCGCAGAAGGCGCTGCCGAGCGACGTCAACGCGCCGAAGGCCGCCTGAGCGGTTGCGGCTTCGCCCTTGACCGAGCGTGGGGGCTGACGTTGTCGACCCCCAACTCTCGCCGTCGTGGTTCAGTCCGCGACGGCGAGAATTTGTTTACCCGAAAGTGAGCGATCCCCCTTCATGCCCCCCGAGCTGACCTCCCTGCGATCGCCCCGTGTCACCGCCGCGCGAAAGCTGGCCAAGCGGAGTTTCCGGAGCAAGGAGCGACGGTTCCTCGCCGAGGGACCGCAGGCGGTACGGGAGGCGGTGGAGCACCTCGTCGAGGTGTATGCGACTCCGGAGGCCGCTGAGCGGCATGCGGAGCTGCTCGCTGCGGTCCGGGCCGCCCGCGTCCCCGTGCTCACCGCGTCCGACGAGGTCGTCGCCGAGATGTCCGACACCGTGACGCCGCAGGGCATCGTGGGGCTGTGCCGCTTCCTCGACCGGCCCTTCGCGGAGATCGTCGCGGCACGGCCGCGCCTGGTCGCCGTCCTCGCGCACGTACGCGACCCCGGCAACGCGGGCACCGTGCTGCGGTGTGCCGACGCGGCGGGGGCCGATGCGGTGGTGCTGACCGACGCCTCGGTGGACGTCTACAACCCCAAGGCGGTGCGCGCCTCGGCCGGTTCGCTCTTCCACCTGCCGGTCGTGGTGGACGTCCCCGTCGAAGAAGTGGCCGGCGGGCTGGCCGGTGCCGGGGTGCGGGTGCTGGCCGCCGACGGCGCGGGGGAGCGGGACCTGGACGAGGAGCTGGACGCCGGCGCGATGGCCGGGCCCACCGCCTGGGTGTTCGGCAACGAGGCGTGGGGGCTGCCCGAGGAGACCCGGGCGCTGGCGGACGCCGTCGTGCGGGTGCCCATCCACGGCCGCGCCGAGAGCCTCAACCTCGCGACTGCCGCGGCTGTCTGCCTCTACGCCTCAGCGCGCGCACAGCGATCGCACTGAGGATGCCACCCGATCACGCAGAGCTAGTAGGGTGCCGGGGACCGAGGGCGGCTTGAGGAGGGGCGGAACGGGATGGACGTGCAGCCCGACGATCTGCCCGACGGGCTCGTGATCGCCGACGGTGCCGGGCGGGTCGTCTGCTTCAACGCCGCGGCGGTCCGGATCACCGGGCGGTCGCGGGAGGAGGCGCTGGGCAGCCCGCTGCACACCGCGCTCCCGCTGGAGGACCTGGACGGGCGCCGCTGGTGGCAGCTGACCGACCCGTACGGCGGTCCCGCCATCCGCAACGGGCAGCCCGAGCGGAACCTGCTGCTGCCCGGCGGCCACGAGGTGCTGGTCGCGGCGCGCTACGTACGGGCACGCCCGCGGGGGCCCGTCGAGCGGGTCGTCGTCACGCTGCGGGGCACCGAGGCCAGGCGGCGGACCGAGCGCAGCCACGCCGAGCTGATCGCCACCGTCGCGCACGAACTGCGCTCGCCGCTCACCTCCGTCAAGGGCTTCACCGCGACCCTGCTGGCGAAATGGGAGCGCTTCACCGACGACCAGAAGCGGCTGATGCTGGAGACCGTCAACGCCGACGCGAACCGTGTCACCCGGCTCATCGCCGAGCTGCTGGACATCTCCCGTATCGACTCCGGGCGGCTGGAGGTGCGCAGACAGCGGCTCGACATGGCGGCGGCGGTGCGGCGGCACCTGGAGGCCCATGTCGCGGCGGGCAGGCCGGCCTCCCGGTTCAAGACCGGGATCGCCGACAAACTGCCCGACCTGTGGGCCGACCCCGACAAGATCGACCAGGTGCTCGCCAACCTGCTGGAAAACGCGGTGCGGCACGGCGAGGGAACTGTCACCATCGAGGTCCAGCCCACCTCGTTCCCCCGTGACCCTGGCGGTACGGCGACGGCCGTCACGGTCAGCGATGAGGGGCCAGGGATCCCGGAGGAGTCCATGAGCCGCGTGTTCACCCGCTTCTGGCGCGGCAGCCGGCGCGGCGGCACGGGCCTGGGGCTCTACATCGTCAAGGGCATCGTGGAAGCGCACGGCGGGGTCATCACCGTCGACCGGGCGCCGGAAGGCGGCGCCAGGTTCCGATTTATCCTGCCCGTGGGCGCCCCGGCCTTCATGGCCTGACCGTTCCGGTCACACGGCGCCCACGGGCCCACCCCGCAGCCAGCACCGGAGGCCGGGCCCCTGGCCTCCGCGTATCCGCCACCAGGCGGCCCCCTTTAGACTCGGGCTTCGGCAAGCAGTCAGCAGACGTGTCAGCAGTCACGGGCGGGGCGCAGCCTGGGGGCACCTCCCAGCGGTAGCGCTGGGGGCAATCGGAAACACGGGAAGAGATGTCGGCACCCAACAAGTCGTACGACCCTGTCGAGGTCGAGGCACTGAAACCGGAAGCGATCGACCGGGCCAGGGACGAGGCGCTCGCCGCCGTCGCCGCCGCCGGGGATCTGGAGGCGCTGCGCGAGGTCAAGGCAGCACACGCGGGTGACCGCTCCCCGCTGGCGCTGGCCAACCGCGAGATCGGCGCACTGCCCCCGCACGCCAAGGCGGAGGCGGGCAAGCGCGTCGGACAGGCCAGGGGGGCCGTCAGCAAGGCCCTCAAGGCCCGCCAGGAGGAGCTGGAGCGCGAGCGCGACGAGCGCGTGCTGGTCGAGGAGGCGGTGGATGTCACGCTGCCCTACGACCGCCGTCCGGCAGGCGCCCGGCACCCGCTGACCACGCTCTCGGAGCGCATCGAGGACGTCTTCGTGGCGATGGGCTACGAGGTCGCCGAGGGCCCCGAGGTCGAGGCGGAGTGGTTCAACTTCGACGCGCTCAACCTGGGCCCCGACCACCCGGCGCGCACGATGCAGGACACCTTCTTCGTGCGCGGCAGGGACGGCGGCTCCGACGACGACGCCTCCGGTGTCGTGCTGCGCACCCACACCTCACCGGTGCAGATCCGCTCGCTGCTCGGCCGCGAGCTGCCGGTCTACGTCATCTGCCCGGGCCGGGTCTACCGCACCGACGAGCTGGACGCCACGCACACCCCCGTCTTCGGCCAGGTCGAGCTGCTGGCCATCGACGAGGGGCTGACCATGGCCGATCTGAAGGGCACCCTCGACCACATGGTCTCGGCGCTCTTCGGCGAGGGCCTGGGCACCCGGCTGCGCCCGTCCTACTTCCCCTTCACCGAGCCGTCCGCCGAGATGGACATGGTCTGCTTCGTTTGCCGGGGCGCCTCCGTCGGCGACCCGGACAACCCCTGCCGTACGTGCAGCAGCGAGGGCTGGATCGAGCTGGGCGGCTGCGGCATGGTCAACCCGCGGGTGCTGACCGCCTGCGGCGTCGACCCGGACAAGTACAGCGGATTCGCCTTCGGGTTCGGCATCGAGCGGATGCTGATGTTCCGCCACAACGTCGAGGACATGCGAGACATGGTCGAGGGTGATGTGCGCTTCACCCAGCCGTTCGGGATGGAGATCTGATGCGGGCGCCGCTGTCGTGGCTCCGGGAGTACGTCGAGCTGCCGGCCTCCGAGACCGGCCGGGATGTCGCGGCCAGGCTGATCGCCGCCGGTCTCGAGGTCGAGACGGTCGAGCGGACCGGTGCCGGGCTCAAGGGCCCGCTGGTGGTCGGCCAGGTGCTGGCCATCGAGGAGCTGACGGAGTTCAAGAAGCCGATCCGCTACTGCCAGGTGGATGTCGGGCGGGGCCCGGACGACCCGCAGAACCTCATCTGCGGGGCCACCAACTTCGCCGTCGGCGACAAGGTCGTCGTCGTGCTGCCGGGTGCCGAGCTGCCCGGCGGGTTCAAGATCAGCGCCCGTAAGACCTATGGGCACGTCTCGGAGGGCATGATCTGCTCCGAGCGCGAACTGGGCATGGGCGAGGATCACGGGGGCATCCTGGTGCTGCCGCCCGAGCACCCGGTCGGCACCGACGCGATCGAGCTGCTGGAGCTGGTCGACGAGGTGCTGGACATCGCGGTGACACCTGATCGCGGCTACTGCCTGTCGATGCGGGGCATCGCCCGCGAGACGGCCACCGCCTACGGGGTGCCGCTGCGCGACCCGGCGCTGCTGGACGTGCCGGCGCCCAATGCGCACGGCCACCCGGTGCGGGTCGCCGACCGGCTGGGCTGCGACCGGTTCACCGCGCGCACCGTCACCGGGCTGCGGCCCGAGGCGCAGTCCCCGATCTGGCTCAAGCGCAGGCTGCAGAAGGCCGGGATGCGCCCCGTCTCGCTGCCCGTCGACATCACCAACTACGTGATGCTGGAGCTGGGCCAGCCGCTGCACGCCTACGACAGGGCACGGATCGAGGGCGCCATCGGGGTGCGCAGGGCCGAGGACGGCGAGAAGCTGACCACGCTCGACGGCACCAAGCGGGTGCTGGCCCCCGGTGACCTGGTCATCACCGACGACCGCGGGCCGATCGGCCTGGCCGGGGTGATGGGCGGCGCCAACACCGAGATCGCCGACGCCGACGGCGCGGCGCAGCAGACCACGGACGTGGTGATCGAGGCCGCGCACTTCGACCCGGTCTCCGTCGCCCGTACCGCACGCCGGCACAAGCTCTCCTCCGAGGCGTCGCGCCGCTTCGAACGGGGCGTCGACCCCGAGGCGGCGTCGGCGGCGGCGCAGCGCACCGTCGACCTGCTGGTGCTGCTAGCGGGCGGCACGGCCGAGCCGGGCGTCACCGAGATCACCACACCGTCGGGCCCGCACACGGTCCGCATCGCGGCCGACCACCCGGACAAGGTCGCCGGTGTCTCCTACGGCCGCGAGACGGTCGTCCGCCGGCTGCAGCAGGTCGGCTGCGACGTGTACGGGGGCACCGGGCAGGACGAGCAGCTGACGGTCACCGTGCCGTCCTGGCGGCCCGACCTGACCGACCCGAACGACCTGGCCGAGGAGGTCGTCCGGCTGGAGGGCTACGAGAACCTGCCCTCCACGCTGCCGAGGCCGCTGCCGGGCCGCGGGCTGACCGAGCGGCAGCGGCTGCACCGCCGCGTGGGCCGCGCGCTGGCGGGCGCCGGCTATGTCGAGGCGCTGTCGTACCCGTTCGTGGGCGACGCCGTCTTCGACGCGCTGGGCCTGGAAGCGGGCGACCCGCGCCGCCGCACCGTCCAGCTCGTCAACCCCCTCTCGGACGAGGAGCCGGGGCTGCGCACCACGCTGCTGCCCGGGCTGCTGGCCGCGCTGCGCCGCAACGACGGGCGCGGCAGCCACGACCTGGCCCTGTTCGAGACCGGACTGGTCTTCCTGCCGACCGGCACCGAGACGGTCGCCGAGCGGCTTCCGGTCACCCAGCGGCCCACCCAGGAGCAGCTGTCCTCGCTGGACGCGGCGCTGCCCGAGCAGCCCCGGCACCTGGCCGTGGTGCTGGCGGGTGCCCGCGAGCGGGCCGGCTGGTGGGGCGAGGGCCGCCCCGCCGACTGGGCCGACGCCATCGAGGCCGCCCGCACCGTGGCCGCCGAGGCGGGTGTCGAACTGACCCTGGAGAGCGCGAGCTTCACGCCCTGGCACCCGGGGCGGTGCGCGGCGCTCCACGTCCGGCTGGACGGCGAGCGCGTGCTCGCCGGGCACGCCGGTGAGCTGCACCCGCGGGCCGTGAAGGCGCTGGGGCTGCCGGAGCGCACCTGCGCGATGGAGCTCGACCTCGACCTGCTGGAGCGGGCCGCCGCCGGCCCTGTACGGGGCCCGCACGTGTCCACGTTCCCGGTGGCCACCCAGGACGTGGCGCTCGTGGTGGACGCGTCGGTGCCGGCCGCCGAGGTGGAGAGCGCGCTGCGCGCCGGTGCGGGCGAGCTGCTGGAGTCGCTGCGGCTGTTCGATGTCTTCACCGGCGAGCAGCTGGGAGAGGGCCGCAAGTCGCTGGCGTACGCGCTGCGCTTCCGTGCTCCGGACCGCACGCTCAAGGCCGAGGAGGCGTCCGCCGCGCGTGACGCTGCGGTCGCCGAGGCGGTCGAGCGGACCGGAGCGGTGCTGCGGGGCGCCTGAACGAGTCTCGGCCCGGCGTTCGAGGGGACATCCGTCACTGGCGGATGTCCCCTCATCTTTTCGGGTGAGAAGCCCTGACGATCTTCTGACGGACGTCCGGGGGCGGTTACGGGTGACGGCGTGGCAGCAGCGAACTCATCATCCCGTCCGGCGGACACACCGCTCCGCAGCCTGATCCCTGCACGTATCGACCGGATGCCCTGGTCCGGCTTCCACACCAAGATGATCGCGGCGCTGGGCTGTGCGTGGATCCTGGACGGCCTGGAGATCACGGTCGCCAGCTCGGTCACCTCGGTCCTCACCCGCTCGGACACGCTCGGCCTGTCCTCCAGCGAGGCCGGGCTGATCGCGACCGTCTACCTGGTCGGCCAGGTGACGGGTGCGCTCTTCTTCGGGCGGATGGCCGACCGCTTCGGGCGCCGCAAACTCTTCCTGCTCACCTTCGGCGTCTATCTGTTCGGCAGCGGCCTGACGGCGCTCACCTATGGGCAGGGCCCCGGCTGGGACCTGTTCCTGTATCTCACCCGTTTCATCGCCGGCACCGGTATCGGCGGGGAGTACGCGGCGATCAACTCGGCGATCCAGGAGATGATGCCGGCCCGCTTCAGGGGCCGGGTCGATCTGCTGGTCAACGGGACGTACTGGGCGGGTGCGATGGTCGGCACCATCGCCGAGCTGATGATTCTCAGCACTTTCGACGACTCGGTCGCCTGGCGGATCGGCTTCCTGCTCGGCCCGGTGCTGGGCTTCTCCGTGCTGTTCGTCCGCCGTCATCTGCCGGAGAGCCCGCGCTGGCTGATCATGAACGGGAAGGAGGCTGAGGCCGAGGCCGCCATCGCCCGGATCGAGTCCGCCGTACGCAGGCACGGCAAGAAGCTCCCGCCGGTCGACGAGCGGGACGCCATCGAGATCAGCGAGTCGAAGCACGCCACCTACGTCACGCTGCTGCGGGTGCTCTTCAAGGAGTACCCCAAGCGGGCCGTGCTCGCCTCGACGCTGATGATCACGCAGTCGTTCCTGTACAACGCCATCTTCTTCACCTACACGCTGGTGCTGACGAAGTTCTACGGCGTCTCCGACAAGGACGCGCCGATGTATCTGCTGGCGTTCGCCGCGGGGAACCTGCTCGGTCCGATCGTCCTGGGGCCGCTGTTCGACATCGTGGGCCGCCGCTGGATGATCGCGGGCACGTATCTGTTCTCCGGGTGCGCGCTGGCGGTCACCGCGACGCTGTTCGTGGCCGATGTGCTGACGGCGACCACGCAGACCCTCGCCTGGTGTGTGATCTTCTTCTTCGCCTCGGCCGGCGCCTCCTCCGGCTATCTGACGGCGGGCGAGATCTTTCCGCTGGAGGTGCGGGGCAAGGCCATCGCGCTCTTCTTCGCCATCGGCCAGGCCGCCGGAGCGACCGGGCCGTACTTCTACGGCTGGCTCATCGGCGACGGCACCGAGCGCGGCAGGCTCTACGTCGGCTTCCTGATGGGCGCCGTCATCATGGTCGTCGGAGGGCTGGCCGAGACGTTCCTCGGGGTGGACGCCGAGCGCAAGTCGCTGGAAGCGGTCGCCAAGCCGCTGTCGGTGGTGCGCACCTCGGTGGGCGTGGCACGCCGGAAGACGGTCAAGAAACTCAAGAAGCCCGGCGACAGGCAGGGCGAAGCGGCGGGCGAGAACACGGACGACAACCCGGACCAGCCCGGCGACGAGCCACACGCCGACACCCCCGCGGTGTGAGGGCGGGGGTGTCCGGGAGCCGCTGCCCGGGGCGCGGGCTGCTCAGGAGTAGGCGTAGAAGCCCGCGCCCGCCTTGCGGCCCAGTCGGCCCGCGTCGACCATGCGCTGGAGGAGCGGGGGAGCGGCGTACAGGGGCTCCTTGAACTCCGCGTACATCGAATCGGCGACCGAGGCGACGGTGTCGAGACCGATGAGGTCGGTGAGCTTGAGCGGGCCCATGGGGTGGGCGCAGCCCAGCTCCATGCCGTTGTCGATGTCCTCCCGGCTGGCGATGCCCGACTCGAACATCCGGATGGCGGAGAGCAGATACGGGATCAGCAGCGCGTTGACGACGAAGCCGGAGCGGTCCTGGGCGCGGATGGTGTGCTTGCCCAGCACCTGGCCCACCACGGCCTCGGCACGCTTGACGGTCTCCTCGCCGGTGGTCAGCGCCGGGATGAGCTCGACCAGCTGCTGCACCGGTGCCGGGTTGAAGAAGTGGATGCCGATGACCTGGTCGGGCCGCGAGGTGGCGACAGCCAGCTTCACCAGGGGGATCGAGGAGGTGTTGGAGGCCAGGATGGCGTCGCCGCGGGTCACCACCTGGTCCAGAACCTGGAAGATCTCGGTCTTGACCTGCTCGTTCTCGATCACGGCCTCGACCACCAGGTCGCGGTCGGCGAAGTCGCCCAGGTCGGTGGTGAACGACAGTCGCTCCAGCGCCTCGTCGCACTCCTGCCGGCTGATCTTGCCGCGGTCAGCGGCCTTGCCGAGCGAGTTGACCAGGCGGGTGCGGCCGAGTTCCAGGGCCTCACCGGTGGTCTCGGCGACCATCACCTCCAGGCCGGACCGCGCGCACACCTCCGCGATACCCGCACCCATCTGGCCACAGCCCACCACTCCGACGCGTTCCACGCCGGCTACAGACTCTGTCACCTCGTGCCTTTCGCTGAACTTCACGGTCCGCAGCGGCTCCGCCCCGGATGTGTGAGGGCGCCGGGACGCGCCGCTTGCCGCCCGACGTTACCTGTGCGGCAACAGGGGATGTCGGGCGGGTGCGAAAGGTCACCTATGTGTGGAGTCGAACAAGGGAACCACACCGCGCAGCAAGGGAAGAGCGCGCGGACGCGGCGCTCTTCCCTCCGGGGTTGCTCAGCTCTTCTCTCCGTGCTTCTCCCGGCGGCCCTGCACGACGGAGTCAGGGCCGGGGGAGATCACGGCCTCGTGGCCGTCCTCGAAACGGACCCGGTACGGGGGCTCGCCCTTGGTGCCCATGACCTCGACGATCTCCGCCGTACGGTCGTGCTGTCCCACGGTCCTTCCGTGCATCAGCAGTTGGTCGCCTGTGTTCGCTCGCATGACACATGCCCTCCTGTTCCCGGTGGTCAGGCGCGGCTGCGCTGTACGACCACGATGCACACCAGCACGGCGAGCGCCGCCGCCGGCGCGGCGGGAGAAAGACGCTCACCGAGTAGGAGCACCGCCCACACCAGCGTAAGCAGCGGCTGCGCAAGTTGCACCTGGCTCGTACGGGCCACTCCGGCGAGCCCCATCGCGCGGTACCAGAAGAGCAGCCCGATGAACTGGGAACCCAGCGCGCTCCACGCCAGGCCAGGCACCGAGTGCGCGGTCAGCGTGACCGGCTCGTACGCCAGGGCGAGCCCCGCGCCGACGGCGGCGAGCGGCAGACAGCCCACCAGCGCCCACCCGATCACCTCCAGCGCGGGCAGCTCCCGCGCCAGCCTGCCGCCCTCCGCGTACCCGGCGGCGCAGATCAGCAGCGCCCCGCACAGGAAGAGATCGCCGAGGCCGGGGGCGCCGCCGCTCTGGTACAGCGCGAAGGCGACCACCACCGCGGCGCCCGCCAGGGCCGCCACCCAGAACAGCGGCGCGGGCCGGGAGCCGGTGCGCACCGACGCGTAGAGGGCCGTCGTCAGCGGGAGCAGCCCTACGACGACCGCGGCGTGCGAGGTGGTGGAGGTCTGCAGGGCGAGCGTGGTCAGCAGCGGAAACCCGATCACGACACCGGAAGCGGCGAGCGCGAGCCCGGTCCGGTGCCGCCGCGCCGGAAGCGGCACCCGCCGCACCAGGAGCACGCTCCCGGCGACCAGCCCCGCGAGCACGACCCGCAACGACGTCGCCGACCAGGGGCCGAACCCCTCCAGCGTCCAGCTGGTCGCGGGGAAGGTCAGCGAGAAGAGAACGACCCCGAACACGGCGAACACGACCCCGGTACGGGCCACGTACCCGGAATGGGGCTGCGTCCCGTCAGGGGCGCGGGGAACTGCGCGATCAGCCACAAGGCAGCCGCACTCCGCATCGGGCGGGCAGGGGCGGGCGCTGACCGGGGCGGCCGGCGCCGCTATCCCTATGGCGGGAGTAGCGCTATCGTCGTCTCTCATGGCAGAGCGTAGCAGTGTGGCTGACCTGGCTGCTTCCCTGCGAAGCGAGCTGGACCGCTACTCCCCGGGCGGAAAGCTCCCGTCCAGCAGGGCCCTGGTCGAACGGTTCCGGGCCAGCCCGGTGACCGTCTCGCGGGCGCTGGCGGTGCTGGCCGCCGAGGGGCTGGTGGTCACCAGGCCCGGGATCGGCGCTTTCCGCGCCGAACCGCGCCGGCCGCACGACGCGCTCGCACCCCGCGGCGACACCTCCTGGCAAGAAGTGGCGCTCAGCGCCGACCCCTCCGCCGACCAGGCGCCCCGCAGCGTGGACGCGAGCGGGGTGACGACCACGCTCGACGTGCCGCCACCGGGCGTGCTGGAGCTCAACGGCGGCTATCTGCCGCCCGGTCTCCAGCCGGAGAAGGCCCTCGCCGCCGCGCTCGCCCGCGCCGGACGGCGGCCGGGAGCATGGCGGCGGCCGCCCCTGGAGGGCGTGGAGGAGCTGCGCGACTGGTTCGCGCGGGAGATCGGCGGACCGTCCGTGGGCTCTGCCGGTGCCGCCGGGCGCCATGGCACGGTCACCGCCGAGGACGTGCTGATCACCTCGGGCGGACAGGCGGCGCTCACCACCGCGCTGCGCGCCCTCGCGCCCCCGGGCGCCCCCGTCCTCGTGGAGTCGCCCACCTACCCCGGCATGCTCGCCGCAGCCCGAGCCTCGGGCCTGCGCCCGGTACCGGTGCCCGTCGAGCCCGCTGGCGTACGGCCCGATCTGCTGGCGGACGCGTTCCGGGCCAGCGGGGCGCGGGTCTTCGTCTGCCAGCCGCTGTTCCAGAACCCGACCGGCGCCGTGCTGGCGCCGGACCGGCGCAGCGAAGTGCTTCGGGTGGCGCGCGAGGCAGGCGCCTTCATCGTCGAGGACGACTTCGCCCGGCACCTCGCGCACGAGGACGCGGGAGCGCTGCCGCCCGCGCTGCGCGCCGAGGACCCCGACGGGGTCGTCGTACACGTCCGCTCGCTGACCAAGATCACTTCGCCGAGCCTGCGCGTCGGTGCGCTGGCCGCGTCCGGGCCCGTGCTGGAGCGGCTGCGCGCCATCCAGATCGTCGACAGCTTCTTCGTGCCGAGGCCGCTCCAGGAAGCCGCGCTTGAACTCGTCGGCGCCCCCGCCTGGTCCCGCCATCTGCGCACGGTCGCCGCCGAGTTGCGCACCCGGCGCGAGCTGATGGTCACCGCGCTCGCGAGTGAGCTGCCCGCATTGCGCCTCGACCACGCCCCGCGCGGCGGCTACCACCTGTGGCTGCGGCTCCCCGACGGGACGGACGAGGGCGCGCTGAGCGCCGCCGCGCTGCGTGCCGGCGTCGCCGTCGCCCCCGGCCGCGCCTACTTCGCCGCCGAGCCCCCGGCTCCCCATCTGCGGCTCACCTTCGCCCCGGCCGCTGCGGAGGGCGACATCGTGGAGGGCGTACGCCGCCTGCGTACGGCTTGCGCGGAGGTGCTGACGGGGTAACGCGGGGGAGTCGGGCGGCAGTTGGGGCCGGAGCTGACGGAGCATCAAGAGCGCTGCAGTGCTCAACTCCCCGAGAACTACGGTCTGTCGGAACTCTCGAACACCGGGCCGAACGGCTCTACGCTCACCGCATGCACGCGCGTATGACGCTGCTCGCCGCGGGCCGCAGCTCCTCGTTGGCCGACGTGCGCTTCGGCGAGAACCGGTCGCTGGACGCCGCCGGCTGGGAGGAGGTCGTCCGGCAGGTCCCCGCCTTTTCCTCTCTGGCCGCTGCCGAGCTGCGCTACTGCTCGCCGTCGCCCCGCTGCCGGGAGACCGGTGCGGTGCTCGGGCTCACCCCGCTCGCCCAGCCGGCCCTCCTGGACTGGCACATGGGCCGCTGGCGCGGCGCCACCCTCGGCGAGGTGGCGACGCGCGAGCCGGAGGCCGTCCACCAGTGGCTCACCGACCCGTGCTCGGCCCCGCACGGGGGCGAGTCGCTGCTGGCCTTCATCCGCCGGATCGGCGGCTGGCTGGACACCCGGCCGGTGGGCGCCGGCGAGTGGGCGGTGGCCGTCACCGAGCCCTCCGTGTTACGGGCAGCGCTCTGCTACGCCCTCAAAGCTCCGCCGCACGCCTACTGGCAGATCGAGACCCACCCGCTCGCCACCGTCGCCCTCACCGGGAAGGCGGGCGAATGGCACCTGGACCTGTCGTGACCACGGCAGCCCTCGGGTGCCGGGTCAGCCGCCGCGGGCCGCTTGGTGAAGCGCGTGGAGCAGCCAGAAGCGCTCCGACTCGGGCGTGCTGCGGCTGTCGTTCATGGCCCGGGAGAGGTGGAACATCGGCGGGGGCCCGTCCACCGGAGCGCCGTCCTCGCGGGCGAGCAGATCGCCGAGCGTCCGCCAGACCGCCGCCCGCTGCGCCGCCGGGCCGCCGCCGCACCCCGCGCCGCCGTGGGCCGCGCCCTCGCTCGCCCCGCCGTCGCCCGCCGCAGCCCGCGCCGCGAGCTGTGCCCGCAGCGCACTGCGGCCCTCAGGCGGACCGCAGCCGTCCAGGACGGCCAGCGCGAGCGTGCACAGCGCGTCGTCGGCCAGGCCGTGGTGGCGCGCGGCCAGCTCCACCGCGTAGCGCTCCATCTCGGGCACGGCGCCCGGCCCGAGGTCGGCGTGGAAGGAACGGAACGGTTCCTCGGCGAGCAGCGGCGAGTCCTCCAGCCCTTGCGGCAGCATGGCTGATCCGACCTCCTCGATCTCCACGTACAGCTGCGGCGCGCTCGCCCACTCCCTGTCCAGCCGGGCGCCCGTGGCGCGCGTGACGGCAACCAGGCCGGCGGCCCGCCAGTCGGCGTCGCTGTCGAAGGCGAGCCCGTCCAGATACCTGTCCCACGCCTGCGGCGCGGCGCCGTAGCGGTGGTCGGGGACCAGCATCTCGAAGGAGGACAGCACCAGTCCGTCCTCGGCGAGGGCGAGCTCGGAGAGCGCGTCGTCGTTCCAATAGGCGCTGGCCGCCCGGCCCCCGAGCCGGGAGAGCGGGCGCAGCACCTCCTCGCGGGTGCCCTGGAAGCCGTTGTACTCGACGACCACCACGGCGGGCCCCGCCTGGGCGACGGCGATGGGTGACGTCTGGCGGTCTGGGTGCTCGGCGAGCTCTTCCAGAAGTTCCTCGCCCAGCACCCGCTGCACAGCCTTCCCCCAAGCTCTCGGCTTCGCTCGAGCAGGGGGCGCCCCCACCGGGTCGCCGCCGAACAGCCGGATCACCTCGGCGACATCGGCGCCGCGAACGGCAGTGATGCACGCCGCCTCGTCCAGCGCCAGCTCGTTCAGCAGCGCCCGGAGCTCCCGCACGGCGGCCCCGCTGCTTTCCGCACTCTCAGCCATGGATACGAGTATGGGCGTGGTAACCGACAGCGGCTTCCCGGCCCTTGACGCTCAGCCGTTGACGAAGGACAGGGCGCCGTCGTCGTAGCGGGCCCCGGCGATCCGGTCGCGGGGTGCCGCCGCCTCGATGGCGGCCAGCTCGTCGGAGGTGAGGGAGATCGAGAGCGCCGCCACGTTCTCCTCCAGATACTTCTGCCGCCGGGTGCCGGGGATCGGCACCACGTTGTCGCCGCGGTGCTGCACCCACGCCAGGGCGAGCTGCCCCGCGGTGACCCCGCGCTGTTCGGCGAGCTCGTTCAGCCGCTCGACGATCGCCAGGTTCCGGTCGAAGTTCTCCCCGGCGAAGCGCGGCATGCCGCGCCGGGCGTCGCCCTCCTCCATGCTGTCGACGGAGGTGTAGCGCCCCGTCAGAAAGCCGCGGCCCAGCGGCGAGAACGGCACCACACCGATGCCCAGCTCGCGGCAGAGCGGGGCGATCTCGTCCTCCAGGTCACGCGTCCACAGCGACCACTCGCTCTGCAGCGCGCTGATCGGGTGCACCGCGTGGGCCCGCCGGATGGTCTCGGCGCTCGCCTCGGACAGGCCCAGGTGGCGCACCTTGCCCTCGGCGACCAGCTCGGCCATCGCCCCGACGGTCTCCTCGATCGGTACCTCGGGGTCGACGCGGTGCTGGTAGTAGAGGTCGATGTGGTCGGTGCCCAGCCGCCGCAGCGACGCCTCGCACGCCTGGCGTACGTAGGCGGCGTCGCCCCGGATGGCGGTGGGCTCGCCCAGCTTGTTGGCGAAGCCGAACTTCGTCGCCAGCACCACCTCCGCGCGGCGGTCGGCGAGAAGCCGGCCGAGCAGCTCCTCGTTGGTGCCCGCACCGTAGAAGTCGGAGGTGTCCAGCAGGTTCACGCCCAGGTCGAGCGCCCGGTGCAGGGTGGCGAGCGAGGTCTCGTCGTCGGAGGAGCCGTAGCCGTGGCTCATCCCCATGCAGCCGAGGCCCTGCGCGGAGACGGCGAGCTCTCCCAGGTGGCGGGTGGGAAGGGCGGTCATGGTGGTACCTCCAGTGCGCGGGCGTCCGGTCTCGGGGACCGGGCGCCGGTCGGTGCGATCCGTCGTCGACGCTAGGGGCTGGAGTGCGCTCCAACGCAAACCCGCCGCGTCACCTGCGTACGACCGACCCGGCCCGACCCTCCCTCGCACCCTCAGTCGTCCGTGCGGTGCCACACGAACGCGGCCGAGACCGGGTGGTGGCGGTACTTCTCCCACTTCGGCTTGCGCTCCAGCCAGCGCTCGTCGACGACCCCCTCCCGCATCTCCGCGAGCCGCCATCCGGCACCCAGGCCCGCGGTCACATGGTCGCTGAGCAGGTGGACATGGGTGCTGATGGCGACGTGCTCACCGGAGGCGTCGGTGAAGTGGGTGGGCATCCCGGAGGCCATGATGAAGTGCGGATGGAAGGCGACGACGACGCAGTGCGCGCCCGGCGCCGCCAGCCGCCACGCCTCCTCGTAGAACGGCCGCAGATCGGGCAGGTGCTCGTCGATGAGCGAGGAGATCACCAGGTCGTAGGCGCCCGACTCCAGCCCGGTGGCGCGAACGTCGCCCTCCAGCAGGCGGTCGTGCACGCCCTTGGCGCGCGCCAGCCGCAGCATCTCCGGCGTGAGGTCGACCCCGTCCAGCGTGCCGGTGACGCCCCGCCGCCGCAGCCAGGCACCGGTCCGCCCGGTCCCGCACCCCAGGTCGGCAGTGCGCCGCACCCCGCTCCAGGCGGGCACGGTCAGCTCGTCGAGCAGCGCGAGGTCCATCACGTCCTCGACGGTGTCCTCGTACGTACTGACCCACTGGCCGTACCCGGTGGCCACGTCCACGGTGCGGTACCCGCGCGTGTCGAAGTCGGAGAAGTCAATCATGCGGCGAGTATCACGGCCGGTACGGGACGGGGCCACGGGTTTTCCCGGATCAGGTCCCGGCGCCGGGCGTGCCGAACTCCACGTACTCGATGGTCGATCCGCCCCGGTGCCGGACGGTCAGATTGCGTCCGGTCGGCACCTGGTTGGGACCGTCGAGGATCTCGCCGGTGTGCTGCTCGGTGAGCCGCAGCACCTCGTCCAGGGAGTCGACCAGCACGGTCGCATGGGTCCCTCGGTAGGGGGCGAGCGCCTCTTCGGTACCGGCCAGCAGGAGAAAACCGCCGATGGTCGCGAGTTCAAGGCCGCGGTAGCTGAAGCGCTGGCGCGGCTGTTCCCCGGTGAGGTCCACGAACGTCGGCAGGGCGGTGTCCAGGTCGTCGACGTAGACCCGGGCGAGGGTGGTGCATGCGACGGGCATGGCGGGTAACCTCCTTGATCATTTCGGGTTTTCCGAAACGTTGAAGTGATCGAGATACTACGGGAAGGATCCCGAGCGGCAAAGAGCGAAGGAAAGTGGAGGAAAGTGAAGGAAAGGGAAAGGAGGGGCCGTGGCACGGCACGCTGAGGGAACGGCGGCGGATCTCGAGCTGTCCGCGGTGCTCCACGCCCTGGGGGACCCGGTGCGGCTGGCCCTGGTGCGCGACATGGCGGAGCACGGTGAGAGCCAGTGCAGCCCCGAGGGGCTTCAGGTGCCCCGCTCGACGCTGTCCAACCACTGGCGGATCCTGCGGGAGGCGGGCATCACCCGTACCCGCCGGGTGGGGAAGGCCCGCATGATGTCGCTGCGCCGCGACGATCTCGAAGCCCGCTTTCCGGGGCTGCTGTCCGTGGTGCTGGCCGGCAGGGACCGCTGAGGGGGACCGCGCCGGTTCGCGGGTCACGTCCATGTGGCTGAGCGCTTTAGTCGACCGTCCGCCCCCTTGTCAGGTCTTGCTTCGCGTCCGTCGGCGCCGGCCTGGCGGCCGTCCAGACCGGCGGACGAGGCGAGGTCACGCAGGGGCGTCGAGCGGGGGGTGCTCGAGTACGCGGGGCTTGTACTCGACCAGCTGGGTGCGGCCGTCGAAGGTGCGGTGCTCGATCATCTCGAGGGCAACGTCGGGATAGCCGTCGTAGATGCGTTCTTCGCCCGTGGCCCCGGTGATCACCGGGAACATCACGACCCGGAAGCGGTCGACGAGTCCGGCTCGTAGCAGGGACCGGCACAGGCTGAGGCTGCCGATCGTGCTGAGGAGCCCCGAGCCACTCGACTTCATGGCGCGGACCGCCTCGACGGCGTCGTCACGGACGAGCGTGGCGTTGGCCCACTTCAGTGGCTCCTCGAGTGAGGAGGAGAACACCACCTTGGACGCTTGCGTGAGCTGGTCGACGGACGCCTCTTCCTCGGGCCTGAACTCGTCTTGGCCATTGGGGACCTGGCCTGCGGCGAAGCCCGACATCAGGCGGTAGGTGTTTGCTCCCATCAGGTAGGTGGCCTCGGGCTGCTCGCCGAGCCACGCGAGGTACTCCGGGCCCTCGAGGCCCCAGAATCCGGGCCATCCCTCTCCTGATGCATAGCCGTCGAGGGAGGTGATGAAGTCGACGAGAAGCTCCGACATGGCGGTTCCCTTCCTGAGGTGTCACGAGCTTGGACCGGCCGCGAGACACAAACTCATCGGCCGCGCTGTGGAGTGGGAATGGCGGTTTGAGTCCTGCCCTGGACTGTGACTGAGCGTTTCAGTTGGCCCCTGAGCGTTGTACTCGGCCCGGCTGTTGATCAGACGATTCATTGCATAAAACTGCTGCACTGCGTATAGTCATGCTCCTGAGAAGGAGGATTCATGGCAGTGCGCACGGCAGTGGCGGGAGCGAGCGGATACGCGGGGGGTGAGGTGCTGCGCCTGCTCGCCGGGCATCCCCAGGCCGAGGTCGGCGCGCTGACCGGCAACAGCAACGCCGGGCAGCGGTTCGGGGTGCTGCAGCCGCACCTGGTGCCGTTCGCGGACCGTGTGCTGGAGGAGACCACGGCGGACGTGCTGCGCGGTCACGACGTCGTCTTCCTCGCCCTCCCGCACGGACAGTCGGCGGCCGTCGCCCAGCAGCTCGGCTCCGCTGACGACGGGCCCCTCGTGATCGACTGCGGGGCCGACTTCCGGCTGGCCGACGCGGCCGACTGGGAGCGGTTCTACGGCACCCCGCACGCCGGCACCTGGCCCTACGGACTGCCCGAGCTGCCCGGCGCCCGCGCGGCGCTGCGCGGAACGAAGCGGATCGCGGTGCCCGGCTGCTTCCCCACGGCCGTCTCCCTCGCACTCGTCCCCGCGTACACGGCGGGCCTCGCCGAGCCCGAGGCGGTGATCGTCGCCGCGACGGGCACCTCCGGCGCGGGCAAGGCACTCAAGCCGCACCTGCTGGGCAGCGAGGTCATGGGCTCGATGAGCCCGTACGGAGTGGGCGGTACGCACCGGCACACCCCCGAGATGATCCAGAACCTCTCCGCGGCTGCCGGGCAGCGCGTCAGCGTCTCCTTCACCCCGACCCTGGCCCCCATGTCCCGCGGCATCCTCGCCACCTGCAGCGCCAAGGCCACCCCCGGCACGACCGCGGAACAGCTGCGGGCCGCGTACGAGAAGGCGTATCAGGACGAGCCGTTCGTCACCCTGCTCCCGGAGGGCCAGTGGCCCGCGACGGCTGCCGTGCAGGGCTCCAACTCCGTGCACCTTCAGGTCGCCCACGACCAGGAGGCCGACCGGATCATCGTCGTCGGCGCCGTCGACAACCTCACCAAGGGCACCGCGGGCGGTGCCGTGCAGAGCATGAACATCGCCCTCGGCCTGGACGAGGGACTGGGACTTTCCACGATCGGAGTCGCACCATGAGCGTCACAGCGGCCGGCGGGTTCACGGCGGCGGGCATCGCAGCCGGAATCAAGGAGAGCGGGGCCCCGGACCTCGCGCTCGTCGTCAACAACGGGCCGCGCCAGGCGGCGGCGGGCGTCTTCACCAGCAACCGGGTCAAGGCGGCGCCGGTGCTCTGGTCCGAGCAGGTCCTCAAGGGCGGCCGGGTCTCCGCCGTGGTGCTCAACTCCGGTGGCGCCAACGCCTGTACGGGCGCACCCGGCTTCCAGGACACCCACGCGACCGCGGAGAAGGCCGCCGAGGCGCTGACCGCCGCCACCGGCACCGAGCACGGCGCCGGCGAGGTCGCGGTCGCCTCCACGGGGCTGATCGGGCTGCGGCTGCCGATGGACAAGCTGCTGCCCGGCGTCGAGACGGCCGCCGCAGCCCTCTCGGAGCACGGCGGGGAGAAGGCCGCCATCGCCATCAAGACGACGGACACGGTGCACAAGACGGCCGTCGTGACCAGCCCGTCGGGCTGGACGGTAGGCGGCATGGCCAAGGGCGCGGGCATGCTCGCCCCGGGGCTGGCCACCATGCTCGTCGTCCTGACCACCGACGCCGACCTGACGACGGACGAGCTGGACGGCGCGCTGCGCTCCGCGACCCGCACCACCTTCGACCGCATCGACTCCGACGGCGCCATGTCCACCAACGACACGGTGCTGCTGCTCGCCTCCGGTGCCGCCGGAGTACGCCCCGAGCAGGCCGAGTTCGCCGAGGCGGTGCACGCGGTCTGCGCCGACCTGGGCCAGCAGCTGATCCACGACGCCGAGGGCGCCTCCAAGGACATCCGCATCGAGGTGCTGGGCGCCGCCAGCGAGGACGAGGCCGTCACGGTGGGCCGCACCATCGCCCGCAACAACCTGCTCAAGTGCGCCATCCACGGCGAGGACCCCAACTGGGGCCGGGTGCTGTCCGCCATCGGCACCACCGACGCGACGTTCGAACCCGACCAGCTGGACGTGGCCATCAACGGCGTACAGGTCTGCCGCGGCGGCTCCGTCGGCGAGGACCGCGACAA
Source organism: Streptomyces oryzae (assembly GCF_017676365.1). Taxonomy (GTDB): domain Bacteria; phylum Actinomycetota; class Actinomycetes; order Streptomycetales; family Streptomycetaceae; genus Streptomyces; species Streptomyces oryzae. The sequence goes on from NZ_JADKMA010000009.1 coordinate 26,158, forward strand.
GGTGGACATGCGGTTCCGCGAGGTCCGTATCACCGCCGACCTGCACGCAGGCTCCGCGTCCGCCGTCATCTGGACCAACGATCTGACGGCCGACTACGTCCACGAGAACAGCGCGTACTCGTCATGAGCATTCGACAGCCGAGCGGCACCCGTAAACACACCGCGCTGCCCAAGGCACAGATCCTCATCGAGGCGCTGCCCTGGCTGACCCGGCACCACGGCAGGACCGTCGTCATCAAGTTCGGCGGGAACGCCATGGTGGACGAGGAGCTGAAGGCGGCCTTCGCGCAGGACGTCGTCTTCCTGCGGCACGCCGGCCTGCGCCCCGTGGTGGTGCACGGCGGCGGCCCGCAGATCAGCAAGCAGCTGGACCGGCTCGGCCTGGAATCCGAGTTCCGCGCCGGACTGCGGGTGACCACGCCCGAGACGATGGACGTCGTACGGATGGTGCTGGCGGGCCAGGTGCAGCGCGAGCTGGTCAACCTGCTCAACCAGCACGGCCCGCTCGCCGTGGGCATGACCGGCGAGGACGCCCACATCATGGCCGCCACCAAGCACCTGGCCGAGGTCGACGGGCAAGCGGTCGACCTGGGGAGGGTGGGCCGGATCAGCTCCGTGGAGACCGGTGCCATCGAGGCGCTGCTGGACAACGGCCGGATCCCGGTGATCTCCTCCATCGCCCGCAGCGCCGACGCCGCCGACGGCGAGGGAGGGGTGTACAACGTCAACGCCGACACCGCGGCAGCCGCGCTCGCCGCCTCGCTCGGCGCCGAGACGCTGATGGTCCTCACCGACGTGGAGGGCCTGTACGCGGACTGGCCGAACAGCGACGACGTGATCAGCGAACTGACCGCCGCCGAGCTGGAGAAGCTGCTGCCCGAGCTGGCGAGCGGGATGGTCCCCAAGATGGAGGGCTGCCTGTACGCCGTACGCAACGGGGTGCACACGGCCCGCGTGCTGGACGGGCGGGTGCCGCACTCCATCCTGCTGGAGATCTTCACGGACGAGGGCATCGGCACGATGGTCGTGCCCGACGCCGTCCCGGCACCGGACACCCGACACGACGCGGAGGGCCCCGCATGACCATCGCGCACGACAACTCCGCCCTCACCGGACGGTGGCAGGGCGCGCTGATGAACAACTACGGCACGCCGCGCATCCCCCTCACCCACGGCGAGGGCAGCAAGCTGTGGGACGCGGAGGGCAAGCAGTACACCGACTTCGTCGGCGGGATCGCCGTCAACGCGCTCGGCACCGCGCACCCGGCGGTGGTGCGCGCCGTCTCCGACCAGATCGCCACCCTCGGCCATGTCTCCAACCTCTTCATCGCCGAGCCGCCCGTCGCGCTCGCCGAGAAGCTGCTGGAGGTGGCGGGCCGCCCCGGGAAGGTGTACTTCGCCAACTCCGGTGCGGAGGCCGTCGAAGCCGCCTTCAAGATCGGACGGCGCACGGGGCGCACCCATATGGTCGCCACCCAGGGCGGCTTCCACGGCCGCACCATGGGCGCCCTCGCACTGACCGGCCAGCCGGCCAAGCAGGCCCCGTTCCGCCCGCTGCCCGGCGAGGTCACACACGTCCCGTACGGCGACACCGAGGCGCTCCGCGCTGCGGTGACCGAGGAGACCGCGCTGGTCATCGTCGAGCCGATGCAGGGCGAGAACGGTGTCGTCGTACCGCCCGAGGGCTATCTGGCCGCGGCCCGCGAGATCACCGCGGCCACCGGCACGCTGCTGGTGCTGGACGAGATCCAGACCGGCATCGGCCGTACGGGGCACTGGTTCGAGTGCCAGGCCCAGGGCGTCGAGCCCGATGTCGTCACGCTCGCCAAGGGGCTGGGCGGCGGGCTGCCGCTGGGCGCCACGCTCGCGTTCGGTGCTGCGGCGGAGCTGCTGGAGCCGGGCCAGCACGGCTCCACCTTCGGCGGCAACCCGGTCGCGTGCGCGGCGGGTCTCGCGGTGCTGGAGACCATCGCGGCCGACGGGCTGCTCGACCACGTCAAGCGTGTCGGTGCCCGGCTGCGCGAGGGCATCGCGGGTCTGGGCCACCCGCTGGTCGCTGAGGTCCGTGGCGCGGGGCTGCTGCTGGGTATCGTGCTCTCCGAGCCGGTCGCGCCGCGCGCGCAGCAGGCGGCGCAGGACGCGGGATTCCTGGTGAACGCGGTCGCCCCGGACGTCGTCCGGCTCGCTCCGCCGCTGATCGTCGGCGAGGCCGAGGTGGACGCGCTCGTCGGTGCGCTGCCCGCCGTCCTCGACGCGGCAGCGGCCCATGACGTGGCAGCGGCCGGCGCGGCGACCGGTGCCGCGGCCGACAGACAGCGATGAGCCGCAGCAGATGAGCCAGAGGGGTACGCGCACGATGACCGATGAGCAGCACGGGGGACAGGCCGTCCCGCAGACGCGGACGGCCCGCCATCGCCGTATTGTCGACATCCTTAGCAGGCAGCCGGTCCGCTCGCAGAGCCAGCTCGCCAAGCTCCTGGCCGACGACGGGCTCACGGTCACCCAGGCCACCCTCTCCCGGGACCTCGACGAGCTGGGCGCCGTCAAGATCCGCAACACCGGAGGCGAGCTGATCTACGCGGTCCCCGGGGAGGGGGGCGACCCCACCCCGCGGGCTCCGCTGGGCGAGTCCGCCACCGAGGCGCGGATGGCGCGGCTCGCCGGTGAACTCCTCATCTCCGCCGAGGCGTCGGCCAACCTCGTCGTGCTGCGGACCCCGCCGGGCGCTGCGCAGTTCCTGGCCTCGGCCATCGACCAGGCGGGGGTGCACGAGATCATCGGCACCATCGCGGGGGACGACACGCTGTTGCTGATCAGCCGGGCACCGGATGGTGGCCAGGGCCTCGCGGACCACTTGCTGGCGCTGGCGCAGAAGGAGCGCTGAGGGCTCGGCCGTCGGCGCCGTTCCGTATGCCCTTCCGGGCGGTTACTCTCACGGGCAGCCAGTAGCGCATCACCCCCCACCCAGGTTGCACGCTGGCGCAAGCGCCCCCTTCGCAGCCGGGTGACAGACGACTTGACCGCTGCCTCAAGGAGGAGCACGGTGAAAGTTCGCAAGCGCTCGGCGGTACTCGGCACGCTCGTGCTCGCCGCCTCCCTCGCGTTATCCACGGCGTCCGCCGAGGAGAAGACCGCACCACGCCAGGCGGACGTCGCCCTGACGAAGGTGGCCCAGGCCAAGAACCCCACTGCCGGAACAGCCGGACCCGACGGCACGGTGTGGATCGCCGAACGGCCCGGCACCGTACGGGTGCTGGACGAGAAGGGGCTCGGCGACCCCGTTGTCGACATCACGGACGACACCACCGTGGACGGTGAACGCGGCCTCCTCGGCATCGCCTTCGCCCCGGACTTCGGGCACCTGTATCTCTCGTTCACCGATCTGCAGGGCAACAGCCGCCTGGACGAGTTCGCCGTCGAGAACGGCCAGGTCCAGCAGGACAGCCGCCGAACGGTCCTCACCCAGAAGCAGCCGTACGCGAACCACAACGGCGGCGACATCGCCTTCGGCCCCGACGGGATGCTCTACGTCGCCTTCGGCGACGGCGGCAGCGCCAACGACCCGCAGGACAACGGCCAGAACCTCGACACCTTCCTGGGGAAGATCCTGCGCATCGACCCCTCCAAGGGCGACCCGTACGCCGTACCCGAGGACAACCCGTTCGTCGGCAAGCCGGATGCCCGGCCCGAGATCTGGGCGTACGGGCTGCGCAACCCGTGGCGGTTCTCCTTCGACTCCGCCAACGGCGACCTGCTGATCGGCGACGTCGGCCAGAACCGCCGTGAGGAGATCGACTGGGCGCCCGCCGCCAGCAAGGGCGGCGAGAACTACGGCTGGGCCAGGATGGAGGGCACCCTTCCGGTCGCCGGCGAGGAGCCCGCCAACCATGTGCCGCCGGTCTTCGAGTACGACCGCGGCCCCTCCCGCTGCTCGGTCACCGGCGGCTATGTCTACCGCGGCCGCGCCGTCCCGCAGCTGCAGGGCAGCTACCTCTTCAGCGACTACTGCGAGGGCGACGTCCGGGCGCTGCGGATGAAGGACGGCAAGGTCACCGGGGAGACCAACCTCGGCGTCAACGGAGGCGAGATCGTCTCCTTCGCCGAGGACGGCGACCGGGAGCTGTACGCGCTGGCGCTGGGCGGGGACGTGTACCGGATCGGTCCGGCAAGGTAGGCGGCTGTCCGGCGGATCCTCGGGATGCGACGCTCATCGCAGGATCCGCCGGGCAAGAACTACTCCGCGGGGCGCCGCCGGTCCCGGTAGGAGAACCACGCGGCGGCCAGCGCCCCGGAGACGTTGTGCCACACGGAGAACACCGCCGCGGGCAGCGCGGCCAGCGGGCTGAAGTGCGCGGTGGCGAGGGATGCGGCGAGGCCGGAGTTCTGCATGCCCACCTCGAAGGCCAAGGCACGTCCGGCGGGCTCGCCCAGCCGCGAGAAGCGCCCCACGGTGTAACCGAGCGCCAGACCCAGGCCGTTGTGCAGGACGACCGCCAGAAAGACCAGCCCCGCAGCCGACTTGATCGCGTCCGCGCTGCCCGCCACCACGATGCTGACGATGGCCGCGATGGTCACCGCCGAGAGCCACGGCAGCACGGGCAGCGCCCGCTCGACGTAGCGCCCCGCGAGCAGCCGCACAACCAATCCGCCGATGACCGGCAGCAGCACCGTCTTGAGGATGTCGCCGACCATCGAGGCGGTGTCCACCGGCAGGAACTCCCCGGCGAGGAACAGCGTCAGAGGCGGCGTCAGCAGCGGAGCGACGAGCGTGGAGACCGAGGTCACCGAGACCGAGAGGGCCACGTCGCCGCGCGCCAGGTAGGTGACGACGTTCGAGGCCGTACCACCCGGGGCGCAGCCGACGAGGATCAGCCCGGCCGCGAGCTGCGGCGAGAGGTCCAGCGCCTGGGCGATCAGCCAGCCGAGCCCCGGCATCACTATGTACTGCGCCACAAGTCCGAGCGCGACCGCCCAGGGCCGGCGCACCACTGAGCGGAAGTCGGGCAGCGTCATGGTCAGGCCCATGCAGAACATGACGACGCCGAGCAGATACGGCACTGCCTCGGCCGCTCCCGTGAAGCTGCCCGGAGTCACCATGCCGAGGCCGCCGGCGAGCAGTACCAGCAGCGGGAAGAGGGTCACCGCGCGGCGGGCCCCGCGTTGCTCGGCGCCGGCGGCGGGGGAGTCCGGCGAGGTGTTCTGGTGTTCGGTTCGCACCCGCAGAGAAAACGCCCTGGTGGAGCTGGTTGGCAAGGCCGTCTCGCAATGTGACCGGTGCGCTGCTGTCCTGCGGAGCTCGGGCAGTCCGTCCCCCCTTCCGAGGAGAAGCCCTACCGCGGCTTCGGCGCCTGGATGTTGAGGATGCCCAGCGTGGACTGCGCGGGCAGCAGACCGGACTCGATCACCGCGGTGAACGCGGGACGGTTGAGCTCGGCCAGCCGGGCGCAGCCGTCCTCGCCGAGGACGCGATACGGCCCCGCGGCAAGCTCGTCCGTCAACCGCTCCACCTCGTCCCGCACTTCGCGCCCGCGCTCGGTGGCCGTCCCCTCCGCGTCCACCAGCCCCCTCTCCCTCAGCCGGGTGCGGGCGGCTGCCCACTCCTGCTCGTTCCAGCCGCGCGAGGCGAAGTTCTCCGCGGGTGCCGCGCCGATTCCGGCGAAGGACACCAGCGCCTCGCAGCCGTCAAGACCGGCGGACTGCAACGCCACCAGATGGCCGTCCCCGCGGTGTTCGCGCAGCACGTTCGCCGCCTGCCACAGCACCAGGTGCGGCTCTTGCGGCCACTCCAGCGCGGCGTTGGCGGCGGCCAGCGGGCGCCCGGCGAAGTCGGCGGCCTCGGCGGCGGTGCGTGCCAGTGCGGCCGCCTCGGCGAGTCCGGGGTCCGCGATCCGGTCGCCGAGAATGGCGCGCAGCGTCGCGTCCACGCTCCGTGTCCGCGCTTCCAGCACCGCACCGGGCGAGGCCGTCGCCCAGACACCGGGCACGTGCGCGGCGACCCTGTGCGGGCTGAAGCTGTAGAACGTCGCCGTCACCAGCCGGGCACTCGCCGCTCCGAGCGGGGCCGCACGCAGGGCGAAGTAGAAGGGCCAGCGCGCGGTGGCGTCGTAGCCGAGGGCGCCGGCCTCCGCGGCTGTCCGCCGGGAGAAGTAGACGGACGCGTAGACGGGCTCGAGCTGGTGCCACGTCTGCCGCGCGAGACTCGGGTAGTCAGTCATGGCGGAAAGCTATCCGGCAATGTGAACGGTGTCAACATGCGAGAGTGCGGGCACCGGTCGCAGGCTGGCGTCATGGCTGCCAAGAAGAAACCGAAGATCCAGGTGCGCCGCGTCTACGAGGCGCCCGAGCCGGGAACCGACGGTGCGCGCGTCCTGGTGGACCGGGTCTGGCCGCGCGGTCTGTCCAAGGAGGAGGCCGCACTGGACGCCTGGCACAAGGACGTCGCGCCCAGCACGGAGCTGCGCAAGTGGTACGGGCACGATCCGGACCGCTTCGACGCGTTCGCCGAGCGCTACCGCGCCGAGCTGGCCACGGAAGAGGGCGAGCAGGCGCTCGGCGACCTCCTCGAGACCGCCTCCGGTGCCGGCACCCTCACTCTGCTGACCGCCGTCAAGGACCCCGCCCTCGGCCACACCCGGGTGCTGGCGGAAGAGCTGAAGGGGCGCGCCTCGTAGGGGGCGCCGGCGCCGCAGGCCGGAAACGCTGATTGACGATTCATGCAGAGGTACGCATACTTATGCTGACCTCAGCGTACGGCAGACCCCGAGCGGACGGGCATAATCCGCGCTGGGCAGCCGCAGCCGCCGACGAAACCCCACCATCCAGCCAGGAGCAGGCGACACACGTGAGCAGCAACGACACCGACGACATCCGCCTCTGGGGCGGCCGGTTCGCCGACGGGCCGAGCGAGGCGCTGGAGAAGCTCTCCGCATCGGTCCACTTCGACTGGCGCCTGGCGCCGTACGACATCGCGGGCTCGCGGGCACACGCCCGCGTCCTGCACAAGGCGGGCCTGCTCTCGGACGACGAGCTCGCCCAGATGATCGAGGGCCTGGACACCCTCGAACGGGACGTCGCCTCCGGTGACTTCCAGGGCACGATCGCCGACGAGGACGTCCACACGGCGCTGGAGCGGGGCCTGCTGGAGCGGGTCGGCAAGGACCTCGGCGGCAAGCTGCGGGCCGGAAGGTCCCGCAACGACCAGGTCGCCACGCTCTTCCGGATGTATCTGCGGGACCACGCCCGCGTCATCGGCGGCCTGCTGGCCGAGTTGCAGGGTGTGCTCGTCGGGCTGGCCGAGACGCACCCCGAGGTGGCGATGCCCGGCCGCACCCACCTCCAGCACGCGCAGCCCGTGCTGTTCGCGCACCACGTCCTGGCACACGCCCAGGCCCTCGCGCGGGACGCGGAGCGGCTGCGGCAGTGGGACGCGCGTACGGCGGTCTCGCCCTACGGGTCGGGGGCGCTGGCCGGATCGTCGCTCGGCCTCGACCCGGAGGCCGTCGCCGCCGATCTCGGCTTCGAGGGCGGCAGCGCGGCCAACTCGATCGACGGGACGGCCTCGCGTGACTTCGTCGCGGAGTTCGCGTTCGTCACCGCGATGATCGGCGTCGACATCTCCAAGATCGCCGAGGAGATCATCCTCTGGAACACGAAGGAGTTCTCCTTCGTGACCCTGCACGACGCCTTCTCGACCGGATCCTCGATCATGCCGCAGAAGAAGAACCCGGACATCGCGGAGCTGGCGCGCGGCAAGTCCGGGCGGCTGATCGGCAATCTGACCGGGCTGATGACGACGCTCAAGGCGCTGCCGCTCGCCTACAACCGGGACCTCCAGGAGGACAAGGAACCGGTCTTCGACTCCATCGACCAGCTGGAGCTGCTGCTGCCCGCGTTCACCGGCATGATGGCGACGCTGACCGTGCACGGCGACCGGATGGCCGAGCTGGCGCCGGCCGGATTCTCGCTGGCCACCGACGTCGCGGAGTGGCTGGTCAAGCGCGGCGTCCCGTTCCGGGTGGCGCACGAGGTCGCGGGCGCCTGCGTGAAGGAGTGCGAGCGTACGGGCATCGAGCTGGACCAGCTCACCGACGAGCAGTTCGCCGCGATCTCCCCGCACCTCACCCCCGAGGTGCGCGAGGTACTGAACGTCCCCGGCGCACTGGCCGCCCGGAACGGCAAGGGCGGCACGGCCCCCTCCGCGGTCGCCGCCCAGCTCGCCGACTTCCGCACGGAGCTGGACCTCCAGCGCGAGTGGGTCGGCGCCAAGAGTCAGAGCTAGCCCGCAATCCCGGGCACCCGGCGTGGGGGCTGCGCTTGCCAGCCCTGCTCCCCCAAGCTCTTCGAGCAGGGGGTACCCCTAGGCGCAGACCTCCCAAGCACAGCAGGTGCAGAGCAGACGTGCCCCGTAAGGGGCGCGGGGAACTGCGCGACAAGCCACAAACAACCCGCAGCCTGCAACGCACAGCAAGGGGCACCCCCTCATCAGGCATCGTGAGGGGGTGCCCGGGCCGGGGTACAGGGCCCAGCGTCACCCGCCCAGTACGGTGGGGCGGCAAAGAGCCGCCCCACCGCCCGCGCCGGGAGATGCCGATGCCCTTCACCCGTCTCGCTTCCGCCACCACACCGACGGCCCACCTCGGCCTCGGCCTGGCCGCCGTCGGCCGCCCCGCGTACATCACGCTCGGCCGGGAAGCGGAGCTTCCCGGCAACCGCACGCCGGAGGCGATGCGCTCCCGTACGCACGAACTCCTCGACGCCGCCTACGCCCAGGGCGTGCGCTACTTCGACGCGGCGCGCTCATACGGGCGGGCCGAGGAGTTCCTGGCGGCGTGGCTGCACGAGCACCCGGAGGCCGACGACGTGGTCGTCGGCAGCAAGTGGGGCTACACCTATGTGGGGGAGTGGCGGACGGACGCGGCGGAGCACGAGGTCAAGGACCACTCCCTCGCGGCGTTCGAGCGGCAGCTGGCCGAGAGCCGGGAACTGCTCGGCGACCGGCTGGACCTGTACCAGATCCACTCCGTCACCCCGGACAGCCCCGCGCTGACGGACACCGCGCTGCACGAGCGGCTGGCCCGGCTGGCGGCCGAGGGCGTCACGGTCGGCTTCAGCACCAGCGGCCCCGCGCAGGCCGACGCCATCCGCGCGGGGCTGGCGGTCACGGTGGACGGCGAGCCGCTCTTCCGTACCGTCCAGAGCACCTACAACCTGCTGGAGACCTCGGCGGCGGGCGCGCTGGCCGAGGCGCACGAGGCGGGGCTGACGGTGATCGTCAAGGAGGCCATGGCCAACGGGCGGCTGGCTGGCGGGCAGGAGCCCCGCGATCTGCATCTGGTGGCCGAGGCGGCGGGAACCACTCCGGATGCCGTCGCGCTCGCCGCTGTGCTGCGGCAGCCGTGGGCGGGAGTCGTCCTCTCCGGCGCGGCCACCGTTGGTGAGCTGCACGCCAATCTGCTGGCCACGGCCGCCGAGCTGGACGACGCCCAACTGGCGCTGCTGGCCGACCTGGTGGAGGAGCCCGAGGTGTACTGGCGGCGCCGCTCCGAGCTGCCGTGGCAGTGAAGCCCGCCGGCCCCCGCCGCCCGCCGAGATCTCTTCCCGCCGCAACGGCGGCGAGCCACAACCGCGAGGGCCCGGCGGAATCCGTCGACGGCCTCAGCGGCAGCGGGCACACCGCTCAAGCCGGCAGGCCGGCAATCCGGCAGATTCGGGCTCAGGCCGCCTTCGCCTTCGTCGCATACATGTCCACGTACTCCTGGCCCGAAAGGCGCATGACGTCGCTCATCACCTCGTCGGTCACCGCGCGGAGCACATAGCGGTCGCGGTCCATACCGTCGTACCGCGAGAAGTCGAGCGGTTCGCCGAAGCGAACCGTGATCCGGCGCCCGCCGCCGATCCGCGGGAGGCCCTTGCCGCCCGGCTGCACCTCGTCCGTACCGATCATCGCGAACGGCACCACGGGGGCGCCCGTCATCAGGGCGAGCCGTGCGATGCCCGTACGGCCCCGGTAGAGGCGGCCGTCGGGGGAGCGGGTGCCCTCGGGGTAGATGGCGAAGACCTTGCCCTCCTCCAGCACCCGGCGGCCGGTCATCAGTGCGGCGACGCCTCCGCGGCCGCCGTCCCGGTCGACGGGGATCATGCCGACACCGGTGAAGAACCACGCCATCAGGCGCCCCTTGAGGCTTTTGCCGGTGACGTACTCGTCCTTGCCGATGAAGAAGACCTGGCGGGTGGTGACCAGCGGCAGCACCATCGAGTCGATGAAGGTGAGGTGGTTGCCGGCCAGGATCACCGGACCCGAGCCGGGAATACGGTCGGCCCCTTCGATCTTCGGCCGGAACAGCACGCGAAGGAGCGGGCCGAGCACTGCCTTGATCAGCCGGAAACGGGACAACGGACCCTCCGCCCAAGTCGATATGACCGTGCGCCTGGTCGATGCGCACGGACGTGGTCGATGCGCAGGACGCGCAGATGAGGACGATACTCGCCGCTTCGGGTACCCGGCACACCGGGTTGGTTGCACCGTTACGGGGAATTGACGCGGGTTACCTCCGTATTGCTCCCCTCCCGGTCGCCGACTCGCCGGTGTTTCAGCCGTGTTCGCCCGCACGTCTCCCCGGCGTCCCCCGGCCGGTCCTACGATCAGCCCGACGTGTGGCAGGGGCCGGACATCGGTGCCACCGGGAGATGAGGAGAGCGCATGGGACAGGAGCAGCAGCCGGGCCGCAGAACCGTGCTCGGGGCGGCGGCGGTGCTGGGCGCGGCGGGTACGGGCGCGGTCGCGCTCGGCGGCGGCACCGCGCAGGCCGCGAGCCGCTCGGCGGTCCGCACCGAGGGAAGCGGGGACGGCCACCGTGGCCTGCCCACTCCGGCCGTCATCGCGCACCGCGGCACCAGCGGTTACCGCCCCGAGCACACCTTCGGCTCCTACCAGCTCGCCCTCGACATGGGCGCCGACGTCATCGAGCAGGACCTGGTGTCCACCAAGGACGGCCACCTGGTGTGCCGGCACGAGAACGACATCACCGCCACCACGGACGTGGCCGACCACCCCGAGTTCGCCTCCCGCAAGACCACCAAGACGGTCGACGGCGACGAGATCACCGGGTGGTTCACCGAGGACTTCACCCTCAAGGAGCTCAAGACGCTGCGGGCCAAGGAGCGCATCCCCAAGCAGCGCCAGCACAACACCCTCTACAACGGCCGCTGGGAGGTGCCCAGCTTCGAAGAGGTCCTTCAGTGGGCCGACAAGCAGGGCAGGCAGCGCGGCCGCCCGGTATGGCTGCACGTCGAGACCAAGCACCCCACCTACTTCCGCAAGCTCGGCCTCGGCCTGGAGAAGCCGCTGGCCAAGCTGCTGCGCCGGTACGGGCGGCACAAGGCGGACTCTCCCAACTTCCTCCAGTCCTTCGAGCCGAGCAGCATGGAGCAGCTGAGCAAGCTGGTGGAGTGCCCCCGCGTCGTCCTGCTGTGGACTGCCGACTCGCGCCCCTGGGACTTCGAGGAAGCGGGAGACCCGCGCACCGTCGCCGATCTGGTCGAGCCCGAGGGGCTGAAGTGGATCGCCGGCTTCGCGCAGGGCATCGGGCCCACCCTCGACCTGATCATCCCCCGCAAGGAGGACGGCTCCCTCGGCGAGGAGACGACCCTGGTGCGGGACGCGCACGCGCAGAAGCTGGTGCTGCACCCGTACACCATGCGCAACGAGAACACCTTCCTGCCGGCCGACTTCCGCAAGGGGGACGATCCGAACGCGTACGGCGACGCGTTCGGTGCCTTCAAGCGCTGGTTCGAGACCGGCATCGACGGAATCTTCTCCGACAACTGCGACACCGCGCTGCTGGCGGCTGCCGACTTCCGCGCCAACCGCTGACCAGTCCCGCCCCGTTCCACCCGCACGAGTGACGCGCCGCCCGTTCCGCAACCGCGGCCGGGCGGCGCGCGTGCAGCGGCGTATGACCGAACACGCGCTGATGGCGCCCGGCTTGCGGGCGCTGCTGGATGCCGAGTGCGCCGCCGAGGCCGCCGCCCGCTCCGGCGCGGACGCCGAGGATCTGCGCCAGGGCGTCTGGCTGCGCTGGCTGGAGCAGCTGCGCCGCACCGGGCCGCCTACCGAGCCCGCCGCCTGGCTGGCCGCCGCGGTATGGGCCGAAGCCCGGGCGGCGGCGGACGCGGGCGAGGGGCGCGAGGTACCGCGAGGGGCCGAGCCCGCACCCCGTACACCTCCGCAGTCGAGGATCACCGCAGCCGACGGCCACGGCGATCCGGCCAGCGACACCGAGGCGCCGCTGCTGGCCATCGAGCGGCGCCGCGAACTTGTCGCGGCCGTCAGCGGACTTCCGGGGCGCTGTCCCGCCGTGCTGCGCGCGCTGCTGTCCAGGAAAGACCCCACATACCCGCAAATCGCCCATGAGTTGGGAATCTCACAGGGTGCGGTGGGCCCGCTGCGTTCCCGCTGTCTGGAATGCCTGCGCAGAATGCTCGCGGCAAAGGTTCCGCCACCCGGAAGTAAGGGAAGGGTGCGAGAGGCAACCGGCGTCACCAGGGCAGACTGCACGGACACGGCACCCTCACTCTCCCGTGCCCGTGCGCACACAACTTGGGGAGGCATGCGCACATGGGCATGAGCGTGACCATCTCTGCGGCGGACGAGCGAGACGCCGAACAGATACTGAAGCTGCAGTACCTCTGCTTCCAGAGCGAGGCGGAACTGTACGGCGACTACTCCATCGAGCCGCTCGTCCAGACGCTGGACGAGCTGCGGGCCGAACTCGCCGAGGGCTGCATGGTGGTGGCCCGGCTCGGCGAGGAGGTCGTCGGCACCGTGCGCGGCAAGGTCGATGCCGAGGGCACCGCGCGCATCGGCCGGCTGTGTGTGCACCCCCGCCTCCAGGGGCACGGACTGGGCGGCCGGCTGCTGGCCGCCGTCGAGGCCCGGCTCGCCGACGAGTTCGCGCCCAAGCGCTACCACCTGGTGACCGGCAGCCGCAGCGAGGGCAACCTTCGGTTGTACCGCCGCCTGGGGTACACCCCGGTGGGGACCGAGCGGGACCGCCGGGTGACGCTGGTGGCTCTCGCCAAGGACGCCACGGAGTACGCCACCAGCGCGTAGCGCTGTGCCGGGCGCCGGAGCTTGGGGGCCGGGCCCGTCGCGCGGGGAGTCACCCGTCGCGGCGGGCCCGCAGCCACCACAGGCCCGTCACCGGGAGGGCGACGGGGATGAAGAGGTAGCCCATCCCGTAGTCGGACCAGACCGTGGCGTCCGGGAAGGCGGACGGCTCCACCAGGGTCCAGGTGCCCACCGCCAGGACGCCGAAGAGCTCCAGTGCGCAGCAGGTGAGGGCGGCTCTGCGCGCGCCCTCACCGCCCCTGACCAGGGAGAGCGTGATGAACGCGTACACCACGGCGGCGACCGCCGAGAGGACGTAGGCCAGCGGCGCCTCGTGGAAACGGGTCGACAGCTGGACGGCCGAGCGCGAGGCGGCGCCCACCGTGAAGATCCCGTAGAGCGTGACCAGCAGCTTGCCGGGACCGGTGTTGATGCCCGCGCGGCGGGGCGCGGGAACGGTCTGCGAGGGCGTTCGTTCAGCCACCCGTGCCGCCTCCCCAGATGTCGTGGAGACGCACCTGCAGGACCGCCAGTACGACGGCGCCCGCCACCACTGTCAGCGAGCCCCACTTGGTGCGCTCCGTGAGCGAGATCAGACCCACCACCGGCACGCACGCCACGACGCCGACCAGGTAGGAGAAGAAGATCACCGAGCCCTCGGCCGCGGTCTGGCCGCGGGCCGCCTGGACGATGCCGACCACCAGCTGCGCCAGCGCGAGCAGGGTCACCACGGCCATGCCGGCGAAGTGCCAGTCCTTCGTGGGCTGGTCGCGGTAGGCCGCCCAGCCGCACCACGCGGCCAGCGCAAGTGCGGCCACGGCGAGCGCGACGGTCAGCGGGGTGAGCATGTGAAGGAGTCTAGAAGGGCGCCCGGGCCCGCCGACGCGCGCCCCCGGGCGTCCGCGTACGCTGCCCGGCATGAAGTTCGAAGCCCCTGTGACCGCGCTGTTCGACAACGACGGCACCCTGCTCTCGTCCATGGAGTCCGTGCTCCGCTGCTGGACGAGGTGGGCGCAGGAGTACGGGATCAGCGCGGAGGACTTCGCCGCGGTCGAGCTGCACGGGCGGCCGGCCGCTGACATCGTCGGCGATCTGCTGCCGGCCGAGCTGATCCCCGAGGCGCTGGCCCGGATCGAGCGGCTGGAGGTCGAGGACGTGCCGCACGGCGGCGTCGTCCCGCTGCCCGGCACCGCCGAGCTGCTGGCCTCGCTGCCGGAGGGCAGCTGGGCCGTGGTCACCTCGGCCACCCGCGAGCTGGCCGAGGCCAGGCTGCGTGCCGTCGGCATCGAGGCGCCGCTGGTGGTCGCCGCCGACGACATCACCCGCGGCAAGCCCGACCCCGAGCCCTATCTGCTGGCCGCAGGGAAGCTGGGCGCCGACCCGGCGCGGTGCGTGGTCTTCGAGGACGCGCCCGCCGGGCTGGAGGCGGGCCGCAGGGCCGGGATGCGGACCGTGGGCTTGGCCACAACACACGCGCGGGATCAGCTGAGTGCAGATGTGCTGGTCGAGCACCTCGGCTCGGTGACCGCGCAGGTCACGGCCTCGGGTGTGACGGTCGTCGCAGAGGACTGAACGGGCCGCGGCACACCGGGCTGCTGTCCATTTCCGCGTCCGCAATGCGGACATAGGGCTCGGTGCCGTCCGCCCTCTCTGGTTTACTGAGCTCCATGAACACGACGAGCTGCCGCACCCTTGCGACCGAGGCGACCAGGACGCCCGGTGCTCGTTGTATGCCGCTGCGCGCCTGGCCGTCGCAGACCGCGCGGCGAATGTGTGCCCGCTGAGGGCCCCCGCCTGAGCTGACCGAGGCGACTCGCGCCCCGAAGCGAGTCACGAGCCCGCGCGCCGAGCCCCGCGGGCAGAGCATCCCCGCCACCGCCGAGCCCTCCGGGCTGCCGGCCGAAGCCGTGGCGGACTTCCCACGCGCACCGCGAACACCGCAGCCGTGGGCGCACTCTGCCCGCACCGCCGGACACCGCGCCGCGCGCTCGCCCCGACGGCACCGTAAGCGCTATCCCACCGACACCACGGATGTTTCTGTGATCACGACAAAAGACCTCACAAAGGTCTACCGCACACGGGACCGCGAGGTCACCGCACTGGACGGGGTCGATCTCCACGTCAGCGAAGGCGAGGTCTTCGGCGTCGTCGGCCAGAGCGGCGCCGGGAAGTCCTCGCTCATCCGCTGCGTCAACCTCCTCGAACGCCCCACCTCCGGGACCGTCTCCGTAGCCGGTCAGGAGCTCACAGCCCTCGCCGGCAGCGGCAAGCGCGCCGGCAAGGAACTGCGCGCGGCACGCGGCCGGATCGGCATGGTCTTCCAGCACTTCAACCTGCTGTCCTCGCGCTCGGTGCTCGGCAACGTCGAGCTGCCGCTGGAGATCCTCGGCTACAGCGGACAGGAGCGCACCCGCAAGGCACGCGAACTGCTCGACCTCGTCGGCCTCGCCGACAAGGCCAAGGCACACCCCGCGCAGCTCTCCGGCGGCCAGAAGCAGCGGGTCGGCATCGCCCGGGCGCTGGCCGGCGACCCCAAGGTGCTGCTCTCCGACGAGGCCACCTCCGCACTCGACCCGGAGACCACCCGCTCCGTCCTCCAGCTGCTCCGCGACCTCAAGGAGCAACTGGGCCTCACCGTGCTGCTGATCACGCACGAGATGGACGTCGTCAAGGCCGTCTGCGACTCCGCCGCGCTGATGAAGAACGGCCGGATCACCGAATCGGGCACCGTCCCCGAACTGCTGGCCACGCCCGGCTCCGAGCTGGCCCGCGAGCTCTTCCCGGTCGGCGGAGTGCCCTCGGCGCCCGGCCGTACCGTCGTGGACGTCACCTTCCACGGGGCGACGACCACCGAGCCGGTGATCTCCAAGCTGTCGCGGACCTACGAGGTGGACATCTCCATCCTCGGCGCCGCCATGGACACCGTCGCGGGCAAGCAGGTCGGCCGGATGCGGATCGAACTGCCCGGCAGCTTCGAGGACAACGTCGTGCCCATCGGCTTCCTGCGCGAGCAGGGCCTGACCGTGGATGTCGCGGCCGTCGCAGCCGCGGCGAGGGACGACGAGAACACCGACGCCGCGCGCGGCACCGCCGGTCTCGCCAAGGAGGGCGCCAAGTGACCTGGTCCGAGATACAGCCGCTGCTCTTCCAGGGGTTCTGGGACACCCTCTACATGGTCGGCTGGTCCGCGCTGATCGCACTGGCCGGCGGACTGCCGCTGGGCGTACTGCTGGTCCTCACCGACAAGGGCGGGATGCTGCAGAACGCACCCGTCAACAAGGTTGTCGGCGCGGTGGTGAACGTCGGCAGGTCGCTGCCGTTCATCATCCTGCTGATCGCCCTGATCCCCTTCACCCGGTTCGTCGTCGGCCAGTCCGTCGGCTCGACCGCCGCCATCGTGCCGCTGGCCATCGGCGCGATCCCGTTCTTCGCGCGGCTGGTGGAGACCGCCGTCCGCGAGGTCGACCGCGGGCTCGTCGAGGCCGTGCAGGCGATGGGCGGCGGCACCCCCACCGTCGTCTTCAAGGCGCTGCTCCCGCAGGCGCTGCCGTCCCTGGTGGCGGGGCTGACCACGACGGTGATCGTGCTGATCGGCTACTCGGCGATGGCCGGCACCGTCGGCGGCGGCGGTCTCGGCTCGGTCGCCGTGCAGTACGGCTACCAGCGCTTCGAGACCAGCGTCATGCTCGCCACGGTGGTCGCGCTGATCGTCATCGTCACCGCCGTGCAGATCATCGGCGACGCCGTCGTACGGCTGCTGGCCGCCGGCCGCGGCGGCGCGGGCGGCGACGGGGGAGCGAGCAGGCGGCTCGCCCGGCTGGGGCGTGGCCGTACCGTCGCGGTGGCCGCGGCCGTGGTGGTCCCGCTGGCGCTGATCGGCTACGGGATCGGCCAGGGCGGCGAGGACAAGCAGACCCTCAGGATCGCCGCCTCGCCCACCCCGCACGCCGAGATCCTGGAATACGTGCAAAAGCACCTCGCCGCCAAGGAGGGGCTCAAGCTCGACGTCCGCAAGTTCAACGACTACGTGGTGCCCAACACCGCCACCGAGAGCGGCGAGGTCGACGCCAACTTCTTCCAGCACAAGCCCTATCTGGACGACTTCAACAAGAAGCAGCACACCGACATCAGGCCGGTCGTGAACGTCGAACTGGAGCCGCTGGGCCTCTACTCCAAGAAGGAGCAGAGCCTGAAGGACATCGGGGACGGCGACACCGTC
Organism: Streptomyces oryzae; assembly: GCF_017676365.1. Lineage (GTDB taxonomy): Bacteria > Actinomycetota > Actinomycetes > Streptomycetales > Streptomycetaceae > Streptomyces > Streptomyces oryzae. The sequence goes on from NZ_JADKMA010000009.1 coordinate 43,484, forward strand.
GCCGTCCCCAACGACAGCACCAACGAGGGCCGCTCCCTGCACCTGCTGGCCAAGCACGGCCTCATCGAGCTGAAGCCGGGCGCCGGACAGGAAGCCACCCTCGGCGACATCGCCGACACCAACGGCCTGAAGTTCAAGGAGCTGGAGGCCGCGGCGGTCCCGCGCGCGCTCGACGACGTGGACGCCGCCGTCATCAACGGCAACTACGCCGTCGACGCCGACCTCAACCCCGCCAAGGACGCGCTGGTCGCCGAGCAGGCCAAGGGCAACCCCTACGCGAACTTCCTCGCGGTCAAGGACGGCAAGCAGCACGACCCGCGGATCGAGAAGCTGGCCAAGCTGCTCAACTCCCAGCAGGTCAAGAAGTTCATCGAGCACAAATACCAGGGGGCCATCGAACCCGTCTTCGGGTCTGTGGGATCGTGAACGCCACGGTCTGATCCGGGGAATGTCCCCGTGTCGACAAGTCTCTGATCAGCGCCGGGCCCCGCTCGCCAAGGGGGCCCGGCGCTGCACATCACGGTGCCGATGCTGCATGCTGTGCTGCACCCCGACGTGTAGGAGCGGCGAATGACCTCGACCTTCCCGGACATCTCGATCAGCACGGACCGGCTCGTGCTGCGCCCGTTCGAGGAAGCTGACGTCCCCGCGCTCACCGAGATGATGGCGGACGACCAGATCACCGCCTGGATGGCGGCGCCGGTTCCCTACACCGAGGCCGAGGCTCGGACCTTCGTCACCCGCACCGCCCCCGCCCGGCGCACCTCGGGCGACGGCATCGTCTTCGCCGTCACCGAACTGCTCACCCAGCGCCTGGTCGGCCTGGTGGAACTGCGCGACACCGACTGGCGCGTTCTCTCGGCGCACGCCGCCTACGCCACCGCCTCCTGGGCCCGCGGCGAGGGATACGCCTCCGAGTCGCTGGCGGCGGTCGCCCAATGGCTCTTCCAGGACCAGAAGTTCGAACGCCTGGAGATCCGCACCGCGGCCGACAACACCGCGGCCCAGCAGGTCGCCCAGAAGCTCGGCTGCATCAGCGAGGGAGTGCTGCGCAACGCCTGGATAGCGCGCACCCGCACCGAGAACTGGGACTCCTCCCGGCCGGAGGCCCAAGGCGGCTGGGCGGAGATCCGCACCGACCTCATCGTCTGGAGCCTGCTCCCCGAGGATCTCGACGGCGCCTTCGACCAGTTCGCCGAGGCCGGCGGCTACGCGCACTACCCCGGCTGGCCCCAGCGCCACTGACCGCCACCGACCGCCGCGTACGCGGGGGGCACACCGCGCACGCGGGGCACAGGGAGGCACCGACGGCCGCGCACGGCAGGACGCGGAGGCCGCTCCCGGCCGCACAGGGGGTACGCTCAGTGGGCCCGACCTGCGATGAGCACTTCACCAGCCAGGAGACACCCACCATGGCCGACCGCGTCACCGTGATCGGGTGGGACGGTTCGCCGCTGACCGACGCCGCCCGCTCGGCACTCGCTGCGGCCACCCTCGTCGCCGGAGCCGCACACCACCTCGCGCTGCCCGAGGTCCCGCCGAACGCCGAACGCATCCGGCTCGGCAGCACCTCGCTCGCGGCCCGCCGTATCGCCCGCCACCGCGGCTCGGCCGTCGTCCTCGCCGACGGCGACCCCGGCTTCTTCGGCGTCGTACGGACCCTGCGCGCCCCCGAGCACGGCCTCGAGGTCGAGGTCGTGCCCGCCGTCTCCTCGGTCGCCGCCGCCTTCGCGCGCGCCGGGATGCCCTGGGACGACGCCCAGCTCGTCGTCGCCAGCAGCCGCACCCTGCGGCGCGCCGTCAACGTCTGCCGGGCCCACACCAAGGTCGCCGTGTTCACCTCGCCGGGCGCCGGGCCGGCCGAACTCGCGCTGCTGCTGACCGGGGTCCACCGCACCTTCGTCATCTGCGAGGCCCTGGGCACCGAGCGCGAGCAGGTCACCGTCCTCACTTCCGACAAGGTCGCCGACCACACCTGGCGCGACCCCAACGTCGTCATCGTCGTGGGCGGTACGGGAGCCGGCGCCGACAGCGGCGCCACCCAGGGCAGCGCCTGGCTCGCCGGTCACGAGGTCGGCTACCCGCCCGCCGTGCGCGGCTGGGCCCTGCCGGCGGCCGAGTACACCGGAGTGCCGGTGGAAGGGAAGGCCGGCGCACCCCGGGCCGGCGAGTCGGTACAGCTGCGCGCCGCCCAACTCGCCTGGCTGGGACCCCGGATCGGCGACCTCGTGTGGGACATCGGAGCGGGCAGCGGAGCCCTCGCCGTGGAGTCCGCGCGGCTGGGGGCCGCCGCCATCGCCGTCGACAGCGACGCCGACGCCTGTGCCCGCATCTACGCCGCGGCCCGGCGCTTCGGCGTCCAGCTGGAGACCGTGCACGGCATCGCGCCGCACATCCTGGAGGACCTGCCCGAGCCGGATGTGGTGCGGGTGGGGGGCGGGGGAGCGGTCACCGTCACGGCGGTCGCCGACCGCCGCCCCACGCGTATCGTCACGCACGCCACCACCAGAGATGAGGCAGAGGCGGTCGGGAGGGCGCTCGGGGAGCGCGATTATGCCGTCGAGTGCGCCCTGCTTCAGTCGGTCGAGCTGGAGACGGCCGCGTGGACGGAGACCGAACGCTCCGTCGTCTTCCTGCTGTCGGCCGTCCGCACCTGAACACCTGTGACGTGCCGGTGAACCTCTGTGACGTGCTGCGTGACGAACCCCGACGAAGTGCGCTTTCCCTCCCACCCGTGGCCGGTGGTGTCGGTGGCGACGGGTAGGCTGATGGACTGTTGTGCCACCGTTCGGTGTTGACGCTTCGTCCGTCATTGTCCGAATGGTGTAGGCGGAGGCACGTGCCGCACAGAGTGCGTGCTCGTTCTTCATCTACGGGGTGCGGCGGTCCGTCCGCCGGGTTGGAAGGAGCACTAGCGATGGGCGAGGGGAACGCATGACTGACACCGGTCAGATCCCGGACGAGGGGCTGCCGGAGAACGCAGGCGGGCAGCAGCCGGAGGGGCAGCCGGGCGTTCCGGCCTCCGGAGCCCACACCTTCGCCGGCCCGGCCGGCGGCGTCGGCGACGTGCAGGACGTCCAGAACCTCCAGGAAGCCCAGGGCGTCCAGAACATCCAGCACGCAGCCCAGGCAGCCTCCGCCCACCCCCCGCAGAACCACCATGACGTGCAAGGCCCCCACATCGCGCATGTCCCCCACGACGCATCAAGTCACCACGAACCGCACGAGGAAGAGGACCTGCTGCTGATGCCGTCCGCGCAGGGCGCCTGGAACGAGCAGCCGGCGCCCGGCCCGGGACAGCCGATGCCGCAGACCCAGCCCCACCCGCAAACCCAGCCCCAGCCGGAAGGCTCCTACGAGCACGAGTACGACCCGCACGGGCAGCCGCACCCTGCCGCCGCCCAGCAGCCGCCGCAGGAGGGCGGTTTGCCGCCCGAGGCGCCGTACGGCCCTGAAGGCGCCCCCGCGCCGGGCGAAGCGTACGCGGTCAACGGCTATGCGGAGCACGGACATCCGCTCGGAGACGGAGCGCAGGACGCCGCGTACGTCCAGAACGGGCAGGGCGCGGCGCAGCCGCCCGCGCAGGACACTCAGCCGGCCCAGCCGGAGCAGCCGCAGCCAGACGCCGCTGCCGGCGCCGCCTCGCAGTCGGCCGCGGCCGCACCGGAACAGCACGAGACGGACGGCCGCGACTCCGGCTCCATCGACGTGAGCTCCGTCCGAAACCCCCAACAGCCGCAGCCGCACGCAGCGCCCGCGTCCCCGCAGAGTGCCGCACCCGGTAACGGCAACGGCGGTGGGAACGCCAGCGGAAACGGCCCGCGTCGCCCGCTGCACCTCGGGCCGCCGGTGCCCGAGCAGTCCGGCACCGTGCGTCCGCTCTCCGAGCGGGCCGCCGCGCAGCCGGCTCCCGCGGCTCCGCAGGCCGCCCCGGTGCAGGGTGCCCCCGTGCAGAACGCGCCGGCCGGCCCGGCTCCCGGCGCGGCGCCGCAGCAGGCAACTCCTGCTGTCATGCACTCGCAGACCGCGGAGCCTGCTGCCCCCGAACAGCAGCCCGCACAGGCCGAACCCCCGGCGCAGCAGCCGGAGCCCCAGCCCCAGCCCCAGCACCAGGCGGAGGAGCAGCCGCACCCGGAGCCCCAGCCGGGCGCGCAGCCGCAGCCGCAGTCGGAAGCGCCGCAGCCGGAGGCCGAGCAGCAGGCACCCGTACCAGCCGTCGAGGAGCCGCTGCCCGGCCCGCAGCTGGGCCAGCTCCCGCCGGACGCGTGGACCGCCCAGCCCGCACCCGCGACGGCCGAGCCCGGCCTTCCCGCGGAGCAGCCCGTGCCCGGGGAGCAGCCCCTCCCCGCTGAACAGGCCGCTCCGGTCGAGCAGTCCACTGCTGCCGAGCAGCCCGCTGCCGAGCCGACGACGGGGGGACCGATCGAGGTCTCCGCGTCCGGTGAGGCCGTACCCCAGCAGGCGCCCGCGTCCGCGCCGGAGAGCGCCGTCAGCGACACCGTGCCCGGCCCTCGGCAGGAGGCGCAGCCCGGCGCGCTGCCCACCGTTCCGGCGCAGGGCGGCGAAGCGCAGCCTCAGTCGGTGGCCCCGCCGATAAACGAGAACCCGGAGCAGCAGGACGGCCCCGCGATCCCCGAACAGGCGACAACAGCCCCCGACTCCCCGGGCACCTCGTCCGAGGCCCAGCCCGACCAGGAGCCCGAGCCCATGCCGACGCCCGAAGCGGCTGCCCCTCAGCCGGCACCGGAAGCACAGCCCGGCAACACCGCAGAGGCTGCCGCGCCGGTGAACGCTCCGGCCGACTCGGCGACCATGGAGCTGGGCAGCGTCGCGGAAGCCACGGAGCCCGCGCCGCCCGCGCAAGCCGCGAACGGTGAGGCCGACGCGGACGCCCCCACAGCAACCACCGACTCCCAGTCTGCGGCGGCAGAAGACGAGTCCGTCGCTGCCGAGGCGACGACCGGCGAAGCAACCGGCGAGCCCGAGGCTGCAGCCGAAGCCGAAGCCGAAGCCCAGGCCGACACCGAGGTTGAGGCCCACCCCGGGACCGCAGCCGACTCCGAAGCCGCAGCAGAGACCGAGACCGAAGCCAAGGCCGAAGGCGAAGCCGAAGCCGAAGCCGACTCCGCGACCGCAGCGGACTCCGAAGCCGCAGCCGGTAACGATGCCGCGGCCGCAACCGAAGCCGCAGCTGACCCCGGAACCGCACCCGGAACCGAAGCCGAAACCGAGCCGCCCACCGGCGACGCCGCGGCGAGCGAGCCCGGCACCGCGTCCGACACCGAGGCGCCCACCGAAGGCGAACAGCCGACGCCGGCCGAAGGCGAAGCAACGGCCCCCGCCGAAGGCGAAGCCCCAGCCCCGGCCGACACCCCCGCCGAAGAGGGCGCCGAACACGGGGCCGAACAGGGCGGCCAGCACGGCGCCGAAGACGTCGCCGACGCCCCCGTGGGCGACCCCGCGCCGGGGTACGCCGAGGCCGAGCGGGAAGCCGTGCACCGGCTGATGCGGGAGCGGCGGGACATCCGTAACGGCTTCCGGCCCGACCCGATCCCGCACGACGTGCTGCTCCGCGTCCTGGAGGCGGCGCACACGGCGCCCAGTGTCGGGCACTCGCAGCCGTGGGACTTCGTGGTGATCCGCTCCGAGGAGACCAGGCGGACCATGCACGAGCTGGCCGAGCGGCAGCGGCTGGCGTACGCCAAGTCGCTGCCCAAGGGCCGGGCGAAGCAGTTCAAGGAAATGAAGATCGAGGCGATCCTCGACACCCCGGTCAACATCGTCGTCACGGCCGACCCGACGCGCGGCGGCCGGCACACTCTCGGGCGGCACACGCAGCCGCAGATGGCGCCGTACTCCTCGGCGCTCGCCGTGGAGAACCTGTGGCTCGCCGCGCGGGCCGAGGGGCTGGGCGTGGGCTGGGTCAGCTTCTTCGACGAGCGGGAGCTGGTGCGCACACTGGAGCTGCCCGAGCACTTGGAGATCGTCGCCTATCTGTGCGTCGGCTACGTCGACGAATTCCCCGACGAGCCCGAGCTGATGCAGGCGGGCTGGTCCAAGCGGCGCCCGCTGTCCTGGGTCGTCCACGAGGAGTCGTACGGACGCCGCGCGCTGCCCGGCGCCGAGCCGGCCGGGATGCTCGCCGAGACGCTGGGCGCCATCCGCCCGCTGGACGCGAAGGCGCTCGGTGAGGCGTGGGAGCGGCAGAAGCGGATGACCAAGCCCGCCGGGGCGCTCGGCATGCTGGAGATCATCTCGGCGCAGCTGTGCGGGCTCTCCCGCAAGTGCCCGCCGCCGGTGCCGGAGCCGGCCGCTGTGGCGATCTTCGCCGGGGACCACGGCGTGCACGCGCAGGGCGTGACGCCCTGGCCCCAGGAGGTCACCGCGCAGATGGTGGCCAACTTCCTCGGCGGCGGGGCGGTCTGCAACGCGTTCGCCAACCAGGTGGGCGCCGAGGTGTGTGTCATCGACGTCGGAGTGGCGGCCGAGCTGCCCGCCACGCCCGGTCTGCTGCCCCGCAAGGTCCGGGCCGGTACGGCGGACATGACCGCAGGGCCCGCGCTCAGCCGCGAGGACGTCGAGCGGGCCCTCGAGGTCGGCATCGAGACCGCCCGCGATCTCGTCGCGGCCGGCAACAAGGCGCTGCTCACCGGCGAGATGGGCATCGCCAACACCACCGCTTCCGCGGCGCTGATCGCCGCCTGCACGGGCGCCGACCCCGCCGAGGTCACCGGGCGCGGCACCGGCATCAACGACGAGACACACGCCCGCAAGGTCGAGGTCGTACGCCGCGCGCTGGAGCTCCATCAGCCCGACCCGGCCGACCCGTTGGGCATGCTCTCCGCCTTCGGCGGGCTGGAGCACGCCGCGATGGTCGGACTGATCCTGGGCGGCGCCTCGCTGCGTACGCCGGTCATCCTCGACGGGGTCAGCGCCGGGGCCGCCGCGCTGGTGGCCCGCGCCGTGGCGCCCGAGGCGCTCGCCGCCTGCATCGCCGGCCACCGCAGCGCGGAGCCCGGCCATGTCGCGGCCCTCACCAAGCTGGGGCTGCGGCCGCTGGTCGACCTCGATCTGCGGCTGGGCGAGGGCACGGGTGCGCTGCTGGCGCTCCCGATGGTGCAGAGCGCGGCCCGTGCGATGCACGAGGTGGCCACGTTCGACGCGGCGGGCGTCACCGAGAAGGGCTGACGCGACGCCTCGATGCGACGGCGTCCACGGCTCCCGGGCTCCGGACCCGGGGACCGGGGCGCCGCATCAGGCTGTCCCCCTCGCGTCCGCACCGCACCAGCTCCGCCCGCGCCGTGACCTGCGAGACAGCACTGCTCGCCGGTCCCGCATAGGCTGTCCCTCACCGTCCCCCGGCCGCTTCACCGCCGCAGCGGCATCGTCGTCATCGTCGTCGGTTCAGAATCGAGCCGGCTCGCCCTCCCGAGAAGGATGCCGTCCCAGATGTCGGAAACCTCCGCCACTCCCGCCTACCCCGTAGGACTCCGCCTGGCCGGGCGCCGCGTCGTGCTGGTCGGTGGCGGCACCGTGGCACAGCGCCGCCTTCCGGCGCTGCTGGCGGCGGGCGCTGACGTCACGGTCGTCGCGCCCGAGGTCACGCCCTCCGTCGAGGCGATGGTGACCAGCGGTGAGATCACCTGGGAGCGCCGCGCCTGGCGGGACGGCGACCTCGCGGACGCCTGGTACGCACTGGCGGCCACCGACGACCCCGACGTCAACGCGGCCATCGTCGCCGAGGCCGAGTCCCGCCGCGTGTGGTGCGTACGGACGGACGACGCGGACCAGGGCACCGCGTGGACGCCTGCCACCGGGCGCAGCGACGGCATCACCGTGGCCGTCCTCACCAGCGGGGCGCAGGGCGCCGCAGGCCGCGATCCGCGCCGCTCGGCCGCGATCCGGGACGCGATCGTCGCCCGCCTCGGGGACGGCACCCTCGACGCGGAACAGCGCAGCCCCCGCACCCCGGGCGTCGCCCTCGTCGGCGGCGGACCCGGCGACCCGGATCTGATCACCGTGCGCGGCCGCCGGCTGCTGGCCCAGGCCGATGTGGTGGTCGCCGACCGGCTCGGCCCCCGCGATCTGCTGGACGAACTCCCGCCGCACGTCGAGGTCATCGACGCGGCCAAGATCCCTTACGGCCGTGCGATGGCCCAGGAAGCCATCAACGCCGTACTGGTCGAGCACGCCAAGGCCGGACGGTCCGTCGTACGCCTCAAGGGCGGCGACCCGTTCGTCTTCGGCCGGGGCATGGAGGAGGCCGAACAGCTCGCGGCCGAGGGCGTCCAGGTCACCGTCGTACCCGGGATCTCCAGCTCGATCAGCGTGCCCGGAGCGGTCGGTATCCCCGTCACTCACCGGGGTGTGGCCCACGAGTTCACCGTCGTCAGCGGCCATGTAGCCCCCGACGACCCGCGCTCGCTGGTCGACTGGCCCGCGCTCGCCAGGCTGCGCGGCACCCTCGTGCTGCTGATGGCCGTGGAGAACCTCGGCGCGATCGCCGCCGCGCTCCGTGAGCACGGCCGGCCGGATGAGACCCCTGTCGCCATCGTTCAGGAGGGCACGATGGCGACTGAGCGTCGGGTCGACGCCACGTTGGCGACGGCTGCGGAGCGCGCCGTCGCCGAGGGGGTGCGGCCTCCGGCCGTCGTCGTGATCGGCGACGTGGTGTCCCTGCGCCAGTCCGGGTAGGGGGCTGCCCCTACCGGGCCGTTGCGGTCTGTGGGTTGGTTGTGGCTTGTCGCGCAGTTCCCCGCGCCCCTTATTTGTTACCCCGCAAGCTTGGGCAGTCTGCTCCCCCAAGCTCTTCGAGCAGGGGGTACCCCCAGGGCGCAGGGTGGGCAAGCGCAGCCCCGATGCGGGGCACCGTGTACAGCGACCTGAGCACACATTGGCACTCCGAGCGGAACAGGGCAGTATCGGCCTGTGGCTACAGCATCATCCCCCAACGGCACGCCCGGCGGCCCGTCGGCCGGCGGGCTCGTCACCGTCGACGACCCGGACGACCCCCGGCTGAGCGACTACACCGGCCTGACCGACGTCGAACTGCGCCGTAAGCGCGAGCCCGCCGAGGGGCTGTTCATCGCGGAGGGCGAGAAGGTGATCCGGCGTGCCCGGCAGGCCGGATACGAGATGCGCTCGATGCTGCTGTCCGCCAAGTGGATCGACGTGATGCGTGACGTCATCGACGAGGTGCCCGCGCCCGTCTACGCCGTGAGCCCGGAACTGGCCGAACGCGTCACCGGCTACCACGTGCACCGTGGCGCCCTCGCCTCCATGCAGCGCAAGCCCCTCCCGGCGCCGGAGGAACTGCTGGCCACGGCCCGCCGTGTCGTGATCATGGAGTCGGTGAACGACCACACCAACATCGGCGCCATCTTCCGCAGCGCGGCGGCGCTGGGCATGGACGCCGTGCTGCTCTCGCCCGACTGCGCCGACCCGCTCTACCGCCGCTCGGTGAAGGTGTCGATGGGCGCCGTCTTCGCCGTGCCGTACGCCCGGCTGGAGAGCTGGCCGCGCGGCCTGGAGACGGTACGCGACGCGGGGTTCCCGCTGCTCGCCCTCACCCCGGACGAGAAGGCCGTCCCCATCGACACCGTCACCACGGGCGCCACCGGCCGCACCGCGCTGATGCTCGGCGCCGAGGGCGAGGGCCTGAGCACCCGTGCCCTGCGCGCCGCCGACGAGTGGGTCCGCATCCCGATGGCCCACGGTGTCGACTCCCTCAACGTGGGCGCCGCCGCGGCTGTCGCCTTCTACGCGGTGACCCGCTGACGGCACCAGGTCCCATGGGCGCGGACCCCGTCCAACTGCCTTACGCTCCTACGGCCGCTGCTCCGAGACGCTGCCGAGCCCCCGGGTCGGGCCCTCGCAGCCCTGGGCCGCGGCGATGCCGAGCGCGACCAGCAGCGTGACGGTCACGAAGACGATGAGGCGCTGCCGCAGCAGGCGGCGCTTGCGGGCCGCGGGGCTGAGCCCGCCGGGGCGGCCGCCCCTGGTTGCCGGGCGCCTGCCGCCGGTCGCCGCCGGCCTGCCGCCGCCCGTCCGCTCGCTGCCGCCCCGCGGAGGCGGCGGGCTCGCGGGGCGGCGTGCCGGGCGCTCTCCACCCCTGCGGCCGCCGCTGCCGGTCACATGTCCCGCGTCCCGCGAGGGGCGCGCGGCGTGCGAGGAGCCGGGCGCCGTCGAGCGGGGGGCGCGTGGCGTGGAGGCGCGGGACGCGCTCGCCGTCCGTTCGCGCTCCCGGCTGCCGCTGTCCCGCTGGGTGCGCTGCTGTGCGTGGTCCCGCGGATACCGCTCCCGGGACGGCGCCTCGTGCCGTCTGCCGGGCACCGGCCTGCCGGAGACCGGCCCGCCGGCCGCCGGGCGGTGACCGGCACCGGGCCAGTCGCCCAGTGTCGCGTCGCCGTCGGACAGCCCCCGGGCCTCGCGCGCCGCGATCTCCTTGAGCCGCAGCGACAGCTGCAAGGTGCTGGGCCGGTCCTCCGGCGACTTGACGAGGCAGGCGCGGATCAGCGGAGCCAGCGCGGCGTGCACCGCGTCCAGCTGCGGCTCCTCGTGCACCACGCGGTAGAGCATCACTTCCGAACTGCCCTGCCCGAACGGGGAGTCCGCCGTGGCCGCGTACGCCAGCGTGGCGCCCAGCGCGAACACGTCCGTCGCGGGGGTGACGGCCGCGCCCCGCACCTGCTCGGGGGCGAGGAAGCCGGGGGAGCCGACCGCGGTGCCGACGTGCGTCAGCGTGCTGGCGCCCGTCGCCCAGGCGATGCCGAAGTCGATGATGCGCGGGCCCTTGGGCGAGAGCAGGATGTTGGACGGCTTCAGATCGCGGTGCACGACGCCCGCCTCGTGCACCGCCACCAGGCCCTCGGCGAGCGCGGCGCCGATCGAGGCGACCTGCGCGGCCGGCAGCGGCCCGCCCTCGTTCACCTTGTCGTGCAGCGAGGGGCCGGGGACGTACTGGGTGGCGAACCAGGGCCGCTCGGCCTCCAGGTCCGCCGCCACCAGCCGGGCCGTGCACCCGCCCCTGATGCGCCGCGCCGCCGACACCTCGCGGGCGAAGCGGGAGCGGAACTCCTGGTCCTCGGCCAGATCCGGCCGGATCACCTTCAGCGCGACCCGCTGGCCGCGCCGGTCGGAACCGAGGTAGACCACGCCCATGCCCCCGGCCCCCAGGCGCCGGTGGAGCCTGAACGAGCCGACGACTCGCGGGTCCTCGCGCCGGAGCCGCATCATCGCCATGTCCGTTCCTACCTCCGGTGTCCGGTGCGCGAATGCCCCACCTCCGGCGCCCGGTGGGGGAAGCAGCCCACCGCCGACCGGTCCGTCTGACGACCACAGCTTACGGACTGCCGTGGCAAGGCGACGATAGGCCGCGCACGCGGCGCCGGACGGAATGTCAGAGCCCGGCGGACGACGGAAAGTCCGTCGGGCGCGCCGGTTCCGCGCGCCCGTGCGCCCCCGGCCCGTCGCAGTCAAAGAGACGCCGCCGGACGGAGTTTGACGGAGCGACGGGTCCTGGCGGGCACCAAGGGCGCACCCGAAGCCGGAGGTCGCACGGATACACCGGGCAGCGTCCCGGAACCGTTCCGGACCGTCTGCGAGCGGCGCCCCGCCGGAGCAAGCGGCAGCGGCGGAGTGAGACAACTCACCCCCACGGAGCCCTCGGACGGCCGGGCGGTGGTACCCCTTGGGGGAAGACCCTGGAAAAGCCGATCACGCCTCCACCCTGGGGAGTAGGCGCCCCCACACCACGTCATCCTGCGGGAGGCCCCCGAGTCGGTACGCGCGCATGACGCCGCTGCGTACGTCTTTGCCTAATGTTGTGGTCAAGCGGCGGGCGCAGCACTCGTCCCCCGAGGTCAGACGTCCGCCGCCCCAGACAACGATCAGGAGTGGAGATGGCACACATCGCCGGGCGCACGACGCCCACAGGGAAGGGAAGGCTCGCGGCACTCGCCGATCTCGGCACCCGTCCCGGCGGTCGCCGTCATCCGCTGGTGGCAGCCGCCATGGTGCTGCCACTCGCCCTCCTCCTCGGCCTCGTCTCGGGCTGGGGCCGGATGGTGTTGACACAGGCGTCGTCCGTGGCCGGAATGCTGGGGTCCTGAGCGATCCCAGGCCCGGTGGAGCGGACCGGGTCGGGGACTTCCGGCTTACAGCCCCGTGGGGACGGGGGTGCGGCGGACGGCACGAGGCCCGGGTAGCTGGGGAGCTACCCGGGCCCTCGCGTATCCACGGCCTCCCTGTCCTCTGCCGTCGCGTGCCCCTCGTGCGCCGCACGGCAATGTCGGCGCTCGCCTAGGTTGTGGTCGTCGAACGCTTGGAGAGCCCATGCCCCTCCCCGACAGACCGGCCGGTGACCCCGCGCTGCACCGGGCCCTCGCCGTGCTCGCCGGTGACCCGGCCGGGAACGGCGAGGTGGTCGCCGAGCGCGCCGACGCCACCGTCGTACGGGTCGGGGACCGGGTCGCCAAGGCGCACGCACCCGACGCCGAGGCCGCGCCGCTGGACGTACGCGTGCGGGTCGCGGCAGCCGCGACGTACCGCGGCGTGCTGCTGCCGCCCGCCTCCAGCAGCGGGACGGTGCCGCTGCCGGGCGGACGGGCCGGCAGCGTCTGGCCGTACGGCGCCCCGGTCGACCCGGACGACGCGGCAGCCGCCCCCTGGGAAGCGGCGGGCGAGCTCCTGGCCCGGCTGCACACCGCGCCGCTTCCGCCGCTCGCCCAACTGCCCGGCCCATTGCCGCCGATGCGCGGGCCCGCCAAGGCCCTTCGCGCCCTGACGCGGATGCGCACAGCCCCGCCGGGCGCACACGCCGCGGCGGCCGATGCCGTCGAGCGCGCCTGGGCCGTGCTGCCGCCCTGGTGCCGGGACGAGGAACGGCCGCCCGAGGCGCGCATCCTGTGCCACGGCGACTTCCACCTCGGCCAGCTCGTGCGCCACCCGCCGCCCGACGGCCCCTGGCACCTCATCGACGTGGACGACCTCGGCCTCGGCGACCCCGCCTGGGACCTGGCACGTCCCGCCTGCTGGTACGCCGCCGGCCTCCTCCCGCCCACCGCGTGGGACCGCTTCTTCGCCGCGTACGCCCGTACGCTGCGGACGGCCGGTGCCCCCCGCGCGAGCAGCACCCTGCGGGGCCTGGCGGGTCCCGACCCGTGGCGGTATCTCGACGCTCCCGCCCGGGCGTTGACGGTGCAGAGTGCGGCGCTCGGCGTCGCCAAGGCCAGGACCGAGGGCCGCTCGCTGGACGAGGCGGAGGAGGCGTGCGTGGCCGCGTGCGCCCGGATCGCGGATCTCTTCGAACGGACGGAACGAGCCGGACGGACCGAACTCCCCGCGCCACAGGCGCCGTAAGGTGGAGCAAACCGGGAGCGAGAGGAAACCGACAAATGATGCAGTGTCCCAAGTGCGGTGCACCCATGCAGACATACAACCGCAGCGGCGTACAGATAGAGCAGTGCAGCAACTGCCGGGGAATCTTCCTCGACTACGGCGAGCTGGAGTCCCTCACCAGGCTGGAGGCCCAGTGGATGCAGTCCGCGCCCCCGCCGCCCGGCCCGCAGTCCTACCCCGCGGGTCCGGCCTGGGGCGCCGCGCACCACGGCTCGCACGGCCACGGTCCGCACGGCCACGGGCACAAAGGCCACCATGGTCACCACGACCACCGCGGCTTCGGACGGATGCTCTTCTCCTCCTGAGCCCAGAGATGAGGGCCGCGCTCCTCTGCGGGGGTGCGGGTGGCGAAGCCCCCGCAACGCGAGGTGAAGCCGAGCAAAAACAACGAGGGCGAAGTGGCCCGCGCCTTACGCGGGTACACTTCGCCCTCGCCTTCGTGGACGATACTGGGATTGAACCAGTGACCTCTTCCGTGTCAGGGAAGCGCTCTCCCGCTGAGCTAATCGTCCGTGCGCGGTACTGGGATTGAACCAGTGACCTCTTCCGTGTCAGGGAAGCGCTCTCCCGCTGAGCTAACCGCGCGGGAGGTCCGGTGGTGACCGGACCTGGTGGACGATACTGGGATTGAACCAGTGACCTCTTCCGTGTCAGGGAAGCGCTCTCCCGCTGAGCTAATCGTCCTTGGAGGTGGAGACGGGATTTGAACCCGTGTAGACGGCTTTGCAGGCCGTTGCCTCGCCTCTCGGCCACTCCACCAGGTGCGGAGGCCCCGAAGGTCCCCCACGTCGAGCGGACGACGAGATTCGAACTCGCGACCCTCACCTTGGCAAGGTGATGCTCTACCAGCTGAGCCACGTCCGCAGTGCCTTCCCCAGGCCGTGCCCGGGAGGGCGTCCCCGGGGCGCTTGCGCCTCGGCGACGTGTTGAACTTTAGCGGATTCCCCGGCCAGCTCAAATTCCGTTTCCGCAGCGTGGCCGCCCAGCGGCCCCCATAGACTCGAAACCGTGTCCGATCCGACCCCGCTCGCCCGCTTGGGCGGCTGCCTCGCCACCGACCTCCGCGACGTGACCAGCGATCCCGAGGCTCTCGACTCCTCGGGCTGGTGGGCCGTCGTCGCCGACTACGAGGGCGGGCTGTGCTGCGCACGCTTCGGCGACGTACGTCCCGCCCCCCTGCCCGCGCCGGTGCCGGGCCGCTGGCGGGGTCCCGCCGCCGACAGCTGGACCAGCTCCCTGGACCGCGCCGCCTACACCGAGGGCGTACGGCGGATACGCGCGGCCATCGGCACGGGCGACGTCTACCAGGTCAACCTCTGCCGCGTACTGTCCGCACCGCTCCCCGACCCCTCTCCCGGCGCAGCCGACATCGACCAGCTCACGGCCCGGCTCGCCCTCGGCACCCCGGCGGCGTACGCGGGCACCGTGCGCCTCCCCGCACACGGGGTGGAGATCGCCACGGCCTCCCCCGAGCTGTATCTGCGCCGCGCGGGGCGCACCGTCGAGTCCGGCCCGATCAAGGGCACCGGACGCTCGGAGGCCGACCTGGGGGAGAAGGAGCGGGCCGAGAACGTGATGATCACGGACCTGGTCCGCAACGACCTCGGCCGGGTCTGTGTGCCCGGCTCCATCACCGTCCCCCAGCTGTGCGCGGCCGAGCCCTACCGGGGCCTGGTCCACCTGGTCTCCACCGTCCGCGGCGAGCTGCCCGGAACCGGGCATGCCCCCGGTTCCGGCCTCGGCCCCGGTACCGGCGCGTGGGCACGGCTGCTGGAGGGCACCTTTCCGCCAGGCTCGATCACCGGGGCGCCCAAGTCCAGCGCGCTGCGGCTGATCGACGAGCTGGAGACCGCGCCGCGCGGCCCGTACACCGGGGGCATCGGCTGGGTCGACGCCGACCAGGGCGTCGGTGAGCTGGCCGTCGGCATCCGTACGTTCTGGATCGAGCGCGACCACCCACGCCCCCAGCTGCGCTTCGGCACCGGCGCGGGCATCATCTGGGACTCCGACCCCGAGCGCGAGTGGCACGAGACCGAACTCAAGGCTTCCCGGCTGCTCGCGGTAGCGTCGGGGGAGTACGACGACCACGAGACCCCGGCGCACACCCGGTGACCCCGTGGCCCCAAGCGCTCCCTGAGGTGAACAGTGAAGATCTGGCTCGACGGCGGACTGCGGGACGCACACAGCGCGAACGTCTCCGTGCTCGACCACGGGCTGACGGTGGGCGACGGGGTCTTCGAGACGGTCAAGACCACCGACGGCACGCCGTTCGCCCTCACCCGGCATCTGCGCCGGCTCGCCTCCTCGGCGCGCGGCCTCGGCCTGCCCGAGCCCGACCTGGACGAGGTACGGCGGGCCTGCGACGCCGTCGTCGCCGCGAACCCCATGCCGTACGGCAGGCTGCGGATCACCTACACCGGGGGCCTCTCCCCGCTCGGCTCGGACCGCGGCCAGGCGAAGCCCACCCTCGTCGTCGCCCTCGGCGAGGCCACCCGCAGGCCGGACACCACCTCTGTCGTCACCGTCCCCTGGACCCGCAACGAGCGCGGCGCGATCGCCGGGCTGAAGACCACCTCGTACGCCGAGAACGTCGTCGCGCTCGCCCGCGCCCGGCAACAGGCCGCCACCGAGGCCCTGTTCCCCAACACCCACGGGCAACTGTGCGAGGGCACCGGGACCAACGTCTTCGTCGTCCTCGACGGAGAGCTGCACACACCGCCGCTGTCCTCCGGCTGCCTGGCGGGCATCACCCGGGCCCTGGTCCTCGAATGGGCGGGCGGCCGGGAGACGGAGCTACCGATGGACGTGCTGGAGCGGGCCGACGAGATCTTCGTGACCTCCAGCCTGCGCGACGTCCAGGCCGTGGCCCGGCTGGACGGACGCACCCTGCCCACCGCCCCGGGCCCGGTGACCGGCAAGGCGATGCGCGTCTTCGAGGAGCGCTCGGCGGCCGACATCGACCCGTGAACCGGTGGTGCCGGCGAGGCCCGTAGGGGTAGAACCGGACTGTGACGACCACCCTGCGCCCGACCGGTCCCGAGAGCCGCACTGCCGAGGGCAGGCGCTCGCGCGCCTACGAGGTGTGCGTCAACTCCCGCCCGGTGGGCGCCGTCACCCTCCTCGGCCCGGCCGGGGACGGGCCGGCGCTGGGGCGCCTGGAGCGGCTGTTCATCGAAGAGGGCGAACGGCGCCGGGGGCGGGGAACCGTCGCGGCCCTGGCGGCCGAGGAAGCGCTGCGGGGCTGGGGCTGCACCCAGGTTGAGGCGAGTGTCCGGTCGGCCGGCAGCGGGGACGCGGGCGTGCACCTGCTGGGCGTACTGGGCTATACCGAACGCAACTGCCATATGACCAAACAGCTGGACGAGCGGCCCGAACTGTCGCCCGGCAGCACGGTGCGGGCACTGACGCAGGAGGAGTTCGACGCCTGGTGGGAAGCGGGCGCGGCCACCTTCATCGAGAGCCTGGCCGACCGCGGCTTCAGCCCGGAACAGGCCGCCGCCACCTCCGCGGCCGTCCGGCGCACCCAACTGCCGGACGGCGCGGCCTCGTCGGGCGCCGCGCTCCGGGTGCTCACCTGCGAGGGCACCGACGTCGGCTCGATCTGGCTGGGCTTCACCGAGCTGCCACGCACCGACGTGGACGCCTGGGTCTACGACATCAACGTGACACCCGAGCGGCGCGGCGAGGGCCACGGGCGCTCGCTGATGCTGGCCGCCGAGCGCATCTGCCTGGATGCCGGGGTCGGGCGGCTCGGGCTCAACGTCTTCGCCGGGAACACGCCGGCGCGGCGGCTCTACACCTCGCTGGGCTACCGCCAGGTCGAAGCGTTCTACTTCAAGACGCTGCTGTAGCCGCGTTAGCCGCCTGTCGGCTGCTCAGCGGTCAAGCAGCCGGTCCGCGATCTCCTCGATGCGCTCCCGCAGCCCTTCCTGGCTCTTCCCGCCGTCCAGCCGCTGCCCGTCGATGACATACGTCGGCGTTCCCGTCACCCCGATCGCCTTGCCCTCGGCCTGGTCGGCGTCCACCGCGAGCAGATGCCGGCCGTCGATCAGCGCGGAGGAGAACTCCTCGGCGTCCAGGCCGAGTTCGCCCGCCACCTCCACCAGCAGCTCCTCACCGCGCGCGCCGAGCTGCTTGGTGCGCGCGAGCAGCGCCTCGGCGTACTCCTCGCCCTTGCCCTGCTCGTACGCCTCCTCGAACGCCTGGGCCGCGGCGTAGGCGTGCTTGTTCTTCTCCAGCGGGAAGTGCCGCAGCCGGATCTCCAGCCCATCGCCGTACCGCTCGCGCAGCGCCCGCAGATCGGCCTGGGCCCGATGGCAGTCCGGGCACTGCAGATCGCACCACACATCGAGCGTGGCAGAGGCGTGGGGGTACCTCCCGGCCGCAGGCCGGGGGAGGGAGGTGCCGGAGTCGGTGGTGTTGTCCATGAGCACAGTCTCTCAGCCTCCAGGAGGGGCCCGACCCGGAGATCTCCCTGAACCCACGGCCCGGCCATGGCCGCTACCGCCCGCCCGGTGCGACGATGGAAGCATGCTCACCACCACCGTCTGCGCCGCGCTCTCCGCGGCGGGTCTCGCCGTTGCCTTTCTGACGGCGTGGCGGCGCCGCTTCGCCGCCGCGACGCGGCTGGCCGCCGTCGCGCTGGTGCCGGTCGGGCTGGCGATGTCCGGGCTGGTCGGCCTCGGCGGCAAGATCGGCAGGGCGTTCGGCAGCTGGGCGGCCGATCTGGTGCTCAAGCCCACCGTCTGGGCCGGGTTCGCCGTGCTGGCCTGTGCCGTCGTGCTGTGGATCATCGGCCGCGCCGCCGCCGGCCGTACCGCGTCCAAGTCGTCCCGCGGGCAGACCCGCGCCACAGAGCCCGCTGCGGGCGCCCCAGCCCTCCCCTCTTCGGGCCCGGCCGCGACCCAGCGGAAGGCCAAGCAGGAGAAGACCAAGCCCGGCAAAACCGGGCAGGGCAAGGGCAAGCCCGCCGACCCCGGCGAGGACTTCTCCGACATCGAAGCCATCCTCAAGAAGCACGGCATCTGAGAAGCACGGCACAGACGCCCGCCCCGCTCCGGCCTGCCCGGCGCGCTAGCACCCCCCGCGGGCGACTCGCGAGGATTTTCCCGGAAATCACCGGGAAAGGGGGCGTGCGGTCGTACGGAGCCGCGGCGGCTGCGACATGATCGCGGCGAGATGGACACGACGCCGAACTCCGCGCTCGAGCTCGACGAGCTGCCGCCCCCCGAGCCCAAGGGGTGCCTGTACGCGCTCTCCCAACCGCCGCTGATGCTGTTCCTCGCTGTGATCGCGGTATTGCTCGGCGCAGCGGGAGCACACGACCTGCTGCTGCTGTGAGGGACCGGACCGCCGGGCCGCAGTGGACGGCGCGGGGCTCAGCTCCCGGCGGCGGCCTCGGTCGACTCCCGGCGGCGCGCGCGGTAGGCGGCCACATGGAGCCGGTTGCCGCAGGTGCGGCTGTCGCAGTAGCGCCGGGAGCGGTTGCGGGACAGATCGACGAAGGCACGCCGGCAGTCCGGCGCGGAACAGCGCCGCAGCCGGTCCCGCTCGCCGGAGACGAGCACGAACGCCAGCGCCATACCGCCGTCGGCGGCCAGGTGCTGCGCGACGGAGGCGCCGGGCGCGAAGTAGTGGACGTGCCAGTCGTAGCCGTCGTGGTCGGTGAGCTGCGGCGTGGTTCCGGCCTCGGCGACCAGCGCGTTGATCAGCCGGGCCGCCGTCCGAGAATCCTCGGCGGCGAACACCTGCGCGAAACGCTCCCGCGCCTCCCGCACCGCCCGCAGGTCCTCCTGGGTGAGCGTGCCGACGCCGCTGACGTTGTTGCGCTCGACGTAGGCACGCAGGTCGGCCACGGACACCAGCGTGTCGGGGGTGTCGCCGTCCGCCATGGTGTTCAGCAGCTCGACCACCTGGTCGAGCGCGCACCGGGTGTCGTGGTTGATCTGCACGGGCCGCTCCTGCCGTGTCCGGGAACATCTCCGGCCTGATGCGGAAGCCTAGTCGGTGCGCCTCGCGCGGGAGTCGTCCCGTTTCCGAGCGGTAGCCGCAGCGTTGCCGAACGCAGCGACGCCGCCGCCGCGTATCCCTACGCGGCGGCGGCGTCGCAGTGTGCCGTTACACGAAGCGGTGCCGTGGCACACGGCTGCCGGGACCGTCGGCCGTCGCCCCGAGTCGGACGGCCGCGGTGACCGGCGGTCTCAGCTCTCGGCGAGAATGTGCGAGAGCTCGGTGTCGAGGTCGAAGTGGCGGTGCTCGGTACCGGGCGGCACGGCCGCGTCGGTCCGCTTGAGAAAGGATTCCAGTGCCCGCGCCGGGGCCTCGAGCAGGGCCTCGCCCTCCGGGGAGCTGAGGGCGATGCATGCCACGGACTGGCCGTGGCTGCGGGACGGCCAGACTCGGACGTCCCCGGTGCCCGTGGGCCGGTGCAGACCCTCGGCCAGGAGATCGCGGGCGAAGACCCACTCCACGGTCTCCTCGGCACCGGTGTGGAAGGTGGCGTGCACGGCGTAGGGGTCCGCCGTGTCGTACCGCAGGCCCGCTGGTACAGGCAGTGAGGACTCGCTCGAAACAACGAGGCGCAGGTGCAGCTCACAGCTCACCGTTGTGTTCATAAGCGCCAGGGCCTTTCGCTCAGTGTGCGCTCGGGGATTCGCACGTCGGCGAAATCGACATGCCACCTACGCGCCGGTTGTAAACCCCTCTGACTGATTTGTACGGAATCGAATCCTTCGTACGGCTCTTGTAGGTTTGGGGGGTGCGGCCAATCAAGTGAATCCGCCCCGGTCGAAGGGCGTCGGGTACCTTGTCCCTCATGACTGCGGAGAGTGACGTAATGCCGCGTGAAACCCGGGAGGAGAAGCCACTCGGCTCCCGGGCGCCGAAGTTCGTGCAGGCTTCCCGGCCGCTGCACATGAGCTGGCGCGTCGGGATCTTTCTCGTCGGCCTGGCCATCGTGGCCGGCGGCGTCATCATGCTGCCGCTGCCGGGGCCGGGGTGGCTGGTGATCTTCGGCGGGATGGCTGTCTGGGCGACCGAGTTCGTCTGGGCACAGCACGTACTGCGGTGGACAAAGCGCAAATACCGGGAGGGCACCCAGTGGGTGAAGGACCGCCGGGCGGCCCGCAAGGAACGCAAGCTCGCCCAGCGTGCCGAACGGCAGTCCCGCTGAGGGCCGGCTGGTGGTCATGAGCACCCGCTGACATGCGGTAATGTTGGGCGCGCCAGCGGGCGATTAGCTCAGCGGGAGAGCGCTTCGTTCACACCGAAGAGGTCACTGGTTCGAACCCAGTATCGCCCACCCAGTGCACCGGGGCCCGGAAGCAACCAGCTTCCGGGCCCCGAGGCGTTCCAGGGGCGGATCCGGCCCTGCTGGAAAGGGGTTTGGATGAAGAGTGAGGTGCACTGTATTGTTCTGCCCGTGCCGCCGGGGCAACGGCGGAACACCCGGGGCGATTAGCTCAGTGGGAGAGCGCTTCGTTCACACCGAAGAGGTCACTGGTTCGAACCCAGTATCGCCCACCCCGTGTTCGTGAAATCGCGTCGCGCGAGATCCACGAGGCCGGACCGTCAGCAGACGGGACGGCCTCTTTTTCATTCTCCGGCTCGGCTGCGTTTCTCCGCAGCGCCTGTTTGCGGCATCGATCCGTGGTCAGGAGAAGGAGGGGAGTGGCCGGGACACGGAGAGCGTGATGCGAGTCGCCGCCGACGACGATGAGATCCACTGGAGACGCGAACTGCCCGCGAGCAACGCGGCAGCCACCTGGCGTGCCCGGCAGAAGCTGAGCACGGCGGCCAGCGCCATGCTGCGCGCCGGCGCCCTCGCCGCCGGCCGGAACACCGGCTTCCACGGCGCACGCGGCGAGCGGCGGGCCGAGGCGTTCACCGAACGGGTGCGGTACGACGAGAGCTCCGAGGAAGGCGCCGCCGGCCGGCTGCTGACCGGCCGCTTCACCCCGGGCCCGCAGGACACCGGCCGGGAGTTCGGCGTGCTGTGCCGCGCGCTGCGGGCGACAGCCGACGCCGTATGCCGCTACCGCGCCACAGGGGCCACCGAGCACTTCGACGCCGCCGTGCCGGACGGCTGCTGCGCCGAACTCACCGAAGCACTCTGCGACTTGGTGCGCGGCACCGAGGGAGTGCAGATCACCCTCGTCTGGTCGCGGACGGCCGGGACACCGCGGGGCTGTCCGCCGCGGCCGCTCCCCGTCGTCTTCACCCCCGGCGATCTGCCGGCGCTGGAAGTGGCCGGGCGGCACTACGTACGCGCCGAGCCCTCCGTCCCTGTGCGGGTGACCGGCACCGTCGTACGGCTGCGCCGGGCCCGCCCCGACGGACCCGGCTCCGTACGGCTGGACGTGCTCGCCGGTGCCGAGGTCACCCAGGTGCGGGCCCGGCTGGACGAGGACGGGTACCGCCGCGCCGTTCACGCGCATCTGGCGGGGCTGCCGCTGCGGATCGCCGGGCTGCTGGAGAGCCGGGGCGGCTTCCGGCGGCTCAGCGGCGCGTACGACGTCGCACCGGTTCCGGTGCCCGGCACGGCGCGGGAACAGCTGCTGAAGCGGCTGCGGGACGGCCTCCACGACTTCGAGCGCGGCATGGGCGGCTGACCGGAGGGGCCGGCCCGGCCGGAAGCCCGCACCGTCCGCCGAGCGGTCCGCGGTGGGCCCCGGACCGTTTTCGGTCGGGGGGCGTTGCTCGGTACGATTCGACAGCGCGGCGTATGCCCGCGCTCACGGCGTGGCGACGGCCGCGCGTCCAGGTGAGAGTCAGGAGAGACCGGTGTCAGATGTCCGTGTGACCATCCAACGCGATTCCGAGCGGGAAGAGCGCGTGGTGACGACGGGCACTACGGCCGCCGCGCTCTTCGAGGGCGAGCGCTCCGTCGTGGCCGCACGCGTCGGCGGCGAGCTCAAGGACCTCACCCACCCGCTGGCCGAAGGCGACGAGGTCGAGCCCGTCGAGATCACCAGCGACGACGGCCTGAACATCCTGCGCCACTCCACGGCGCATGTGATGGCACAGGCCGTTCAGGAGCTCTTCCCCGAAGCCAAGCTCGGCATCGGTCCGCCCATCAAGGACGGCTTCTACTACGACTTCGATGTCGCCGAGCCCTTCACCCCCGACGATCTCAAGCGCATCGAGAAGAAGATGCAGCAGATCCAGAAGCAGGGGCAGCGCTTCGCCCGCCGGGTCACCACCGACGAGGCGGCCCGCGAGGAGCTGGCTGACGAGCCGTACAAGCTGGAGCTGATCGGCCTCAAGGGCAACGCGGCCGACGCCGCCGAGGGCGCCTCGGCCGAGGTCGGCACCGGCGAGCTGACCATCTACGACAACGTCGACGCCAAGAGCGGCGAGCTGTGCTGGAAGGACCTGTGCCGGGGCCCGCACCTGCCCTCCACCCGGCTGATCCCCGCCTTCAAGCTGATGCGGTCCGCTGCCGCGTACTGGCGCGGCAGCGAGCGCAATCCGCAGCTCCAGCGGATCTACGGCACCGCGTGGCCGACCAAGGACGAGCTCAAGCAGTATCTGGAGTTCCTCGCCGAGGCCGAGAAGCGCGACCACCGCAGGCTCGGCACCGAGCTGGACCTCTTCTCCTTCCCCGAGGAGATCGGCCCCGGCCTCGCGGTCTTCCACCCCAAGGGCGGCGTTGTCCGCAGGGTGATGGAGGACTACTCGCGGCGGCGGCACGAGGACGCGGGCTATGAGTTCGTGAACACCCCGCACATCTCGAAGGAGAAGCTCTTCGAGACCTCCGGGCACCTGCCGAGCTATGGGGAGAACATGTTCCCTCCCCTGGAGTTCGACGAGCAGAACTACCGCCTCAAGGCGATGAACTGCCCGATGCACAACCTGGTCTTCAAGGCGCGCGGGCGCTCGTACCGGGAATTGCCTTTGCGATTGTTCGAGTTCGGCACCGTCTACCGCTACGAGAAGTCGGGCGTCGTGCACGGCCTGACCCGATCGCGCGGCTTCACCCAGGACGACTCGCACATCTACTGCACCAAGGAGCAGATGGCGGGGGAGCTGGACAACCTGCTCACTTTCGTACTGGATCTGCTGCGCGACTACGGCCTGAGTGAGTTCGAGCTGGAGCTGTCCACTCGCGACCCCGAGTCGGACAAGTTCATCGGCACGGACGAGGTGTGGGAGGAGGCCACCGA
Organism: Streptomyces oryzae; assembly: GCF_017676365.1. Classification (GTDB taxonomy): domain Bacteria; phylum Actinomycetota; class Actinomycetes; order Streptomycetales; family Streptomycetaceae; genus Streptomyces; species Streptomyces oryzae. Next base: position 67,045 of record NZ_JADKMA010000009.1, read on the forward strand.
CGCCCTGCGCCAGGCGGCCGAGAAGCAGGGGCTGCCGCTGGTGCCCGACCCGGGCGGCGCCGCGTTCTACGGGCCGAAGATCTCCGTGCAGGCCAAGGACGCGATCGGCCGCTCGTGGCAGATGTCCACGATCCAGGTCGACTTCAACCAGCCGGCCCGGTTCGGCCTGGAGTACACCGCCGCCGACGGCTCCCGGCAGCAGCCCGTAATGCTGCACCGCGCCCTCTTCGGCTCCATCGAGCGCTTCTTCGCCGTCCTGCTGGAGCACTACGCGGGCGCCTTCCCGGCGTGGCTGGCCCCGGTGCAGGCCATCGGCATCCCGATCGGCGACGACCACGTGCCGTATCTGACCGAGTTCGCCGCCGCGGCGAAGGCGAAGGGGCTGCGGATGGAGGTGGACTCGTCGTCGGACCGGATGCAGAAGAAGATCAGGAACGCACAGAAGGCGAAGACGCCCTTCATGATCATCGCCGGTGACGAGGACATCGCCAACGGGGCGGTTTCCTTCCGGTACCGGGACGGGTCGCAGAAGAACGGGATCCCGAAGGACGAGGCGATTTCGGAGATCCTCGACGCTGTGGAGCGCCGTATCCAGGTGTGAGCGCACAGTGACGCGAAGCAGGGGCGGCCCCTCTCCAGGGGCCGCCCCTCCTCGTCTCCCGCGCCGCCCGGCGCATAAGCTGGCGGACATGACGAGTGAGCCGGAGCAGCAGATCGGAGTGGGGGCGCCGGACCAGTTCCAGCGCTTGTGGACGCCCCACCGGATGGCCTACATCCAGGGCGAGAACAAGCCGAGCGGCCCCGGCGCCGAGGACGGCTGCCCGTTCTGCACCATCCCGGAGAAGTCCGACGCGGACGGGCTGATCATCGCCCGCGGCGAGCACGTCTACGCGGTGCTCAATCTCTACCCGTACAACGGCGGGCACTTGATGACCGTGCCCTTCCGGCATCTCGCGGACTACACCGAGCTGGACGAGAACGAGACGCTGGAGCTCGCGTCGTTCACCAAGCATGCGATGACGGTGCTGCGCCGTGTCTCGGGAGCGCACGGCTTCAACATCGGCATGAACCAGGGCTCGGTCGCCGGCGCCGGTATCGCCGCGCACCTCCACCAGCATGTGGTGCCCCGCTGGGGCGGGGACACCAACTTCATGCCGGTGGTGGGCCACACCCGGGTGCTGCCGCAGCTGCTGGCGGACACCCGGTCGATGCTGGCCGAGGCGTGGTGACCGCTCGGGCGTGACCCCTCACGCGTCGTAGACGTCGGCCTTGAACGGCTTGGCGTCCTGGACCGCGGCGCTGAGGTTGAGGGAGCGGCTGCCGAACTTCTCGACGTTGCAGCCGTTCTCCTCCAGTACCTTGATGGCCGCCGAATGCACCACCCGCAGCACCGGTGTCGCCGCGCGCATGGCGTCGTCGGCCATGAAGCGGTGCCGCCAGGGCTTCTTGGCCCAGGCGTGCCGCAGGCCGAACGGCTCGGGCAGGCTGAGCTTGCCGCCGAGGAAGTCCAGCACGGGCGGGAACCAGGTCAGCGGGGCGCGCGCGGTGAGGCGTACGACCTCCTTGGTCTCCACCAGCGGGAGCTTGACCGTGCGGGTCTCCCAGAACTTGACGCTCTTGGCGACCTCCTTGGTCTTCGCCTTCGGGCCGCTGGTGAACAGCCCGTCGACGGGACCGAGGGCGTGTCCGGTGACCTCGATGCGCAGCGTGTGGTGCAGCACGGTGACGGAGATCAGCAGTGTGATCACCAACTGGCCGTCCCAGAGCACGAACTGGACGCCCAGGTAGTGCCGGTTGCCCGCGCCGAACTGCTGCTCGTTGCAGATGCGCTGTATCTCGAAGTCCTTGATGCGGTAGCCCTCGACCTCCTGGCCGTCGGGGCGCTTGACCTCCTTGGCGCCCTCGGCGATGGGGGAGACGATCCAGTGGCGTATCGAGGGGGTGGGGAAGCCGCCGGTGTGCAGCGGGCCGCGCTCCAGCATGCGGAGCTGGTCGTGGATGGCGCGGATGACGTCCCAGCTGCGGAACGGGTGGATGTCCTCGCCCTCGCGCGCCGGGGTCAGCTCTTCGGCCATCTGCCAGCTGCCCCACCGGGTGCCCATGCCGAGTATCCCCTTGGGGCCCGCGTAGTAGACGAGGTTGCTGGCCTGTTCGGCGGCGACCTTGGCCAGGCCCAGCCGGATGCGCTCGGCGCCCGCGTCTCCGGGGTCCTGCGGTACGGCTTCGGGGATCTTGGCGCCGACCCCGGCGCCGCCCAGCAGGCTCTGCCAGCGGTCGCGCAGGTCTTTGGCGTACCGCTCGCAGATCTGCTTGGCCCAGAGCCCGCCGATGACCGGCGCGACGAACATGGCCCGCAGATAGATCCCCCAGAATCCGCTGACCGGCAGCTTTATCGCGAAGAGTACGGCGAGGGCTCCGACGGCGACCATGGCCACCATGCCGAGGGCGCCGGCCCGCTTGTCCTTGGAGCCGGCGATCATGCGGCGCAGCTGGAACGCGAGCAGCCACAGCAGTACGCCGGGCAGGAACAGCAGCCCGAAGAGGGTCATCACCACGGTCAGCCGCGTATCGCGCTGTTTGCGTACCCGGGTGGCGGCCAGGCAGTGCTCGACGACGGTCTGCGGTTCGATGCCGAAGGACTGGATGATCGGTTTGCGGGCCCCGCCGAGCAGCCGGGTCTGGACGGCGCGGGAGAACGCTTCACCGAGATTGGGTTCGAACAGCGAGAGCCGGGGCTTTTTGAAGGCGGCCTCGGGGTTGGCCTCGATGAGCTTCTGGACCTCGTCGTCGCGGTATGCGGCGGAGGCGAGCGCCTGGGTCGCGGCCGTCTGGCCGCCGGAGCCCGAGATGGGTACCTGGGCTCCTGGCGTGAACTCGGCCGCCACATCCGGATGGCTGCTGAGATCGTCGAATCCGGCCACTGGGCCCCCACTCCGCCGCGCTGATCTGGCCGACCACGACAGACGGCTTCCCAACTGCCGCGGTCGGCACACATCTTGCCGCAATCGATGGGAAGCGTCTGCCCCTGCCCGTCGTTCGCAGTCTGCGGGGTTGTTGTGGTTGCGGGACCCTCTACCCCGCCGCCTCCAGAATCCGTGCCGCCTGCTGCTGCGGCATCGGCTCGTGCTGGGCGTACGTACGGCAGAACCGGCCGGTGCCGTGCGACATGGACCGCAGGTCGACGGCGTAGCGGCTGATCTCGATCTCGGGCACCGAGGCACGCACCGTTGTGCTGCCAGGCCCGGCCTGTTCGGTGCCGAGCACCCGGCCACGCCGGGAGGACAAGTCGCTCATCACGGCGCCCACATAGTCGTCCGGAACCTCCACCTCCACCTCGGCGACCGGCTCCAGCAAATGGATCTTCGCCTGGCCGGCGCACTCGCGCAGGGCGAGCGCCCCCGCAGTCTGGAAGGCCGCGTCGGAGGAGTCGACGGAGTGCGCCTTGCCGTCGACGAGCGTGACCCGTACGTCCACCAGCGGGTAGCCGGCGGCCACGCCCTTGGCGGCCTGGGCGCGGACGCCCTTCTCCACCGAAGGGATGAACTGGCGGGGCACCGCGCCGCCCACCACCTTGTCGACGAACTCGATGCCGGAGCCGCCCGGGAGGGGTTCGACGGTGATGTCGCAGATGGCGTACTGCCCGTGCCCGCCGGACTGTTTGACGTGCCGGCCGCGCCCACTGGCGGCCGAGGCGAAGGTCTCGCGCAGCGACACCTTGTGCTCGACGGTGTCCACCTGCACCCCGTAGCGGGACCGCAGCCGCTCCAGGGCGACGTCCCGGTGTGCCTCGCCCATGCACCACAGGACGAGCTGGTGGGTGTCGGGGTTCTGCTCCAGCCGCATGGTCGGGTCCTCGGCCACCAGCCGGGCGAGGCCCTGGGAGAGCTTGTCCTCGTCGGCCTTGCTGTGGGCCTGGATGGCGACGGGGAGCAGCGGGTCGGGCATCTCCCAGGGCGCCATCAGCAGCGGGTGGTCCTTGGCGGAGAGGGTGTCACCGGTCTCGGCCCTGCCGAGCTTGGCCACGCAGGCCAGGTCGCCCGCGATGGCCGCGTCGAGGGAGCGCTGCTGTTTGCCGAAGGGGGCGGACAGGGCGCCGATCCGCTCGTCCACGTCGTGATCCTCGTGGCCCCGGTCCGCCAGGCCGTGTCCTGAGACGTGCACCGTCTCGTCGGGGCGCAGCGTGCCGGAGAAGACGCGGACGAGGGAGATCCGGCCGACGTACGGGTCGGAGGAGGTTTTCACGACCTCGGCGGCGAGCGGCCCTGCCGGGTCGCAGCCGAGCGCCGGCTGCGGTTTGCCGTCCGGCGTGGTGACGGCGGGGATTCCGTGTTCCTCGGGGGTGGGGAAGCCGCCGGTGATCAGCTCCAGCAGTTCGATGGTGCCCAGGCCCTGCTTGGCGCCGTCGGCGGCGGGTGCGGCGGCCAGCACGGGGTGGAAGGTGCCGCGGGCAACGGCCTTCTCCAGGTCCTCGATGAGCGTTTTGACGTCGCAGTCCTCGCCGCCGAGGTAGCGGTCCATCAGGGTCTCGTCCTCGCTCTGCGCGATGATGCCCTCGATCAGCCGGTTCCTGGCCTCGCCGAGGAGCGGCAGCTGTCCCTCGTCGGGCTCGCGTTCGGTGCGCTGTCCTGCTCCGTAGTCGAACAGCTTCCCGGTGAGCAGCCCGATCAGCCCGGTGACCGGGGCCGTGCCGTCGGAGCGGCGTTCGCCGAGCGCCGGCAGGTAGAGCGGGATGACGGCGTCGGGGTCGTCGCCGCCCAGCGTCTCCTGGCAGATGGCGGTCATCTCGTCGAAGTCGGCGCGCGCGGCGTCGAGATGGGTGATCACGATGGCGCGCGGCATGCCGACAGCCGCGCACTCCTGCCACACCAGCCGGGTGGCTCCGTCCACTCCGTCCCCGGCCGAGACGACGAAGAGCGCGGCGTCGGCGGCGCGCAGCCCGGCCCGCAGCTCTCCGACGAAGTCGGCGTAGCCGGGGGTGTCGAGGAGGTTGATCCGGATGCCGTTCCAGGCGACCGGTACCAGGGAGAGCTGGACGGAGCGCTGCTGGCGGTGCTCGATCTCGTCGTAGTCGGAGAGCGAGGTGCCGTCCGCCACCCGGCCGGCCCGGTTGACGGCGCCCGAGGCGAGGGCGAGGGATTCGACCAGAGTCGTCTTGCCGGCTTGGCTGTGGCCGACCAGCACCACGTTCCGTATCGAGGCGGGGTGGTCGGCCGCTGCTGCCCTGCCGGCGGCTCCGGGGTGTGCGTTCGCTTTGTCGGCCATGTGTCCCGCCTTCCGGTTGTCACCTGCTGGAGCACGCTGAAGGGGCCGAGCGGTCGCGAAGACCACCGTTCTTCCGAGCTTTACACCGCTGCCGACGGGCGTCCATACGTGGGACCGCGAACCGACGCCGCACTACCCGACCGTGTGCGCCGGGCGCCGCCGCGGCGTGACTACGATGGGCCACCCGGTGGCCACACCGTCATCCGGCTCGCCCTCGACGTACCAGGGACGGTCATGCTGAACAAGTACGCGCGTGCTTTCTTCACGCGTGTTCTCACCCCGTTTGCCGCGCTGCTGCTGCGCCGGGGTGTGAGCCCCGACGCCGTCACCCTGGTCGGTACCGTCGGAGTGACGGCGGGAGCGTTGATCTTCTACCCGATCGGGGAGTTCTTCTGGGGCACTGTTGTCATCACGCTGTTCGTCTTCTCGGACATGGTGGACGGCAACATGGCGCGGCAGCTGGGCCGCTCCAGCCGCTGGGGGGCCTTCCTGGACTCCACGCTGGACCGGGTGGCGGACGCGGCCGTCTTCGGCGGGATCGCGTTGTGGTACGCGGGCCGGGGCGATGACCTGGTGCTGTGCGCGGTGACGCTGTTCTGCCTCTCCAGTGGCCAGGTCGTCTCGTACACCAAGGCGCGCGGCGAGAGCATCGGGCTGCCGGTGAATGTGAACGGGCTGGTGGAGCGGTCCGAGCGGCTGGTGATCACGCTGGTGCTGGCGGGCTTCTCAGGCTTCGAGGCCACCTTCGGCGTCCCGCACATCGGTGTATTGCTGCCGATCGCCCTGTGGGTGGTGGCGGTCGGCTCTGCCGTCACCCTCGGCCAGCGCGTGGTGACCGTGCGCCGTGAGGCCGCTGAGGTGGCAGCGGCGGAGGAGTCGGAGTCCGCTTCGGAGGAGCAGCAGACGGTGGCGGGGGACGAGGCGGAGGAGAAGGGGAGGACCGTTTGAGCGCGCTGCGCGACCGGCTCACCGACTCGCTGTACGGGCTG